>JACCVV010000085.1 GCA_013697955.1 Tatlockia sp. | reverse complement strand
TCTCAACCTGGACTCAAATCTGACCCTTCCTGCAGGATCGGCTTACATCAAGGATTTGAAATTCAGAGCTATATCGATTTAGTAACGCTTACTCAGTTGATCTATGTTGCGCTTTTTTAAATTGATTATCTCTCAACCTGGACTCAAATCTGACCCTTCCTGCAGGATCGGGCTTTCATCAAGGATTTGAAATTCAGAGCTATATCGATTTAGTAACGCTTACGCAGTTGATCATGCTGCGCTTTTTTAAATTGATTTTCTCTCAACCTGGACTCAAATCTGACCCTTCCTGCAGGATGGGCTTTCATCAAGGATTTGAAATTCAGAGCTATATCGATTTAGTAACGCTTACGCAGTTGATCTATGTTGCGCTTTTTTAATGCGATTTTCTCAACCTAAATTCAAAATCTGACCCTTCCTGCAGGATCGGCTTTCATCGGCTTTAAACTCAGAATATATCCATTAAGAAATGCTCACTTAAAATTGGCTACACCCAACGAAAAAATTCTTTCTTGCCGCGCAGCCGGGCATCCTCCATGATTTGGCATAGTCCCTTGTCTATTTAAAACTTTAAACCTCCCAGCTATCGTTTCAAGAAATCCTCAAGTTGATACCGCAAATTTTGCAAGGCTAGGGAGCGGTGACTTATAGTATTTTTGATATCTGGAGATAATTCAGCAGCTGTACATTGATGTTCATGAACATAAAAAATGGGATCATAGCCAAAACCCTGTTGGCCAATTTTTTTATCAATAATAGAGCCACACCATTTGCCAGTGGCTATCAATGGAGTCGGATCTTCAGGGTGGGTTAAGACAACAATAGCGCAGTAAAAATAAGCCTGTCGCTTTGATGAGGGTATTCCTTCGAGCTTTTTCAATAATAATTCAATATTGTCATCATCCGTGGAGTTTTGGCCTGCGAATCGGGCAGAATAAAGGCCTGGTGCGCCATTTAGTGCTTGAACAACTAAACCAGAGTCATCAGCCAAAGCTGGTTTATTCGTCAAACGGCTTGCATGACGCGCCTTTAAAAGTGCATTTTCTACAAAACTTAACCCAGTTTCTTCAGCATCGCTTATCCCTAATTTAGATTGTGAGATGCAATTTATTGAACCTAGAATGGATTTTAGTTCGGCTATTTTGCCGTGATTTGAGGTAGCTAAAATTAAATCTTTCATAAAAAAAACGAATTTGTATTGATAATTTAACAAAGGTAACAAAACCTTGAAACTTTGCCAAGAATATCAACAACGGCTATATGGCTTAATACCCGAGCATTTTTCGTATCCGGTCCGCATAGGGCCCCAGCGACGTTTCTTTGATAATAAAGGTTTTAAGCGGTGTATCAATATCAAAGTAGTAAATTGCTGCGATAAATCCATAGCAAGAGGCATCAATAGAATGGACATCACCGCCGAATAGGCAATCATTATCGCCTAAAAGCGCATCTATTGTTTTTAAATCATCAATGCCAGCTTCATAAACTTCATGGGGTTCATAGCGGCCGATTCCCTGAAAATAGTATTTTTCAGTACAGTATTCACGTGCTTTTTCAATGTCTTCATTAGAAATTTCCGGAGCCTGTTTTAAAAATTCAGCTTTAAAAGCTGACCAATTTTGCTTATCTTGCCAGCGTGAATAAGAAATAATCCAATATAAATGGGAATCAAGCATGCGAGTGATTAAAAATTGCAGTTTTTTATGCGCGTCTATTAATTGGGCATCGAGTAAAACTTTATATTTTTTTGTTAAATAATTAATAATTTGGTTGCTATCAGAAATCAACTCACCCTCATCAATAATATAGGGCAATTGCCCTCTCGGAGCATCACCGGGATAAAGTGTATATTCGGTTTGAAAGGGAATTTTTGCCAAGCGCAGAAAGGCATCGACCTTCAAGCCAAAGGGATTGTTGTCAGGTAAATCAAACATGGGTGGATAGCTATATAAGGTTATCATTCTGTTTTCATTATTATTGAACCTTATATTAGATATAGACTAATTTTGAGCTTGTTGTGAACTTTGGCAGGGTTTTTATATCTTTCTACGACAGAGTTTCTCGATCAAAATCCTCTATTTTTAATTCTTTAGTACTTTTATAAAAACAACAAAGTGCATTTCGAAAAATCTCTGCGCGTCGAGAAAGGCCCTGCTGGCAAAGCTTTTTTACCTGTTGATAAACAGCGTCTTTGAAAATTTCTGTATCAGTATTCTCGCCATTCAAATTATCAATACTGAGTCGAAATGGATATTTTGCAGCGACTGAAAAAATCCATTCCAAAGCCTGTGGTTTAACTTCGACTTGTTGAAAAATTTTTTGTTGTTCAGCATTTCGACCATCGGGTTCGTACCAGTAACCAAAATCAACTAATTTCCGCCTCTCTTCACCAGCAATAAGCCAATGCGAGCATTCATGCAGCGCTGAGCTAAAAAAACCATGCGCAAAAATTATCTGGTGGAAAGCCTGTTTTCCCGTTGCAGGCAGATAGAGTGGTTCACTATCGCCCTTTACTAATTCAGTATGGTATTCGGTATAAAAGCAGTCTGAAAAAATACTGATTAAATCTTGATAGCTATGCACAAACACCTAATTTGGATATAAAAAAGGAGCAATAATTTAACATTTCTTCTCTAAGATATAAACTAGGCTTTTTTGGTAAGAATTGAGGTTCCAATGAAAAAGGTCTATTTCAAAAAGGATAATAAAGCGCAAGAAGTCGCTAATATCTTCTGCATTGGTCGAAATTATGCAGCACATATAAAAGAATTAAACAATAAAAAGGAAGATTGGCCCTTGGTTTTTTTAAAACCAACCTCTGCCTTGAATACAGAACCCACAATTAGGTTACCGGCTTTTTCAAAAGAAATTGATTATGAAACTGAATTGGTATTATTAATCGGGAAAAATGCTAAAAACATCCAGGAATCAGAAGCTTTGTCATTAATCGCCGGCTATGGATTAGGACTTGATTTGACTGCAAGGGATTTACAGGCGGTTGCTAAAAAAAATGGCTTGCCCTGGACTTTAGCTAAGGGCTTTGATTATGCCGCATCAGTCTCACCCTTTATATACGCTAAAGAAATAGAAAACCCCAATGAGCTACATTTTCTTATGAAACAAAACGGCTTGGTTCGTCAACAGGGTTTTACCAATCGTATGTTATTTAATATCGAGTATCTTCTTTCTTATCTAAGCAGGAGCTTTGCTTTGCAGCCTGGCGATTTAATTTTTACTGGAACTCCGGAAGGCACAGGACGGATTGATAAGGGAGATCAAATTGAATTAACTTTAGGAGATAAGTTATCCGCTTGCTTCACCGTAGAGTAAAATCGTTGAGCTTTCACTCAACGATACATTTTTGCTTATTCAACCAGACAATCACCTAAACCATCTTTACTCCATCGAGTAATCAGAGTTTTTAGTTCGTTGCAATCATCATCTTTGCAAATTTTGGTAGCAGGTCTAAGTTGACAAGCACCAGCCCAGCCATTGTTATTAAAGGCGATGGAAAGTGCCTTGGTTTTAGCCGGTATCTTTGCACTACCTTCCCGGACATTTTCAAGGGTTGCTGCTGGTGTCCATTGAGTTTTTGAGCCATCCAGATTGTAGCTCAGGCTCAATTTGCTTATAGGCCCTAAATCTCCTGCGGTGAATTTGATAGTGACCGCCTTTGGCAATGCATCCTCTTTTGGGGGGGCGTCACCACCGCTAATATCAACCTTTTTAGGAATTTCATAATCTTCACCTGTTAATTTGCCTAAATATTGAAAGGGATTAAATTTAAACTCATTCATTAAAACCCAGGCATTTGAGGTGGTACTCGGCAGCGTGTTAGCATTCCAGCCGAAAGGAATTGCAAAACGTTTGCTTGCATAGAGATAAGCCTGTCCAGCAGAAGCAGGAACGGTGACAAAGTATTCTTTGGGTGTGGCTTTATTAAAATTTGCTGAAAGGTAATTATCATTTCGTAAATTGAGAATACCTTCTTGCATTTCAGCAAGATTGGCTCTCAATTCGGTGGTATCAACGCCTTGTTTCTCATAATAAGCAATCAAAGAATTAGCAGTATTGATAGCCCCAGCAGTCCATTCAGTTGACATGATTTTTTCAGGATTTGAGCCTGAATTGTTATTTAAGGTATAGCCGACACCCCAAAGACGGCCATTATTATAATAACCTCCTTTTTTGATAACATTTTGCCAAATTGCCAGGGCCGTGCCTGAGCCATACCATTTATCAATGGTTTCAGCGCCTAAGGCTGAAATTCCCCAGGTATTAATATCAACGGCCATTGATCCGCTTGCATCTGATTTATCGGCAACCCAATCATTTGTGGAGGAAGGCGTTGCCGCTGTGCCATGAGTGTAAAAATAATGGTGTTTTTGATCATAGGCGCCATTATAAAGGAAACTTAACAAGCCAAGTGTTTCAAAACCATTCACAGTTTTTCCGCCATAAAGCATAACCTTGATATCAGCAAGAGCTTTGATAACTTCTGGTGTTTGCTCAGTATTTGACAAAATCTGTTTTAAAGTTTGCAAACCGCCTAAAACGGAAAAGTTATTTTCAACTGAGATTTCACCTTGAGGAATCGGTCCCTGATTTCCTTGAGAACCGCCGGGCGCGTAATAAAAGGCACCGATACCAGCTTGCATTGCTGAAAAGGCATAAAGACTGGCGATCGCATTTTTTAGTGCCAGCGAATCGGGAGCAACTTGGCCTTTGTTCATTAGGGCTTCGGCTTGCAGAGGACCAAGCAACATTGCCCAGGCATTTTCACCGGTAATTGGTTTCCAGTCTGACCAAGTGCTTACATATTTAAAAAAATCGGCGGAGTGGTGTTTAGGATCATTTTTTGCCAGTTTTTCCGGATCATAATCCCAGCTAACATAGTCTTGGTATTTGCTTTGATAAAAGGGATCTTTATTTTGAAATTCTGTTGCTATCATCCGAAAGGCAAAGGCTGCTTTTGGATTAGTTATTGTTTGCTGATAGCCATATTTAAACGATTTATCAGTGGCTCTATTTTGGCTGTTTGAAATACTTTGAGTCTGGTTTTCTATTAGTTTTCTCGCCTGATTTTCCTCTAGATAACCATTTTTAGCAGCTAGTGCCAAAGCGATTTGCCAGGTTGCAGCATCATAGATATCAGCACCATATTTCATGTCAGTCCTTTCAATTTGAGCCTGAGCTTGAAGAATTTCTTGCTGAGTTCCGGCATTGGGAGGTAAGCCATGGCCAAGGATTGCGTATGGATTTGAATATAAGGAATCAATTACCGAGCAAGTGTCATTGCTAGCACAAATATAGTCGCCAAAATATTTACCCACATCCTCAGCATTTCCAATGTAGTAACTAAGCGGAACAGGCTGAGAATCTTTTGAAGGTACGAGTATTTCTTTGGATGTGAGAAAGCGAACTAATTCTTTAATATCATTAGTCCCTGCATATAAAGGCATGGCAGTAGTCCATATTAATCCGCATGCGAGTACTAATTTTGTATGCTTTGCCATATAAAGCCCTTAGAGTTGAAAAAGAAAGCAGAGTATATCCAAATGTTTTTTATTTACGTAGGTTTTGATCCCTCTTTACACTCATTTAACAAATTGTCTGCATAAGGGCGCAAAAGCTTTTTTTTTTAGTTAGAATGAGCAACTTAATAAACTGTTATTGCGAGAGAATGATGCCATCTTTTGATATTGTGTCTGAAGTAAATGATGTAGAGTTGCGTCATGCTGTTGAAAATTCGCTCCGAGAAATGGGCACCCGCTTTGATTTCCGTGGAGTCGTATCCAGTATTGAACTGAAAGAGCTGACAGTAACTCTAAAGTCAGAGTCAGATTTTCAGGTCAGGCAGTTAGAAGATCTGTTTCGAAATCATTGCACCAAGCGGGGCGTCAGTGCATCAGGTGTTGATATTGAAGATAAGCCCGTTCATATCGGTAAAACATACTCGCTGAACATGACTTTCAAACAAGGTATCGATCAACCCACAGCAAAAGAAATTTCTAAGTTACTTAAGGATAATAAATTGAAAGTACAAACCTCTATTCAAGGTGAAAAAATCCGTGTGACGGGAAAAAAAAGGGATGATCTGCAAGAATCCATCGCTTTTTTAAAGAAATCCGATATTAAATTACCTCTCCAATTTGAAAATTTTAGAGAATAATATTTGGATGATTTCCCGGATGATTAAATATTGGTCCGAAATTCTCAATTTTTCTGAGAATTTATGCTGCGCTACATCTTATTCGTCAAATTCATTTAGCTGAGAAATTACCTATTTTGCAACTACTTAGCCAGCAACAATGGATCATTATTGACATTGTATAAGAAAACGGTATGGTTTACTTTTTAACTCAAGGATCTAATAAAATGTACAAACTTGGCTCACCTAGAATTGCTGGTTATGGACTGCGTGATAGTAGCTTTATGGAAATATTCATAGATATTCGTAACCTGGGTATTTTTTACGGCACACAAGTGGACGGTAAAAGAGATAAATTCCTACCTACTGTTGAGGTCGCATTACTTCAACGGATAGCAACTCCGATTATGATGTGGAAAAAAGATCTGAAGTCTTGTTTTTTTAAGCCTTATGTAGATAAGAAAGAGGGTGTGAATGCTATTGCACTGGGTCTTGCAGTTCCTCTACTAACGGTTTTGACTGGTTTGGGAGTTGCTTTAGCAGCCTTTAGTCCGCCTTGTTTGTTAATATTATTTACTTTGCCCGCCTTTATTGAACTGGCAGCAGGTATTGTTGGTCTCTTTCAAGCTGCTTGGCATCAGTTTAGTGCTATCCATTATCGGAATGATGCAAATAAATATAATCATGAACAAGAATTAGCAAAGTCTTATTTTCTTGACTCTGCAGTTCATTTTGCATTAATCCTCCCCTTAGCTTTTGTTACGTTAGTCTCTACCCCTTTCGAATTAATCCGCTTTATAACTCGCAGTGTTTCAACACTGGTTGATCAAATTACGCCCAAGAGAGAATCAAAAGAAGAGTTAGAAATTGAAGATGAAATGTCCGCTTCTTATGCGTTTAATCGTTAACAATATTAAAGATTGGAGCAACTGAAAAGTTGCTCTAGTTTTATTCATTTAGCTTTTTTATTTCTCCTAATCTGTATATCCCGCTGAAGAGTCACGGCTTTTCTATCACTAATGTATTAATACCTACCCAGTCTTATCTTGTTATGTATTTATTTTTAGCAATTACTGCTTGATTCCATGGTAAAGAATTTTTTTTGTAAATTTTTTGTATATTTTGTGATCGTGTCGTATAATATACATGCAAAACTAAACAAGGAACGTTATCATGAAAAAAATAATAATAGCTGCATTAGTATTTGTCCCAGCAACTTTACTTACTACAAGTTGTTCTGTTTATACCCATTCCAATACTGGATACCAACCAAGAGCCGATTATGTTTATTCTGCCGGTTATTATGGTGCCCGTCCTTGGGGTAATACTTACTCTGTGGGTTGGGGTAATCGTGGATGGGGTAATCATGGTTGGGGTAATCGTGGTTGGGGTAATCGTGGATGGAGTGCCAACACAATATCAGTTGGTTTAGGTACTAGTAATTGGGGTAATGGCGGCTACTGGCGTGGGTATCGAGGTGTATCTACTCGTGGCTGGTTTGGCGGTTGGTAATATTTACCCTAAAGAGGTATCTCTACATGGAAACCCCGTCTTTATGGCGGGGTTTCCATTTATGCAAGCCTATTCTTTTGCACGCGAAACATATTCACCTTTCCGAGTGTCAACTTTAATTAATTCGCCTGTTTGGACGAATAAGGGAACACGAACTACAGCTCCTGTTTCCAAGGTCGCAGGTTTGCCGCCGCCTCCTGATGTATCACCTTTTAGGCCAGGATCAGTTTCGGTAATGGAGAGCACCACAAAATTGGGAGGAGTAACCAGAATGGCTTCGTTATTCCAAAGAGTTACGATGCAAATGTCTTGTTCTTTAAGCCACTGAGCAGCATCGCCTAAGGCTTCTGAGCTAATTGCATATTGTTCGAAATTATCTTGAACCATAAAGTGAAAGGCTTCACCGTCACTATAAAGATATTGCATTTCAACATCGGCGACGTCAGCTGAAGAAAGCGTTTCATTTGATTTGAGTGTACGTTCAACCACACGACCAGTTTTTAAATTACGGATTTTGATACGGGTAAAAGCTTGGCCCTTACCAGGTTTAACAAACTCGCAATCGACAATATTGCAGGGTGCGTTATCAACCATTACTTTCAAACCATTTTTTAAATCGTTGCTGCCATAAGTAGCCATTCGTGCTCCGCTGTTGAGATTTTGTTGCAATTTCGTTAGAGTTCGCGCAGTTTATCAATTTTGTACAATTAATGCGAGATGACTCTTTGACTTGGCAAAAAATTCTGGCGCAGGGTTTTAAATCCGTTGGTGAATTGCTGGATTTTTTATTGTTACCTTCAGAATTAGGTAATTTAGATGCTGAAAAACAATTTAAAACACGCGTTCCCCGTGGTTTTGCTGAGCGCATGGAAAAGAAAAATCCAAGAGATCCCTTACTTTTACAAGTACTTGCTGTTAATGATGAATTAGTGGTTTCCGATAATTATGAGGTCGACCCCCTGGTTGAAGTGACAGCCAATCCCTTACAAGGTCTGCTGCATAAATACCAAGGACGTGTTTTACTGACTCTAACAGGGAGCTGTGCCGTACATTGCCGCTATTGTTTCAGGCGCCATTTTCCTTATCAGGATAACAATCCCGGACGCAACGGCTGGCAAGCTGTTTTAGATTACATTCGCAATGACCAATCTATTGTTGAAGTTATTTTAAGCGGTGGTGATCCGCTATTAGCTACTGATGCAGTTCTTAGCGAGTTTATTAATCAGCTAGAAACTATTTCACATCTAAAAACCCTTCGTTTTCATACACGCATTCCAGTTGTTTTACCTGAACGAGTTAATGAAACGTTTTTAAGTATAATGACAGGGGTAAAGTTGCGTAAAGTCATGGTTCTTCATTGCAATCATGCCCAGGAACTCGATGCTCAAGTTAAAATGGGTTGTAGAAATTTAGCGAAAGCCGGCTTTCATTTATTAAATCAAACTGTGCTTTTGAAAGGCATTAATGATAAGGCTGAAGTTCTGGCTGATTTATCTGAATCTTTATTTGACTGTGGCGTTTTGCCCTACTATTTACATGTGTTAGATAAGGTTTCCGGTGCAGCGCATTTCGATTTGGACGAAGAATCGGCGCTCGCTATTCATCAGCGGCTACAAAGTATTCTGCCGGGTTATTTAGTTCCTCGCTTGGCCCGTGAAGTGCCTGGCAAGGCCAATAAAATTCTCTTGTGAGATCAAACTACTCTTCGGTTTTTGCAAACAGTTGAATTAACTTATCCTGTGCGCTGTAGCCGCCATTCGCAATGGGTTTGTAACTTCCATCGGCCTGCATTTCCCAGGCATTGGCATTATCTTTTAGATAATTTTTAAATATTTCATTTTTAATTCGTTTTCGACAATTTTCATCAAGAATAGGAAACATTATTTCGATTCGATTATAAAGATTCCGTTCCATCAGATCAGCGCTTGAGCAGTAAATATTTTCTTCTTCTCCATGGCGAAAATAAAAAACACGATGATGTTCAAGGAACCGCCCTAAGATGGAAATAACGCGAATATTCTCAGAAACTCCAGGAATTCCCGGTTTGAGACAGCATACTGAGCGAACAAAAAGATTGATTTTAACTCCTGCCTGCGAAGCTTGGTAAAGTTCCTTAATCATAACTTTATCAGTGAGCCCATTTACTTTAATGTTTATTTCGGCCTCTTTACCCTCGAGGGCTGCATGGTTACAAGAATTAATTAGTTGGAGTAAATTTTTTTGCAAGGTAAAAGGCGAATGACAAAGTGCTTTGAGCTTTACTGTGCGACCTAGTCCTGTCAGTTGCTGAAAAATTATCTGAACATCTGAAGCTATAATCAAATTGCTCGTTAATAATCCAAAATCAGTATAAAGCTTTGCAGTTTTTTCATGATAATTGCCTGTTCCCAAATGAACGTAGCGCTTTAATTTTCCATGAATCCGTCGCACAACCAGCGTCATTTTGGCATGTGTTTTATAGCCCATCACACCATATAAAACCAAAACGCCGGCCTCATGCAATCGGTTGGCAAGTTTTAAATTGGATTCCTCATCGAAGCGGGCGCGAAGCTCTACAACTGCAGTTACTTCCTTACCTGAACGAGCAGCCTCGACTAAGGCTTTGACCATTGCGGACTCTGAATGACTGCGATAAAGGGTTTGTTTGATAGCGAGCACTGAAGGATCCGACGCGGCCTGACGTACAAAATCGATAACTACATCATAACTTTGATAGGGATGGTGCAATAGAATATCCTTTTCATCCAAAACGGTGAATAAGCGTTTTCGATTAATAACCTGAGGATACTGGACAGTTAGCGGTTTGAAATTAAGATCAGGCCGATCGATATGATTAATTACGCTATAATAACGTTGCAAATTAACCGGCCCGTTGCAAAGGTAAGCGTCCTCATGATGGAGATGATGTTTTTGCAAAAGAAAATCTACGATAGCTGTGGGACAATGATTATCAACCTCAAGCCGAACCACATGACCATAATGACGTGAAAATAATTCACGTTGTACTGCGACTGCCAAATCCTCTATTTCTTCCTCTCTCAAAAACAAATCACTATTACGAGTCAGCCTAAATGGATAACATCCATTAATTTCCATCCCGGGAAAGAGACTATTGATATGCGTATGAATTATTCCTGAAAGATACACAAAGTAGCTGCCGCCATCCTCGCAAAGCTCCGAAGGCAGGTGGATCATCCGTGGAATAGAACGGGGCGCATGAACCACGGCATAATCAATATTGCGATCAAAGGCATCTTTGCCGCGCAGGGAAATAATAAAATTTAAACCCTTATTGAATAAACGCGGAAAAGGGTGAGCCAGATCAAGCGCAATTGGGCTGACAATGGGTAGGATTTCATTTTTAAAATAATGTTGTGCCCATAAATGAATATCATCACTCCAGTCATTGGTAGAAAGAAAATGAATGTTTTGTTTCCCCATTGCAGGAATTAATTCTTTATTAAAGATGTGATAAAGCTCATCACTTAAAAGATGGATTTTTTTAGAAAGCTGATTAAAGATTTCACTAGGACTAAGCCCATCGATATTCACTTTATTTGAAGAAATTGCAATTTTTTCTTTAATGCCTGCCACACGGATTTCGAAAAATTCATCGAGATTAGCGGAACAAATGCAAAGAAAACGCATGCGCTCCAATAGAGGAAATTTCGTGTTTTTGGCCAATTGCAAAACGCGCTCATTAAAAGATAGAGCAGTGAATTCGCGATTGATATAGTACTGTGGGTTATCCAGATCAGATGTCACAAACCTTCCTCCAATTTTTAAGGTTTCACAAATAAATAACAAATTCCAATAAAGACTATAAAACCCCAAAATGGCGACAGTTGAAAGTAAACCAATGCCAGAAAAAATAGAATGCAGGTCAGGGCAATCGGCAAAGAGAAATACATATTAACTACACCCTGGGCAACTGAAAAAGACGCAGCCGCTAATAAAGCTAAGGCACCATATTGCACACCAACCATGATTTTTTTAGTAACCGGACCATTATTAGACGAAAGAAAATGATAGCCGGCCAGCGCTAATATTAAGCCTGGCAGATTGAGACAGGTAAGCGCGACTACTAAACCTGGAACACCGGCTGCTTTATAGCCAATAAGCGCTGCCAATTTAACTGCGGTCAAGCCAGGAAAAAGAAAACTTGTGCCAAGCATGGAAACAAATTCTTCCTGCCCAATCCAGTGACGATAAGTCACGGCTTCATATTCAACTAATTTCAGCATGGAATTACCGCCGCCTAAGGAAATAAATCCTATTTTTCCAAAACTGATCATGAGGGCGAGTAAATTAGTTAGCATGAGCTAAAACCTGTTTAAGAAAACTTACATAGTCGCAATTCTTTTGGTTTGGAATCAACTGAGTTGCAATTGATTCAACGAGTCTTTGCGAACGGCCTTCAACACAGAGGCTAAAATATATTTTTTTTCGCACTTCAAGCCGAGCTAGTTCAAGTTTTAATTTTGGTTCAGTTGGTAATTTATAAATTAGTGCTTCTTTTTCAACTTCAACTTCTTGGGCATTATCGGCTAAAAGTTTTAATAATTCAGAGCTGCGTAGATTGCTGCCTGGCAAAACAAGTTCTGAGGCATAATCTGTCAAATTAATTTTTTTTCCATAGCCATGTAACAAATTTACTTCTTTTAAAAGCGGTTTATAAAAAAGCTGCATAAGGCGTTGTTTAAGATTGAAATTCAAATCAGCTAAAACAGAATAGTTATCCTTTCTTTGTTTAACTTCGTAGTTAGAAAGGAGAAGAAACCGGGCGTCCAATCCATTTAAAACAATAATTGCATCTCTGGGCCAAAAATACCGTGCTTCCCAACGAAGCTCTTCAGGATTGTCTTTCAAATCATCAAAATTGATTGGATTTTGATCTTTAATTTCAAAGTTCCAAACCAGGCGGGTATTCATAAAAAGGCCTTGTTAAAATTGTTACGCTAGAGGATTCCTGAATCTAAAGCAAGTTGAATTTCAAAATAGCCAAAGGGAGGTATATACTGGATGCTTTGATGCTAAAAAGGATTTACATGGCTACTCTGCTTTTTCTAACTTATCTAGTTTTTACCCTCTTTATCTTGTATCGCGGTTTAAGTGCTCTTTATTGGGAAATAGGAACGGCAGTCTATTTATTAGTTGCAACCTTTATAATCGGAATGCATTGGATCTTAGCCTTGCTTCTGTGGGCTTTTATTATAACTGCAGTGGTAATTATTAATGTAGAAGCAGTTAAAGCCGCCATCTCTGATTTTTTATTTAAACGGGTGAGTGAATCCATTCCCAAATTATCAAAAACCGAAGAAGACGCCCTGAATGCAGGGGATACCTGGCTTGAGAAAGATATTTTTATCGGAGAACCCAATTGGGAAAGATTAATGGCTGTTTCTTCCGATTTAAGTATCGAAGAACAAGCCTTTTTGGACAATGAAGTACAAAATTTATGTGCCATGCTGGATGATTGGACAATCAAGCAAAACGGCGACTTACCCGAAGAAGTTTGGAATTATCTTAAGGACAATGGTTTCTTTGGCCTCGTAATCCCAAAAGAATATGGCGGCAAAGGGTTTTGTGCACGTGCCCATTCAGATGTTGTTATGAAAATTGCCAGCCACTCACCGGCCTCAGCGGTAACCGTGATGGTTCCCAACTCATTAGGGCCTGGCGAATTGTTAAATTATTATGGGACAGATGAACAAAAAGCGCGTTATCTACCCAATCTTGCCAAGGGAATCGATATTCCTTGTTTTGCTCTTACTGAACCTGGTGCGGGCTCTGATGCCACCTCAATACAATCTGAAGCCATTGTGGTCAAAAAGAATGTTAAGGGCAAAGAGGTTTTAGGCCTTAACATTAAGCTTAATAAGCGTTGGATCACCCTCGCGCCTGTGGCTACCTTAATAGGACTTGCAGTAAACCTGAAAGATCCAGAAGGTTTACTAAATGGGCTAGGCTCTGAAGGAATAACCTGCCTTTTGATTCCTCGCAATACTGAAAATTTGGAAATCGGTAACCGCCATTTGCCTGCAGAACAAGCCTTTATGAATGGAACCATTCGCGGTGAAAATATTTTCGCTCCAATTGATACAATTATTGGTGGGCAAACGAATGCAGGGCAGGGCTGGAAAATGTTAGTAGAATGCCTATCGATAGGCCGATCAATCTCTTTGCCCGCTTTAGGTGCTGCCTCATCGTCAATAGCTTATTTAACAACTGGCGCTTTTGCGAGAATTCGTCGTCAATTTAATGTAGAAATAGGTAATTTTGAAGGAATTGAAGAAAAGCTCGCTGAAATTGCAGGGCTAAATTACCTGATTAATGCCACAAGGTTGCTCACTGTTGCAGCTGTAAATCAACATAAAAAACCCTCAGTCGCCTCTGCAATTACCAAATATTTTAATACTGAATTAGCACGAATTACCGTTAACAGCGCAATGGACGTTCACGCAGGACGTGGTGTTGTTACGGGTCCACGTAATTATATTTTTGATTTTTATCAAGGGATTCCAATCTCCATAACGGTTGAAGGGGCGAATATCATGTCGCGTAATTTACTGATTTTCGGCCAAGGCTCGATGGCCTGTCATCCTTATGTTCGTGATGAGTTTTATGCGATTTCACAAAATGATAAAAACCGCTTTCATACATTGATTTGGGCTCACATTTATTATTTTATGCGTAATTTTGCCAAAACAATCTGCTCATCCTGGACAGGTGGGATATTTATCGCGGCACCTGCAAATAAATTAAAAAGACAATATCAGCGTCTCGCGCGCCTAAGTCACGCCTATGCCTGGCTTGCTGATTTATCTTTAATTTATTTAGGCGGTAATCTCAAACGGAAAGAGCGCTTATCTGCAAGGTTAGCGGATGGGATTTCCTATCTTTATCTAGCAATGGCTACTCTACGTGCTTATCAGCAAAATGAAGAGAATCCGGATGAGCAATTACATGCTGAATGGGCGCTGGATTATTGCTTTTATCAGGCCCAGAAATCGATGATTGCCTTCTGTCGTAATTTTCCCTCCAGATTCCTTGGTGTTTTGATGTCTTTTTTTGCTTTTCCTTTAGGACCCACTATGGCCTATCCCTCTGATCGGCTCGATAAGCGTTTAGCGCAACGTATGATGCAAAATAATGATTATCGTAATCGAATAAGAAAATTGGTTTTTTCCAGCGGCAATCCACAGGCTGCCGTTGATAAAATGGAGCACACTCTACAGCTTATTATCAAAAATGAGGAACTCTATAAAAAAATTAGCAATCTTAAACGGTTTAAATTTGGAGATTTAAAAGCAAAACTGGCTGAAAAACTTAAAAATGGCGAGTTATCGCAGCAGGAAGTAAATGACATCACCGCGGTCGAAAGAGCCTGTTGGGATGCCATTCAGGTTGATGAATTTTCACAAGAGTCTATGAAAAAGAGAAATTTCAATTCGCTTGCAGATAGCTTTCCAAATCCAATGGATTGAAATGGAATAGCGGTTTTACTTTTTCTTAACGAATGCTATACAGATTTATTGTCGTTAGCGAAGGTTAATTTGCTATAATGACCTAAAACTGAGCAAACTATTATAGACTGTGAGAAAAAAATGGAAAGAACTACACGTGGCTCTGATATACAAAATTTAGCACCCGATACTGAAGCAATCGTCAAATTAATCGAAATTACCACTGAACCAGAATCTATCGATTATGCCTGCACCCAATTTGATCGGAAAATGAATTCGCTAGGAAAAGAGATGATTGCCGGCTCACAGGCTATCAAAGCAACCCTTGAAGAACATCGACAAAATGTTTATATGCAAAGGCCTTCTCAAGAAAGCCAATGGAGAGGGATGGCTCCAGAATCCTCTTATAATCATTACCAATCCGGGCGCGCAACTCTCGCATCTAAAAACCTTCAGGCCAATGAAATTAGTGATGTGCAAGTTGATTTTGCTCTCAGTGATTCTTCACAATTTCTTCGTGCATTTAGCTCAAATGGCCAGTCTTTAGACACAGAAGTACAAATTTCAGTTGATGAATTATTAAGCACTTATTTGTCAAAAAATAATCTATTTGCTGAAGTAACACCTGAAGCAACTATAATTTATGAAAATGATGGGAATGGTCATATCCGCGTTGACAACAAAGGCCAACCAGTAAATGCGGATCCCGAACAGGTTAGAGAACTTTTGCAAGATAGTAAAAAGGGTTTTCAAAGTTATTTAAAAGAACATGGTATCAATTCCAACCTGAGAGCCCGTCCTTTCCCAGAAGAAACGCCTGCTCCTTTGCATAAAGAAACTATTCAACAAGCCGAGGCGCCAGCAAAACCCAAAAAACAGAAACCAACTGTAGAGCCGGGTCCAGCAACACCTTCGGTCTAACTATTCTAGCTATGAAACTGAGATGGCGCGACGTGCTTTCTCAGTTCCTTTAATTTCAACCAAATTATTAGCAAATTGAAGACGCTCTGAAGAACCAATATCAACCCAAATTCCTTGGTATAACTCGCCTGTTGCAAGACTCTGCTTCGCTAAATCTCTAATCAATGGAACTACGGAGTACCGACCGATTTCAATACTTTGGAAGGCTTCAGGATTATAAATTGCAATACCTGCCCAAGTGTACCGTCTATCGTTTGACAGTATTTTATTTGAAATTAAATTAAAATCCCCACTGTGATTGTGCTTCGGGTTTTCAACCAAAATCAGATGAGACATTATTCCGTCTTCCAATTTCAGCATTCGAAAATCAAAATCAGTAAAGACATCAGCGTTGACCGTGACGAAAGGCTTCTTCCCAAGATAGGGGAGTGCATTAAAAATCCCTCCACCCGTTTCAAGTCCTCCAGGAGGCTCTGGCGTGTAACAGATTTCCACTCCCCATTTGGAGCCATTGCCGAGATGATGCCGAATTTTGGAGCCGAGATAAGCATGATTTACTACAATTCGTTCAAAACCGGCCGCAGATAAATGTTCAATATGATGCTCGATGAGCGGTTTTTTTTCGACCAGACAAAGGGCTTTAGGTTGCTTATCAGTCAAAGGTTTTAAGCGTTCACCTCGACCGGCAGCTAAAATCATCGCTGTTTTCATGGTAATTGAATCCTGTTTTGCATGAATTGATAAAAGGGCTTTAATTCATCATTGGCTTCAAGAGAGGCCATAACATAATGAAGTGTGAGAGGAAGATCTTTTAAATAATTGGGTTTGTTATCACGTAAAAAGAGTCGTGAGAAAACACCGAGAACTTTAAGATGTCGTTGCAATCCGCAATATTCAAAAGCTCTGGTAAACTCTGGTAATGAATATTGTTGCTGAACTTGTTCTGAATGATTATAAAAATAATCCACCCAGATTTTTATTTTTTCATCTGGCCATTGAATATAACAATCCTTTAACAAAGAGACTAAATCATAGCTCAGAGGACCGCGCATTGCGTCCTGGAAATCAAGAATTCCTAATTGCTGGTTTGGCAGTAGCATAATGTTTCGGGAGTGGTAGTCGCGATGAATAAAAACCTGGGGTTGCTTTAGTATTTCCTCGCTTATTATTGTGAAGGTTTTTTCCAAGAGGGCTTCTTCACTAGAGCTTAATTCCAGTTTTAAATAGGCTTGTAAAAACCATTCCTTAAAAATAGCTAATTCTTGAAAAATGTAATGTCTATTGAAATTGGGAAGCTCGGAGGTTTTGCAATTAATCATGACTAAGAGGGTGTCAATTGCTTTCTTGTATAAACTATCTGCATTGCTTGGATTCAGTTGGCTGAGCAACAGTAAGTCCCCAAAATCATCTAAAATGGCAAAGCCCTGTTCGTTATCGACAGCATGTATTTGTGGACTGTGAATGCCATTATCTCTCAATAAAGCTGCAATAGATAAAAAAGGCTCAATTCTCTCTTTTGGGGGAGGTGCATCCATAATAATCTGAGTTTTATCATCATGGTATAGCCGAAAGTATCGTCTAAAGCTAGCATCACCTGCTAAAGGGGTTAGAGAAAATTGCGAGGGGGCGAGCCTGCTTTCTAACCAGATGTTAAGTGCGTTTTCGCGATTATGCATGTATACTCCTCAGCCTTATTAACTGCACCAAATGCACGTCGATCATAAGGTATTTTGATGGCGGTGAACATTAGCTTTGAATCGTTAACTCAATTAATACGAAAAAGGATTTTTCATCGCTATCTTTTGGTTGTAATTCTATCTACAACCTCAATAGCTATTGGTACTTATCAAGTAGTATCTCATGCTGCTGAACAGGTGATTGAGCCCGTGCAGGCCTGTGTTATCGCCCGCGATTCCGAGTTAAATGCCACTTCCCGTTCAATTCTTGCTCAATGTTTGGGCTGGAAAACCGATAACGCTTCAACCCTTTGCGGCGGATCTTACAACCCAATAGAAATAACCCCGCTTTCCGATGACGCAATCCGCATAAAGGCTGATGAAGTTTCATTTTATCGGGAAGGACGATCCAAATTATCTGGAAATGTTGAAGTACAACAAACCGGCAAAGTAGTTAATGCCCAAACCGCTTATATTTATCGTGATGCAAAAACGAATCAAGTGACTCGGGTTGAGCTTTTGGGGAAGGTTCGCTACTTGGAAGCAGGCCGTTTAATGATTGCTAAAAAGGCGACTTTGAATCCGCAAGATAAATCAGGAAAAGTCGAAGATGTTTTATACCGTTTTAATATGGAAAAGCGTGGTGCTGTTTTACCGGCTTGGGGGCGTGCGGTTTCTGTAGAACGTTTCGCAAATACTGATTATTTTCTGAAAAAAGCAACCTATACAACCTGCGCGCCACAGGATAATGCTTGGCAAATTGAAGCCGATAGCATTAAATTAGACTCTGCAAATGCTCGAGGCGTGGCACGTAATGCAAAATTATATGTCCATAATTGGCCAGTTCTGTATACACCCTATTTAAGTTTCCCAACCTCTAAAGAACGCAAATCAGGTTTTTTGATGCCGGTAGTCGGTAATTCAAATGTGGGTGGCTTTGATTTGGCACTTCCCTATTATTTTAATCTAGCACCCAATTACGATGCCACTCTGACCCCGCATTTGTATTCAAAACGCGGACTAATGTTGGAAGGTCAATATAGATATTTAACTCCTTCCTCTTTTAGTACCCTGCAAGGCCGATTTCTTGGCCATGATCGCGCTTTTAAACGTTTCATCGATGAAAATCGTCCTTTTGTAGATAACCGCTCATCTCATCGTTGGGCTGTCGATTTAAAAAATAGCACCTTGATAACACCTGACATACACCTTGGTGTTAATTTTCAACAAGTTTCTGATGATTATTTTTTGCAGGACTTTAGTACAAATTTTGCAATTTTGACTGAACGACAGTTATTGCGCCAGGCCGATCTTAGCTACACGACTGACCATTGGTTTTTTAGGGGAATGGCGCAAAGTTATCAAACCTTGCAACCTTTTAAGGATCCGCCTATTTTGCCTTCCTATCAGCGCCTGCCCCAGTTACTGGCACATGGGAGATATACCGAATTACCCTTTGGTGCTGATTTTTCCTTACTGGGACAATTTGATAATTTCAAGTGGTCAAGTAGTAGGTCTTTTTTGCTTCCTACTCTATCTTCACAGCCAGATGGTGCCCGTTATCATTTGAATCCGGTCTTCTCTTTGCCTTCCCGAAAACCTTGGGGTTATTTTAAGCCCGAGGTTGATTTGGTGGAAAATTATTATGATTTAAGCGCTGGCCCTTTTTTGAGAAAAGACAATTTTAACCGCACCATACCTCGTTATAATATCGATAGCGGTTTGTATTTTGATCGAGGCACCCAATTCTTGGGTAAAAATTTTACACAAACCCTGGAGCCTCGCCTTTTTTATCTATATGTGCCTTATCATAATCAAAGTCAGATTCCTGTTTTTGATTCTGGCTATATGATCTTCAATGAAGATCAATTATTTCGAAAAAATCGATTTTCTGGATTCGACAGGATAGGCGACACTAATCAACTTTCCTACGCCCTTCAATCACGATGGATCTCAGATGAATTAGGTGCGGAAAAGGGCAGCCTTTCCATAGGTCAGATCCTTTATTTTTCTAAACGGAGAGTTATGCTTTGCCAAAACGGTTTTGGCAATTGCGAGGATGAGCCTTTATTTCTTGGATATTTGTCTCCGACCTCAAAAGCCTCTCCGATTGTCACCCGAGCTACTTATCATTTCAATCCGAGTTGGATTGCGGCAGCTGATTATGCATGGGATCCTGCAACTCATGGCACAAATAATGGCCATATAAATTTCCATTATGAGCCAGAGGTTAACAAAATTATTAACGCTGGATATAGTTACCTTGTTAATGGTGATATTACCGGAGTTGCTTACCGAAATTTTACAAATACCCCCTTACATCAATTAAATTTTTCTTATTCTTGGCCTTTTAATGCCAAATGGAGCACCTTAGGTGGATACAATTACAATATTTCTAAAGGCTATGAAATGATGTCCTTTCT
Organism: Tatlockia sp.; assembly: GCA_013697955.1. GTDB lineage: Bacteria > Pseudomonadota > Gammaproteobacteria > Legionellales > Legionellaceae > Tatlockia. The sequence continues at coordinate 3,302 of JACCVV010000085.1, read as the reverse complement.
AGGACTTCAATATGACAATTGCTGTTGGGCTGTGCGCTTTATTGGTGGTCGCTCATTTCGCAATTTAGAATTACCACCAAGTTCTCGTCCAGTTTATAACAATAATTTCTATGTACAAATTTTATTAAAAGGCTTGGGAGCGGTGGGCAATTCGGATCCATCAAGCCGAATTTTTACCTTCTTACCTGGTTATGTCGATCAATTTCATACTTAGGTTTAGATTTTTTGGTTCAAATTAATAAAGATTGCTTGTATTTTGTTTACGAATAACCTAAATTGCCGGGTTAATTAAAAATGAGAGGATTAATGCCATGCTAAAGCGGATTGCATTTTTATTACTGCTATTGCCTGCACTTACAGTTTCGGCACAGCCTTTGGATAAGGTAGTAGCCATCGTTAATGACGGTGTTATAACTGCTAGCGAACTAGATTCCCAAGTTGAAATTTTAAAGAAGCAAATTCTTGCTAAGAACATGCAGCTTCCCTCTGAAACCACTTTACGTAAACAAGTATTACAGCACTTAATTGATGTTGATTTACAATTACAACTGGCTAAAAATAATGACATTTCGGTGGATAGCACCGATTTGAATGATGCAATTGCCAAGATAGCAAGCACTAATCACTTAACCCTCAGCCAGCTACGTGAAGAAATAAGCAAACAAGGTATTACTTGGGAAAATTTTAGGGAAAATATTCGCAAGGAAATATTGATAAGTCGAGTTCAACAAAAGGCAATTAATACAGAGATTAGAGTATCTGCAGAACAGGTTGAGGATTATCTTAAAAATGAGAAAAATAATGATAAATCTCAGCTAACATTTCATATTCAGAATATATTAATCCCCTTAGCTGAAAAACCGACTACCGAACAATTGAATAAAGCTAATAAAAAAGCTAATGAGTTATTGGCTAAATTGCATAATGGTGATGATTTTAGCCGCCTTGCAATTGCTGAATCAAGTAGCGAATTTCCTTTAGAGGGCGGCGATTTAGGTGAGCGCCCTTTAGCTGAACTGCCAGAAATTTTTGCAAAAAAAGTGATTAATATGAATGCAGGTCAGGTTGCAGGTCCGATACGCACTGGCAATGGTTTACAGCTAATAAAACTTCTTTCAGTTAATGGTAATAGCGACAAGCACCAAGTTTTAAAAACGCATGTGCGCCATATTTTAGTAAAACAAAATGCAGGTATGAGCCACGAAGATGCATTAAAGCAAGTAAATAATTTATACCAGCAAATCAAATCTGGTAAAGATTTTTCTGTAATAGCTAAACAATACTCACTTGATTCTGCATCTGCTGTAAAAGGAGGCGACCTTGGGTGGGTGAATCCAGGAGAAGTAGTGCCCGAGTTTGAAAAAGCGATGAACGTTTTACCACTACATCAAATAAGTAAACCTGTGAAATCTGTTTTTGGTTGGCATCTAATTGAAGTGGTAGCACGTAAAAAAGTGGATGACACCTTAGCTTTTAAACGTCAACAAGTTAGACAATTTTTACACCATCGTAAATTCACCGAAGTAGTACAAAATTGGCAGCAGCATTTACGTACAGATGCATACATAAAAATAATGGACAAAGCATTAACATGAAACCGCTTCTGGTAAGTAGTGGTGAACCTGCAGGGATAGGGCCTGATTTGTGCCTAAGCCTTGCAGCTCATGAACTTCCTCTTGTTATTTTGGGTGATAAAGAGGTGCTGGAACAGCGAGCAAGGGAATTAAATCAAAACTTTACTTTTGAAATATATAAGCCCAATCAGCCTATTTGCTCTGCTCCAAACCATTTAACCATCTTATCAATTCCCTGTTTAGCACCTGTTGTTAGCGGGCAGTTGAATACTCTTAATGCTTCTTATGTTATCAATATGCTAACAGTTGCAACTGAAAAATGTTTAGAAGGAGAATTTGCGGCATTGATCACTGCACCTGTGCACAAAGCTGTAATTAATCAAGCAGGCATAAATTTTACCGGCCATACAGAATTTTTATCTGCCTTTTGCAAAGCACAAAGCGTGGTGATGATGCTAGCTTGCGACTTAATGAAAGTAGCTTTAGTAACCACTCATTTGCCATTAAAGAAAATACCTGAGGCAATTAATCCGGATCTGATAGTAGCAGTAATAGAAGAGTTGCATTGCTCCTTGCAAAAAGACTTTGGTATTAAAAATCCACTTATTTACGTAGCCGGTCTTAATCCTCATGCCGGAGAAGGTGGTTATTTAGGCAGAGAAGAATTAGAAATCATTTCTCCAACTATCGAGCGATTGAAAATTCAAGGAATAAAAGTTGAAGGCCCCTTTCCTGCAGATACTATGTTTAGCCAAACAAATCTAAAAAAAGCTGATGCTTTTGTCGCTATGTACCATGATCAAGGGTTGTCAGTAATAAAGTATGCAAGCTTTAACTCGGCAGTAAATGTTACTTTGGGCTTACCCATAATTCGTACATCGGTTGATCATGGTACTGCCCTGGAGCTGGCAGGCACTGGTTTAGCAGATGCAAACAGTCTTTTAGCTGCTGTTAAAATGGCACATGAAATGTCGGAAACAAGAAGGAAAGTATGACAAAAATTTCTCTGGTTGCAGCAATTGATGAGCAAAATGGGCTGGGGAAGGACAATCAATTACTATGCCACCTCCCTGCCGATCTGCAACATTTTAAAAAAATTACAATGGGTAAACCCATTATAATGGGTAGAAAAACCTATGAATCAATCGGTAAACCACTGCCGGGAAGAACTAATATAGTAATTACAAAATCCAAACCGATTATTAGTGGAGTAGAGGTCGTAGATTCAATACACCGTGCTTTCGCTCTAGTTCCCAATGAACCGGAAATAATGATTATTGGAGGAGCCACTATTTTTAACCAGGTAATAGAATGCGCTTCCTGTATATATCTCACAGTCATCCACCATCATTTTGATGCTGATGTATTCTTCCCCAAGCTAAAGAAAGCAATCTGGAGATGTAAAGAGCATTTATTTCGTCCACATGATGAGAAAAATAGCTATGATCTCACATTTTATCGATACGAACGTATTGGCAAACCTGCAAAGCTAATTTTATAGTCTATAATATGCTACTCTCAATGATTGGATGAAATTCAATCAAATTATTATAAAATAAACCTTATCGAAAATACTAAGAACTAATCAAAAAGTAATTAAACAATTACAAATAATTTTTTAAAAAAAAGGAAAAAGTGTTTGACAAGGGAGCTGGGATGAGTAGAATACGCAGCACGCCTACGGGGCTGAGTTCATTAAGAATAGAGAAGACAAACTGTGTGGGCGCT
>JACCVV010000036.1 GCA_013697955.1 Tatlockia sp. | reverse complement strand
ATAGCATGCGTTTTCTTGGCTTTACCTTAGGGCGACACGGCTTTTATTACATTCTTAGCCTAACGCTTTTAGTTATTCTTATCGGAGCAGCGGGAATTTATACTTTTGAGGATATATTTTCAAATTATGGTGATGCGCTCTGGTGGACCGCTATGATGATGACAACCATGGGCTCTGATTACTGGCCAAAAACTATAGAGGGCCGCATTTTATGCTTAGCCCTCGCTATTTATGCATTTGCCATTTTTGGCTATATCACCGCTGTGGTTGCAAGTTTTCTGATTGAAAAGGACAATAAAGACAAACAGTTTGAAACGCATATTTTGGAAGCCTTAGAGCAACTTAAAAAAGAAATTCAAATATTAAATAACCATAAAAATTAATATGTTTAAGGTTTGATCTTGAGTTTTGCAAGTGTAGGAAGAATAAAAAACACCGTGCAGATTAGCAAGCCAAGGTTTCAATTACCGACTTGCTGGCCAAAATATCGCTGAAAAAGTCGATTGATATCTTTGATATCTTCTGAAAGCTGGCAGGATAGAGCTGCATTTTTAAGGCTAATGGCATGGGCTATCAATAGTGCTTTGTATTCCGCATTAACAATAGTTTTATTTATCTGGTGAATTATTTTCATCATATGAAGGGTTGCGTTTTTATCTTTACAGACATAGGGTCTAATTCTACTAAAAATTAAATTGCAAAAATCACCAAACGAAAGAGTGGGAGCGATGATTCGTAGCTGTTTTGATTTATCGTACCGATGATTTGAAGGTATTGGGGTTTTTGCTAGTTTGTGCAAGAAAAGTTGCAACCAATTCATACAGGTCATAGCGGTAAAGGGATCATTCATGCTAGGTGATAAAGCGCGAGCAATGATTTCAACCATTTCATTAATAAAAAAAAGAATGTCTTGTTCTTGATTGCGTTCAGCTCCAAAAGCAAAAACCTTTATGCATTCTTTTTTTAGGGTTTCGTTTATTGTTTCTTTTGCATGGATGATTAATAATGCTTCATCTTCAACGATGTAATCCCCTGGTTTTGCTTTAATTTCAATTAGTAAATCATACTTACAAGCAATGTTAATTAAAGATGCGCCATCAAGGATACGTATATAGCCATGACAACTGGCAGTAACTGTTGAATCATGTTTTTTTCTATCTGAACTTATTGATTCTACTATTGGGCCCGCGTATCCAATTTTTGAAGGAAATAGACAGTCAATCTGTTGTGTTAACTCTTCCCCTACTCTTGCTATAACATAAGATATATTTATGCTTTCTGGCGTGTGGTGAATAAAGAAGATTAATGCTCCAACCCCAATTAAGGTCAAAAACAAGGCAACCATGAGTGAAATTTGAGGTATAAACGGTTTGCTGGTGCCGTCCCCGCCTAGATTGAAAAGTGCAAGAAGAATAAAAAGACAATAAAGGAAAATCGAAATAAATATACCTAATGTAACTTGATTAGATTTATCCCTCATAAAATTAGAGATTAGACGGGGGCCGATTTGGCTTGCTGCAAAAGAGACTGCAACGATCGTCATAGAAAAAACCACACCCGCCACCGTAATGATGGATGTAGCAATTGTTGATAAAAACGTAGCTGCATTTTCAGGCTTATTAGTAAGAGCCCAGCCCATTGAAGCAAGCCAGTTGGGAAGTGCCATCTGATCTAGGTAAATCGTAAAAATAGAAAGGAAGAATGCTGAAATTGCCATTAATAAGGGGATAAACCAATAACTGCTATGTAGTTTTGATAAAATGTCCATGATTTTGGAAACCATGCCCTACTCTCCTGTCCTATCTTTTTAAACCTTTTTTTAAGATGTTATCAGCTTATTTTTTAAATTTGCGGATCTTAGGATAGATTTAAAGATATCTTGCAGTGTCAATTCCTTAACCGTGGTTTCTTTAAAACTAAAAATCCTCCTATGCCTGAGAGCAAGGAGCCAAGTAAGACTCCCATCTTAACCATAGGCATTAAATTAGCTTCCACATTTTGGTAAGCAAGTGAGCCAATAAATAAACTCATAGTGAAACCAACACCACAAATTAAAGCGATGCCATACACTTGGCTAAGGCTTATGTTTTCTTTTCTTAAAAGTTGCTTATATTTAACAAAATAGCCTAAGGATAAAAAAATTCCTGTTTGCTTTCCAAGAAATAATCCTAGAGCAATGCCTAGAAAAACTGGATGCGTAAATAAAGACGTATCAATCCCTATAAAGGAAACGCCTGCATTCGCAAAAGCAAAAAGGGGAAGAATGAAAAATACCACCCAAGGATGCAAGCTATTTTCTAATCCAGCCAGTAAAGACTGTTTTTCTTCATCAGGGATAGTCATCGCAATTACAATACCTGCAAGTGTCGCATGAACGCCTGATTGGAGTACCGCAATCCACAAAGCGATACCAAAGAACATGAACAAGGAAAGACGACGGCATTGAAAAAAATTCAAACCAATTAAAATTAAAGTAAAAAGCAGGGCCAAAATAAGAGAAATTAGGGATAAATTACTGGTATAAAAAAGTGCAATTATACCGATAGCAGCTATATCATCAAAAATTGCAATTGCTGTTAATAAAACCTTCAAACCAAAGGGTACACGAGAGCCTAATAGAGATACGATCCCTAGGCTAAAAGCAATATCTGTAGCAGTTGGAATTGCCCAACCTTTTAAAAAAACAGGATTGTGTGCGTTTATAAACACGAAAATTAAAGCTGGAATAACCAAGCCACATACGGCGGTCACAGCAGGAACTAATAAATCTTTTTTATTACTTAAGATACCCCTGTTAACTTCCCTTTTTATCTCAAGCCCGATAAGCATAAAATAGATAGCCATGAGACCGTCATTAATCCAATGCATAAGAGATTTTTCTAAAACTAGAGTACCTACTGAAATACTCGCATGAAGATGTAGAAAGTGTTCATAGTGGAGGCGGTAAGGGGAATTAGCCACGAGGATGGCAAGCATTGCTGCGATGAATAATAAAATGCCGCCTAAAGTTTCTAAATTATAAAAGGAAGTAGCTCTACTCATGCATGACCTTACTTTATCTATAAAATTTATTCTGAAGTAAGAATAACTCATTTACCAATTTGCTGTTAGGTTATTGCTTCTAAAAGATATTGAAGTCAAACTTTCCAAACAAATTAGTCGAAATAAATACAACAATACACAACAATAGTTTCGTAATCTTAATCGCACTATTAAGTTCAAACAACTAAACCTAAAGATAAAAATGGTTAATTCTATCAAGGTTAACTAAAACATGCAGATGAAGAATTCTATCTCTAACAGAACTAAGGAGGTATATCAAAATCTTAGAAAAGAATATAAATTTGAATTTGCGCTTCATTATAATAATAAAAAAAGCAAAGTTATGCTTACAAATAAGCTTATGAGGACAACTCAAACATGACCATTTTTTTATTAATTCATATCCTAACGATAATAATAGGCATAGTATTTATTTTTATAGCATTTTCTATGCTCCGGCCAATAGAAAAAGACCAAAGGCGCATTCAAGATAAATTTTTATTATATTTAATATTGGGTCTGATTTTTATTTTTTTTCCTTTCTTACTCGAATATTTAATACGCTAAGCCTAAATTTTCCGTCAGGATTTCTAATAGCATAGATGCACTAACAGTTTAAAGATGGTTTCATATTTCGGTTTTGTCAGGGGTATTGACCAGAATTATGCTAACCAAATCATTCCATTCGGATATTTTTAAAATGTTCGGGTAACTCTTTACTAAGCAGTAAATCAATATCATATATAACAGGATGATAATCAGCTGCTGTTCTAGGATATATGCGATCGTTTACCCAATAGCTGGACCAGTTTGTCGTTGTTTTTACACATTCCTTGGCAAAATTCTTCAAATGATATTTTTTCTCAAGCTCAAAACAGCCTGAAAGAAAAATATCGACGTAAGATTGAACAATGGGGTACTTAGAGGAAACTTTAATGTCACTTTCTTTTTCGGGAACATAAATCCAGAATTGGCTTTTATCAGACAATTTTTTTTCTAAAAATTGGATAGACTTTGTAGAAACAGACTGCCGGCAATATCCTCCCTCGCGTTTATCATAACTAAAAATGTTATTAGTTTGGTAATAAACAGCGTTGATTCGACCATTAGCTTTTTTTCTCACGCCTAAATAGGTGATGCTGAAGCCAATAGGTCGTCCTTTTTCGATCCACCCGCGTTCATATCCTTTAAGATAGATGGGGTAATTATCACCAGCCTTGGCATCATCTTCACGTTTGGAAGATTCCTGCATTAAAGTGCCATAACCTATAACGTATTGGGGCAGGTCATTATTGATTTTAGGATGGCATGAAGGGCTAGCCCAATTTATTTTATAAATTGTAACGACACCCAAAAAGCAGACTATAAATTTCTTCACTGAGGAAGTCATTTCTTCTCCAAATATTTTTAGCTTATTACCTATAAGGGACTAACAGAGCATAAGACAGATTAGTCATAGAGTTAATATAGCAAGTCAAACCCTTCTTAATAATAATGACATTTGAGCCTCGTGAAGAAAAGAGCATATATTCTGTTGAATTAAGTTAATTGCTTCCTTGAGAATCCAACTAGTTTGAGCTCTCGACTATAGACCGTTTATAATTGGAAAAAAAAGACAGGTTTCTATAGATCCGCGTTTGTCTGCTGAACATTTTTCTACAAATGAACTGGTATAATATGGAGACCTTCTATCGCGTCTCCAACCTGGCAAATTAGAGCTAGGAGAAAGTATTAATTGCGCCTCCTCCTTATTCAAATAAATACAAAATAATCGATTATACAATCCTATTCGAACCTCCCAAAAAACTAAATCTAGCGAGAGAGATATTCCATATATGATTTTTTTTAGAAATAGGTTCATCTTAATTCCTTATAATTACTTAACATTCTAAAGACAACCCAGTTTGAACCGAAATTCAAAACTATAATTAGTCAATCTATTGAAAATATAATCATTCAAGATAAAAGGTTAATTTTTCTTAATAAGATTTTGCCTTTCTTGTAGCATAAGTGAGTTGACGATTCCATTACTCCCTTCCGCCTTTTGTGCAGCCTTTTCGGGCAAGGGGAAAAGAATATATTTTCAATATACGTTTAATTATATGAAATAATACTGATTCTTCTATACTGTGAGATTTTAAGAAGGCTTAACTTATGTATGAATTAATCAAAGCAGACGAGAGGCATATCGATCAACTTGTTCCTTTATTGGCTAGTACAGGATATTGGGATTTTGGAATGAAACATAACGCCTTGAATGTAAGCAATCGGGAATTTATGAGAGAAGGCATTGTAAAGCCTCACTTACCCTTTACCCATATCATGGTAAAAAAAGGAGAGTCTGAAACAGTTTTAGGTGTGATTGTCTGTGCTTCCAAGGAAGCACTCTCGAAAATGGCAGCCTCGAAATATAATGCCTCGCTCGATCCTAGAATAGTAGTGATTTTCAAAAATATCCTGAATTTCGAATTAACAGAGAGTTATCATGTCAGTTTTCTTGCTGTAAAAAAAGAATTTCGAGGAAAAGGATTAGGTAAAAAATTATTAGAGTATGCAGAAAAAAAAGGACACTCTGAAGGGTGTGAAACCTTATCTTTATATACAGTTAATTGTCAATCCAGCGCAATTAGTTTGTATCTTCGATTTGGTATGATGCTAACAAAAGTCATCACAATCTCAGATCGAGTACCCTTTCCACATTTTTTATATTTTGAAAAAAATAAAAAATTAATGACTCAGCATGATTATTTTGATACAGAAGAGTTTCAGAAACTTGACGTGATAAATCTATCAGATGAAAAGAATTAAAATGATCAAATTCTTAAATTAATGGCCTAGTTATGAGTTAAGTTTTAATATTTGGATTCCCCCTTTTTTATGGATTTATTCGACTTGAATCGTACTCAAATAATAATTTTTACGCGGGAAGGTAGGCGTTCGCGGTTAATCTTATTCATTTGACTTTAGCAAGGTATCGCGCTCATATCAAATTAGGTTTAGTTTTAAATAATTAAAACTTTAGCCCCGGGATTGGCTTTTATCCAGTTAGCTACATACTCAATGTAGTTATTTTTGCCGACAGCGATGCATCCACGTGTTGCGTGGGGTAAGTTGTTTAACCAACTTAACATAGACCTGGTTGGCCCATGGATCCCTACATCTCTACCTGTATACCCTGCTGCTGATTGCTTTGAAGTCGGATAGAGAATTGGAATAAAGAATGCATATTGAGTAGATTTCCTTGGATACGCTAATCCATATAAACCAAGAGGAGTTTTATTATCACCCTGATGTTTTTTACCCACACCCTTGTATCCGAGAGCTACTTTAAAGGTCTTAATTACAGTGCCACGGTTACAAATATTTAAGATTTTCTGTTTGGTGAGTACATTGATTCCGTTTAATAATGGGCAAGTTGTTGTACCAGCAAATAAAACGGTAGGAAAAAAAATAGAGATCATCAAATAAATTGCATTAATTTTCATGTACATATGAATATTGTTTGTAATTGGTCAGAAATTATCCCATAGCATTCACTTTTTTCATAGAATTATCAGTTTATTCCTACTTTAATGTAGCTTTTGGCCCTCGGGGAGCAATGGAACGGCCAACCGACTTAAGGATTTTCAGGATCTCTCAAAGACCGAAGCTCACCGCGTTTTACCTCCTCTGGCATTGCAAATGAATAACGACCAAGCATATTAAGATGTCCATGACCAAAGGGTGAAAGTCTAATTTCATCTTCCTCATTTAATAGATAATTATTGTGTTGTAACTGATCAAGAGCTGCATCCATATAAATGGTGTTCCATAACACAATAATATTTAAAACCAAGCCTAATGCTCCCAATTGATCTTCCTGCCCTTCACGATAACGTTGATGAAGTTCTCCACGTTTACCATGAAACACGTTTCGCGCTAGGCTATGCCTTC
>JACCVV010000028.1 GCA_013697955.1 Tatlockia sp. | reverse complement strand
TGGATAATGAGGAAAAAGTATACGATTTTTAATCTCCTACCATGCAAAACAAGCTTAAATAGTTTCAATTAACTCCTTTTTGAATATTAATGGTCCGGAAATTTTGCCGGTTCTGGCCTACAACCCCATAGAGGATTTCCACAGCTTTTAATAAAAACTCAAGGATAAAATTTAGCGCAAACTCTGCACGCTCATTTTTCAAACATTAAGTGACAGCGACAAACCCTTTCTTCATCTAATACTTACGATTTCCTTCTAACTTCTCACTAGTGATTTTGGAAGAAAAGTGGTCGATTTAACATAGGCTTGCATTTCGGAGAGAAAGCTTTGGATCCATTTATTCACAGTACTAATATATGATTCAAAACTGGGTTTATCAGGTGAGACAGCATCTGTTGAAAACACACATTCTAATGTTTTCAACTAGATTTAATGCTGCTAATGGATACATCATTAATCTAATGATTTAAGAACTGCCATGAATATCAAATTCTTTCGAGTCAATTCCATGTTCTTTATCGAAGATTTCTTCATGTTTTTTTGCAAATATCCAGGGAATTACAACAAAGATTATCAAGCCGCCAATTAAAAAGGATTCAAAGATAAATATATTACCTATTGGAATCTGTGTAGGTGGTATAAAGCCGATAAACATCGCAGCTAGACAACATAAAATGCCCGTGCCCGCAACAAGCCACATAACTGGCTTTCCGCCTGGTATGGTATAGCTTCTATGTTTTTCTGGTTGGCTATACCGTAATTTTATGGCCGCAGAAAACATAAAAATATAAACCATTAAAGCCATTTGCGCGCTTAAATCGCTTAAGAGCCAGTAAGCGGCATTAATAGAATCAAAGAGAATGAAAACTGCACATAGGAGAGTAAAAATAAGACCTTGAGCAATCAAAATTGGTACTGGTGCCCCATGCTTATTTACCTTTGAAAAAAATTCTGGCAGCGAACCATCCCGTGCTGAAACCAGTAGTCCTTTTGTAGGACCTATGATCCATGCAGAAACACCGCTAATTCCGCCCATAATAATTAATATAGCAATTACTTTGGTCATCGCTGGGATATGGTAGCTATTAAAGAAAATGGCATAGGCATCGATTAATCCAGAAACGACGCTTAATTGATCATTTGGAACAACTATAACAATGGCTAGCGAACCCATCACCAATGTGGCCAAGATAAGAATAGTTGAGTATAAAATCGCACGCGGGTAGTCATTTTGTGGATTTTTAACTTCCTCAGCATGAACGGCTGACATTTCAACTCCAATCAGACCAAATAATACCGCGGAAAATAAGGCGAGATTGCCAAGAGAACTAAAATCAGGAACCCAAGTTGAAGGCATGGATACTGCCATGGGTTTTCCTTGAAAAATCCAAATTGCCCCCAGAATGCCGATTCCAACCATTGGCAAAATAGTACCAAGGCTTGCGCCGAGAATGGATACAATAGAAGAAATTTTCATTCCGTAGCAATTCAGGAGAGTAAAAAGCCAGAATAAGGAGAGGGCAGTTGATAGCAAATATACTTTATTATTAGCAAGATGCGGCGCGAAAAGATAGGAGAGTGTGGCTGCAATAAAAGCCAGTATAGTTGGATACCAGACCACATTATAAATCCATTGCAACCAAATCGTGATAAAGCCCGCGCGACGCCCAAAAGCTTCTCGAACCCAGACATAAATCCCGCCAGTATTGGGGTAGGCTGTAGCCAACTCAGCTGCGACAAGTGCAACGGGAATAAAAAAGGCTATCGCAGCGACAAGATAATAAGATACAAGGGGCAAACCTAGCTTCGCACTCATCGGCAGGGTGCGCAGACTATCGACAGCGATGACATTTATCATTACTAAAGAAAAGACTGATAATATTTTTTTAGAAGGATGCATGCAAAGCCCTTAATGCGGAATCATGAAATCTAGGACAATCGGCGAATATCTGCTGGGATTTAGGCAAATATAATTAATAATGCAGATAAATTGGCTAAATTTACAAACGGCAAAATTTAGCAGTTTAACCTTATAAAATCAAATAGAACTGTAAAAAAGAAGTGCTTATAAGAATTCATGCAGAGATAAGCTGATAAAAGAGACTATTCCCGCTGGAGAAATAGTCTCAAATAGAAAGCAAGTAATTTTATCTATTAAAATAAACCATAGGAATCTGAATCAGATTCTGAATCAGATAAATTCTTCAGTTCATTTTTATACACTGTAGTAGGATTAGAATTTTCATTAGATTCTACATTGGAAATTAAGTTGTTTTTTTCTTTTGCCGAAGCGTTTATCCTGTCAAAAGTAGAAGTGTTAATTGCGCCTATTGTCCAATCTCTACATTCTTTTATTCCTTGAACTATAAAATTGTTAATAGGTCGTAGCCCAAAACCATTTTTAATAATTAGGCCAATACCGAGAATCAAAGCACCAGCGATAAACCCCAGTAGTTTGAATGGATTAGAGCCAACATCTCCTATAAGTTCCATAATCCTTTCGCCAATACTATCCAAAGCATTTCCTACAGCAAATAAAAACGAGCCGCCTATAAATCCAAAGGTGCCAATAAATTGTACAGAGTATTTTACTAATGAAAAAATGCTACTTAGAAACTCTACCAAAATTTCATTGCCTAATGATTGTTTTATCTCGAAGATACGCCCATGCCGGGCTAAAATATTGCCAGTCATCCAGGTTAGATCTGAATCATTAGCACTTAAAATCAAATGCTTATAATGCTCTTCAAGTTTATCTAAAACTAATTGGTATTTATCCGCCGAATTTCTTTGATCTAGATTAACTATTTCGTGGATATCACTCCTAATCTTGATTGCATTGGCAGATTGACACCGTTGTCCTGCAAAATTTAAATTATTTTTTTCACGTTGATAGCGGAAAGTGGTTCTATAAATTTCCAATTCTGTTGCACTCAATTTTTCAATTTCGTCTATTCTTTTAACCTTGCTCGAATCTGGTACTAAATTAGGATAAATTTGTTGAATTGTAGAAAGTGATACTTGATGATAATAGCCGCTAGGCTCACCTACATTTATCATTTCAGCTTTTTCTTCAACGAGTTGATAGGCTTTTAATCGATTAAAAAGTCCTGGATTTTTTTCCTTAACTTCAGCTAGTTCCTGGATAACTGACGCTTTTGACCACAGCTCCACTGCAAAACGTGGATCTGGCTGATTCATTTCGAAAAGATAATTAAAGGTTGCCGGATAGGTTACTTTAAATAATTCACGTTCCAATTGATTAATAAATATAAAAGAATGTTTAACATAAAAGCGCAAATGCTGATTCATTGACCTGTCTGTTCTTGGAGTCAAAATGCCATCAGCCAGTTTTGCTTTCATTCCGGATTCTCGATAAGCAGAACGTTCTTGATGATGTTGGCTAAATAAATCCAAAATATGCTGGCGTTGTGCTTGTGGATCTTCAGGTAAGTCTTCTCTGACAACTCTATCTTCTATCGGATAATCATCGCTAAAGGCGTAGTCCGGAACTTGATCATTATTAAAGCTACTACCGTTAGCGCTCAGGAACTGATGGACCGAATGCCAAAGAATTTTTGCACCACTTTCCATCTTTTTGGATTTTATTTTTGTAGTATCAGAATGGTTACCATATAAAGGTAGCATTGTGACTTTCGTTTTATTGGGATTAATCACGATAGCGCGAGAAAGATCCTGTGGTTTAAAATCTCGCCTTCTCTCGTCCAATTGTAGAACCGCTACATAATTCTTAACATTATCAGGAATGATGCGAGCGAAAGGTTTGCCTTTATCAGACATGCCGGCTACTGGATCAACTAAAAACATATTTAATTCAAGGTTTTTTAATTTTGCAAGTAATTTTTTGTCCTCAACAGAGAGAACAAATGCTGATATTTTTTCCAGTTCATCCTGTTTGCGTTTAAGATAATTTGCAATATAGATAGAGGTTACGGAACCACGGCTAAATCCAGTGATATTAACCTTATTTTTTGAATCATCCTGCCTCTTTAACCAGTCAATTATCTCTGCTACTGCTCTTTTAGCATTTGGTTTCACTTCAAGACCCAGTGTACCTGGACCATCTAAAATCATTCCGTTTTTATTTGAAACATCAGTGCTGGCACTGGCAAATTTAGAAATAAAATTATTGGTAGGCTCATGTTTTCCCTTGGTTTCATGATGTTCCCAGGTCCCGTAGGCAAATAAGGTAAAAACAGCCATTTAATTCTCGCTTAAGTCATTATCTGTTAACTGAATGTTAGCAAATTAACCTTAATGTTTTATTAATAGCGAAACATTCGGCAAGGCTGAATCAAGCCCGATTACTTTAGATTACATTTCTATTTTCAACTTCCGCTTCTTCCTGCGCTTCCTCATGCAAGCTCTTGAGTTGACTGATTTTTTTAAAACGCTCTAGAAAATGACTATTTTTATTAAATTGATGAGTATTTACATAAGATTCAATGCTGGTAACAATTTGATCAATACTTTTTTCAGGGTCTTTGCAATCTGCCAGAATTTGTCGAGCTTTGTACAAATGATTTCTACAAAAACCAGTAGTCACGTAATCACCAAAAATTCTTTCGATATCTCTTTTGTTAAAAATATCATTTTCAAAATTTCTATAGCGTGAATCCAAATACTCAAAACGTTTTCGAAAACTTGAATTGGAATCATATTTAACCTCAGACATATATTGGCGTAAATCACCAATAATATCCGCTACGTCAAACTCATCACTGTCGCATTTAGTAATCAATACTTCTGCTTTCGCTTTATGAGTTCTGCCAAATAAAGAAACAAAACCAGTCGTGTAGGATTGAAGTGTT
This sequence comes from Tatlockia sp., assembly GCA_013697955.1. Classification (GTDB taxonomy): domain Bacteria; phylum Pseudomonadota; class Gammaproteobacteria; order Legionellales; family Legionellaceae; genus Tatlockia. The sequence goes on along the minus strand of JACCVV010000028.1, from coordinate 42,319 downwards.
TTTTTAATCTCATTTTTTGAAAGCGGGAGGTTAACACAACACCAATTTGCATATTTGGAAGCAGAATTGCCAGCTTGATATCCATATTGAAGTCGTGTAATCCAGTGATTATTACTCAAGTTATCAATTGCAAAGGTGGGTCTTCTATAGGTATTTGGACCGCTTGATCTTATAGTTCTTTCACCATTTTCAAGAATTGTTAAATGGACTTTGAAAAGTTCACTTAAATAATTAAGATCTTGATCGGTAGCTAACCATTCTTTATCTTTCTTGATTTGGGTTAGGCCAGAAATAATTACTGAAGAATCCAGGATTTCATCCCGTAATTTCACCATCTTTTTCTTTGTCAGCTCGTGTTTCTGTTCAAAAGTTAAAGGGATTGTGCATTTAGAATTGGTTAAGATTTTTATTCTCTCAATTTCCAGTTGTTGGCTTAAATCAAGCTCTGCAATAGGCTTTGCAAATGTATTTGTAGAATATCCTTCCAGAAAATCTGTAATTATTGTTTTAAAGAAATAATTTTCATTCAAGGTATCATCAGCTGTGGAAGAAATATCATGAAATAAAGTGGATTCTGATTTGTCAATTAATAAGCTAAAACCGGATTTAAATTTAAAACTCGGGCATTTATGACGTATAGAGTTAATTAAATTCTCAGCTTTTACTGTAGTGTAATCATATGATTTATCTAAAGCAGTTGAATAAACTCGAACTAATTTATTTTTAAAATCAACAAGTTGAATATAAAGAGTGCCTTCTTCTAATGTTTGAAGATCAAGAGGATTTTTATCCACAATTAATTTAACACGCTGATGAAGTGATTCTTTATGTTTACGTATTGAATGAGCACATTTAACCGATTCATTTTTTAATTTGTAGTCTGGGTCCAATTTTAAGGTAGTAAATGCTTTGTTATATAAGTCCAAAACCACCATTTTAAACTGTTTAAACAATAAAATTATTTCTTCTTCGCCTTTTGATAAATAGTCATTATATATTCTTGACGAACTTTTCCAGCTGATTTGAGTTTGGGATAAATAGTTTTTTCCAAATACATCAGTCATGAAAATGGACTGTAATTGAAGCTCTAATTTATTTGGATCTTCAATATGTTTATATTTATTAGCTTGCATTAACGCAAAATGACGTATTTCTTCTGACATATAAAGGATATTCAAGGATTTATAAAGATTGGCCCCATGATGATAATGATAAAAAATTTCTGAAAATTGCATATAGGCAAGGCTTTTTCTGATTGAATTTTCGCCTTCAATAATCACAGAACCTTGGCAAATTTCATGTAAATATTGATTGTATAAGATTCCTCGGAGATCTGATTTCAATTTTTCTAATAAATGTTTATCGTCTTCATTGTGTAAGAAGTAATCAAAATCACTGAACTGTTTAGGGTCATATTTTTCACTTTTTATAGTTAGTTTATTGAGAATTTCGAGTTGTTCCGGATTTCTATTTCCTTTAAAAATTTCGGTTTGAATAAGAGAAATAAATCCTATTGCAAAGGCATAAAAGCCGCAATCGCCATGCCCTGGATTATCAATTTCCTGATATAAGTTCTCTATACTTGGAAATTCACCTTGCTTGATTTGAAAAGTCATTTTGATTTCATTCTTAAAAAAAATTTAGCTAAATATATTTAAATAATTTAGAAAAAAATATAGGAGTTTAGTCCCGATTGCTTAAAAGACTTAATAAAGCACCCGATAATAAAATTAGAACACCTGTGGCTTGAATTAGATTGATTTTTTCATCTAAAAGAATGATTCCAAAAATAATTACAAATACAGGCTCTAAAACAGATAATATCGATGCTTGCAGTGAGCTAATTTGCTTTAAGCCTTTTAATAGTAAAACAATTGGCAACGCTGTGCAAATAATTCCAATGCCGCAAATATTTAACCAAACTACTGGATTTTTAGGCACAATAAAAGAATGATGAATCAGTGCCCCAGTAAGACAAATAATTGTTGACCCCAAAGAAACCAAAAAAGTTGATATTAATGGACTAAGTGGGCTCGATTTTGAGGAAATTATGTATAAAGCATATAAAAATGAAGATAATAATCCAAAACCAATACCCTTTAAACTAAAGCTGAATTGGCTCCCGCTAATCAAACAAAACATTCCGATAAATATAATTAGAAGTGCCAAATAATAGGTCCAGCTTATTCGGTGTTTATAAAATAAACAATTTATTAGCATAATTAGAGCCGGATAAGTAAAAAACATCACCATTGCCAAGCCCGATCCTATATATTCTGCGGCGAAAAAGTAGCAGATAGACGTAGAGCCATAAAAGGCTAGCCCGTAAAAAATGACTTTCAACGTTTCAATTGGCGGATTTTTTAAATTTTTTAACTGTGGCAATAAAAGAAATAGAATAAATAAAGTTGAAATTAGAAATCGCCAAAAAAGCATATTTGGCACTGAGATATTTGCATTGATTACATTAATCCCAAAATAACCAATCAGTCCATAAAATAACCCTGATAAGACCGCGTAAAACCCACCATTCACTTTTACTAACAAGAAAATACCTTAAAAATTAATTAGGTTAAAAGAATAAAGTCTACTTACAACTGACAAAGGGCTAGATCCAACTTAGCCTCCGTTTCCCTAACTTCCCGCATAGTACTTAAATCACAGAGCCGCAAACTCAAACCATGGTGACCAAGTTGCATCCGAGGTACGATGCCAAAAGATTTATCCATTCGCAACAAAATAAGGTGACATGAGGTTTTTGGGGGCAAAGAGCGTTGATAAAATCCATTAAACATTTCGATTTCAGAAAATATAGCCCTGTCTCTTAATAGAGCCAAGTAGAGACTAACCGTTGTTTGCAGGGCTTTTAAGCTGTTTAACCAATCTGCCAGATCGTTTTGCCTTAAGACAGGATCAGATTCTAACCATAATAAAAGCTGTGGCGAATGCATTTCGCAATCATAAAGTTGAGTCTGCTGCGTTTGTCTAATTGATTGTAAGAAAGGATTGGTGTGAATATTTTCACCGAATCGGCCAATAACATGAGTTAAAATTTGAATTTGAATATGCAAGTGGCTAAATAATTCAACTGAAACCTTAGTCCCAGTTTTAACTAACGCATGTTCTATTCGCATTAATTCTTTCAAAAATCGACTTTTAAGTTCTGGTTTTTCTACCAAGCTTATTATTTCTATAAGATTTTTTAAGGCATAATGATGAATAACAGGATGGGTTTCTTCTCGAGATTGGTCAATTGTTTGATATAAGCACTCTAACCTCAAAGCAATTTTGGGGAGAAAATGAGTAGCTAGCTCAAAGATAATCGTTTCATCATACATAAAAAATGGCTGTCCCTAAGTGCTGTAAGTTGAAATACAGCTGCTAAATGATGTTTAATTCAGGCAAAAAAAAATAATTTTATTATCATGGCTTTTGACTTGCAAATTGTAAATACTGGTGATGTAAATTATCAACTTTTTTTACCAAATCATCGACTGTTCCTTCATTATTAATAATATCGTCAGCCAGATTTCTTTTAACCAAATCATCAATACCCTGAACCGATAAAATTGCCTCCGCCTGCTCTTTATCACAGTGATCGCGCTCTAAAATTCGCTGAATGACCTTTTCCTTGGGTGCTAATATGAGTAAAACCCGGTTGAGATAAGGATAATCGTTACGGTTTTTTAAAAGCGGTATCTCTACAATTGCGTAAGGACCTGTGGATTCATCAAGCTTATTTTCCATGAATTGCCGGATAAGCGGATGCAATAGTTGCTCAAGCCAGAGCCTTTGCTTTGGATCGTTAAAAATTGTTTGACGCAAAGCGAAACGATCCAGCTCACCTGAAGGCTTTATAAAAACTTTGCCAAAATGCTTTTCAATAGCTTTTAAAGCAGGCTGATTTACTTTTGTCAGTTCCCGGGATGCTTCATCAGCGCTAATAATTGTCACACCCATTTTTTTAAATAGTTGACTAACAGTTGATTTGCCACTGGCAATGTTTCCGGTTAATCCTACACAAAACATTTTTACTCGCTAGTATTTAAAGTTCTACAAGTTATGACGTTGATATAACAAGAATCTGGAAGGGCGCTATTAAGTTTGCAAAAACCCTTTGCTGATAAAGCCGCTTTGTCCGGACTCCTTGAACTGGTGGCAATCCATTTATCCGCATGAAAATCAAAAGCCGTACATTGCCATCTTGGCTTAACCAAAATCTGTTTCACGAGCATGTTGCAGCTCTCTTTAATTACGTGGCAAGTTGCCGGAACATTTGACCTTTTTTTGCATTCATCAACCGACTTATTAAAAGACGTTTTATGGTAGTTAGAGCTCACTGTCCATTGCCTGTTCTGTCCATCAATAGCTATACAACTCCACTTGCTCTCAGCGCTCGCAGCCTGCGCAAACATGGAGCAGAAAAAACAAATTACTGTTAGCAATTTATTCACAGAGAATTCTCCTTTATTTTGCTAAATCTGTTTATCCTTTCCCTCTTCCTCAATAATTTGGCTAAGTTCTTCGAAAGACATCGCTTTTGCAAAGTACCAACCCTGAACAAATTTGACTTCCGATTGGATTAAAAACTCTATTTGCAACTCAGTTTCAACGCCTTCAGCGATAATATTTAGCTCCAAACTTTTTGCCATATGTATAATCGATTGATTCAAGGTTTCAGTTATTGCGCCAGTTCCGATTGCCTGTATAAAAATTTGATCAATTTTAAGGTAGTTAAAAGGAAAATGTTGTAAGTACTTTATGCTTGCATGTCCCGTACCAAAATCATCTATCGCTAAAGAATAACCTCTCAACCTCAGATCTTTCATTTTATTAACCAAATCCTTGTCGTTTTGATCAAAAAGCTGCCTTTCCGTAAATTCAAGCATTATTTGCTTGGCAGGAATTTCAAATTCTGAACAAAGATTATAAAAATTATTTAAAAAATCTTTATCAGTGAAATGATTTGCCGATAAGTTAAAGGCTAAATGAAAATCCGGGTTTCTTTTCAATAAATCGCGAGTTTGCTCAAAAGATTTTTCCATAAATTGCAGAGTAATAGGTACGATTAAACCTGATTGTTCAGCATCCGAGATAAATAAATCCGGCATAATAATTTCATTTGACTTGTTTTGCCAGCGCATTAAAACTTCTGCACCGCAAAATCGCATTGATGAGAGATCCTTTACAGGTTGATAGATAGGATGAAAATGATCAAGTTTAAGTGCCTGCGTTAAAAGATAATTCAAGGAAAAGCGGTTTTTTAACATCGATCTGAATTTGAGATATAAGAGAAATAAGGTCAGTAGAAGACCTAAAATAAGAGGGAGTTCATGATAGAAAAAGTCAGCATTTGGCTTAAAAGGCAGAGCTATGATTTTAATGCCATAATTTTTTGGGGACGATTTGATATTGGAGCTCAAGTTATTTGCAGTTTCTAATCGACCAAGAGTGATGATGAGGTTATTACCTTTAACCAAAAAACTATTATTTTGTTGCCTGTTATCAACAAGGGTTATTAAGTCATTTTTAGCTAAAGACTGTTTCAAAAAATTTATAAAAACAGGTTCTGAAATCGATAAGCCAAAATAATATTCTCCTAAACGTTGAAGCAATAAAAATACTTGTTGATTGTTATACAGGGTCATTGGCCCTTGAAGTGACAAGCTTTGATCTAATAGAAGCGAAATAGGGAATTTACTGTCGAAGGTTGCGCAAATAATGGTAGCCTTATCAATTAAAAACGCTCCTAAAATACCAGGACTTTTGCTATGAATTGATTTTAAAATGGGTTTTAAATCATGTTCACAATGCTTAAGCTCGCGTCCATATAATGGAAGCGTAAAAATAGAATGTCGATAAGAGTTAATTATGGCAGAAAATCGAAGCTCAATCCGATTGGCGACTAGCTGTAAATGTTTGTTGTTTTGGTAGGTATATTTTTGCCATTGCTGTTTAAGTGTTCCCACTAGCAAACAAATTGTCAGTAATAGCCAAATCAGATTTAAAACCCACAGCGCGTTACTATATTTGAGTTTGTTGCTCTTCATCGGGGATTCGCATTATTGGTCATAGATCGCATTGATAGAGTTTAGAGTAATCTCTGCTAATTTCTCAATGGTTTGGTGGTCAGTATTTAACGGAGGCAACCAATAGAGAGTATTGCCTAGCGGCCTGAGCAAAGCTCCGCGGCTAAGCGCTTCTTGATAAAGTTGATACCCGATGCGTTTTTTACCATTAGCAACTAAATCCCCAGCGACAATAGCACCTACAGTACGAATATTGATTAAATTGCCGCTTGACTCGGCAATCTGCTGAAATTGTTGCTGCATGAATACTCCAAGTTTTTCAGCTTGTTCATTTATTTTTTCTTCTTCCATTACCTTTATTGTTGCCATTGCAGCACTGACAGCCAAAGCATTTCCGCTAAACGTATGGGAATGTAAAAAGGATTTTCCTTTATCGTAATCATCATAGAAGAGTTCATAGATTGGATTATCGATTAAGACACAGCTTAGCGGTAAAGAGCCTGATGTTAAGCCCTTGGAGATGCAAATTAAATCCGCCTCAATATCAGCATGATGGCATGCAAGCCATTCGCCGGTTCTTCCCATCCCAGTCATAATTTCGTCGGCAATTAAATAGATGTTATTTTCCCTTGCCCAAGTGCCCAGTTTTTTGAGTAAATCTGCACTGTATATGCGCATGCCACTAGCACCTTGAACAATTGGCTCGACTATCAGAGCGCAGGCCGTTTCTTTTATTTTATTTAATTTTGCCAAGATAGTCGGCCAACAATTACTTGCATCTGTCCAAAGGGGATCATTTTTATCAGAAACATAAGGCAATTCATCAAGAAAATGACATTTAACTCCATAGCCTTCATAAGGCTTTTTAAAGAGTCCTAAATCGCTAACACTTAAAGCGCCTAATGTTTCGCCATGATAGGAATTGGCGAGAGCTATGAATTCTGTGCGATGAGGTTGACCTTTCAATTGATTGGCATGCAAAGCAAGTTTCATTGCTATTTCTACTGCAGAGGAACCATCAGAGGCAAAGAAAACATGCTGTCTTTTACTGATTTCCATTAGTTTTTCACCAAATTCGGCGAGTAAACGGTGGGTTGTGTTAGCGCCTATAACATGTTCAAAAGAATCAAGTTGAGCTTTGATAGCTGCAACTACAGCAGGATGGCCATGACCTAAGGATTTACACCACCAACTTGAACCCGCATCAATCAGGGGGCCTTTATCTGTATAAAGGTAGGACCCTTTAGCTTGATTAATGATAACAGGAGGGCAGATTTCGAAATCTTTCATCTGAGCACAGGGATGCCAGATGTGCCTTAAATCTTTATCGATAAGCTGCATTACTCTAGCCCTTAAACAAATTTTTAGTTGACAAGAAATTGGCTGACTCTATCATGTTCACCACTATAAAAAAAAGGGGCAGTAATTGAGTAACTTAAACGAGCGTTGGACTTTGGCTGAGATCAAGGAAATATATGAACTACCCTTTAATACGCTACTTTATAAGGCCCATAGCATCCATAAAGAGAATCACGACGCAAATACTTTGCAACTAGCAAAATTACTCTCAATCAAAACAGGCGCCTGTCCGGAAGATTGCGGCTATTGCTCGCAAAGCGGCCATCATAAAACAGGGCTTGAAAAAGAAAAACTGATGTCTGTTGATCAAGTTCTAGTCAAGGCTGCAGAAGCAAAGGCTGGTGGTGCCAAACGTTTTTGTATGGGCGCTGCCTGGCGTTGTCCCCCAGATAAGGTCATGCCTGAGCTAAAAGAGATGATTGCCGGTGTGAAAGCGATGGGTTTGGAAAGCTGCATGACTTTAGGAATGTTGGCCCCTGAGCAAGCAAAAGAATTAAAAGAAGCTGGGCTCGATTATTACAATCATAATATTGACACCTCACCTTCATATTATGAAAAAGTAGTTACAACCCGTCGTTTTAGTGATCGATTGGAAACGCTCGAAAATGTCCGCAAAGCGGGTATATCAGTATGTTGTGGCGGTATCTTGGGTCTTGGCGAAACGCGAGAAGATCGAATTGAATTTTTACACACTTTGGCAAATATGGAATCCCCTCCAGAATCCGTGCCAATTAACCGTTTAATTCCTGTTGAAGGTACACCTTTGGCTAATTCCAGGCAGGTTGAAGGTGTCGAATTAGTGCGCACCATTGCAACAGCTAGAATTCTAATGCCCAATTCAGCTGTGAGATTGACTGCAGGCCGGACTGAAATGAGCGATGAACTACAAGCGCTTTGCTTTTTTGCCGGCGCCAATTCCGTTTTTATTGGTACCAAATTGTTGACTGAAGCAAACCCTGAGCGAGACGATGATAAGGTACTATTTCAAAAGCTGGGATTAAAGGCTTTTGCTGAAGCATGATAGATTTTGCAATACAACAGCATTTATCAGAGCTTAAAAGGAAAGCGCTATATCGGCAAAGAAAATTGGATCAAGGGTTAAGAGGTACTAATTTCAGTTCCAATGATTATTTATCCTTAACCCAGACTCCTGCTATAAAAAAAGCCTTCCAAAAAGGATTTGAAAAATATCCGACAGGTAGTGGTGGATCAATGGTTATATGTGGCTACCATTCCAGCCACCGCGATCTGGAGTTAGCCTTCGCTAAGGCTTTGGAAGTTGATGATGCGCTTTTATTTAGCTCAGGCTATGCGGCAAATCTTGGCATTGTTTCTTTGCTTACCGAATTTAATGCAAAAATAATTATAGATAAGGGAGCACATGCTTCTTTTTATGATGGATTACGTCTAAATGACAGTGATTATTGTCGCTATTTGCATAATAATTTATCCAGTTTAAGGACTAAATTAGAACAAAATGGCCTTAATCCCTATATTATTACTGAAAGTATTTTTTCGATGAGCGGACAAGCAACCGATTTTGCTCAATTAGTTGAATTAGGTTTGAACTATAAAGCGTCCTGCATTGTTGATGAAGCACATGCCTTTGGCCTAGTTGGTCCGCAAGGATTGGGCGCTGTTTTGCAATATGGATTGAACCAAAAGCAAATTCCACTTCGAGTTATACCTTTTGGAAAAGCCTTTGGCTTTCAGGGAGCCATTGTTGCTGGAAAGGGAGAATGGATTGATGCTTTGTTGCAAACGGCTCGTTCGCATACCTATTCAACTGCGATTAGCCCAGCCCTTGCTTATGGATTATTGGAAACCTTAGCCTTTATCAGGGCTGCGGATGACAGGCGTCAAAAATTGCATAAATTAATTAAATATTTTAAAACCAGGCAAAATCAATCTTCCCTTAACTGGCAAAATTCATCAACAGCAATTCAACAACTCCAGCTAGGTTGCCCCCATAAAGCGTTAACTTATACTCAAAATTTACAAGCAAAAGGAATTTTCTGCCAAGCCATGCGCGAGCCTACCGTTAGCAAAAAATGCACAGGCTTACGCATTATTTTGAATTATTCTCACGAGCCTGAAGATATCGATAAGCTGTTTATTGAATTGGAGCATATAAGAAGAACTTCGGTTGATGAGTTAAACTATGAATCTGCATATTGAAAGACTAGGAAAAGGCCAACCTTTAGTATTTTTCCATGGTTGGGGCTTTGATCATCGAGTGTGGCTGAAACTTGCTGGCGAACTGGAAAATCGTTATCAATTATATTTAGTAGACCTGCCTGGTTTCGGTCATAGTTCGCTTATGGATTGGGGTTTATTTAAAGAAAAATTATTAATCGAATTGCCTGCGTTTTTTGCACTTGCCGGCTGGTCACTGGGTGGCCTTTTAGCTATGCGATTGGCTATAGAAGAATCGGTTCGAGTCACCCATTTGATAAGCATTTCCTCTACACCCTGTTTTATTAAGAAAAGTGGCTGGCCTGGTGTGGATGAAATTGTTTTTGCTAATATTTTGCTTAATTTAGTTAGGGATCCGCAGAATTTTATTGCACAATTTATAAAGTTACAGCTACAAGGAGAGGCCTACGAGAGTTTTCAGGATAATTACCAGCCTTCATTATCCGGCTTAGAAGCAGGGTTGGACATTTTGGCTAAATGGGATTTAAGGGAATTATTGAAAGGTTTTACAAAACCAGCTTGCTTTGTTTTTGGACGACTTGATGCAATTACACCTCGAGCAACCCAGTCCGTCATGCAAAAATACTTTCCTAATTTTGACTATGTATTATTCGACAAGGCTGCTCATATGCCATTTTTATCTCACCAAGAACAATTTATAACCTGCCTGGATGGTTTTTTCTTATGATTAGATATTTTATTACTGGAACCGATACCGACTGCGGCAAAACTTATGTCACCTGCAAGTTGTTAGACTATTTTCGAACAAAAGGAAAACAAGCTCTTGCATTAAAACCGATTGCAAGTGGCTGCAACCGGGTCAATGAGCAATTAATCAGTGAAGACGTAGTCAATTTACAAAATTACAATGGTGATTCCTCCCTTACAATCAACGGATGGCGTTTCGCCCCACCAATATCGCCACATCTTGCGGCAAAAGAGGTGAATACACGCTTGTCAGCGCAAGAAATCGCTGATTTTTGCTTAAATGAACAATATAAAAAATATAATCCTTTATTGATTGAAGGCGCAGGCGGTTTAATGGTTCCACTTAATGATGAAGAAACTTGGCTTGATTTTCTTGAGCTCACTAAAGTCCCAGTGATTATAGTTGTAGCGATGCGCCTTGGTTGTTTAAATCATGCACTCTTAACGGCTGCTGCTTTAAAAACCAAGCAAATTACCGCAGCGGGATGGATAGCAAATTGCCTTGATCCGAAAATGCTTTGTCTTGAAGAAAATATCGACACTTTATCTTTAAAAATGCAAATGCCATTACTTGGAGTTTTGCCTTATGGTGGGAAATTTCAATCCCTAAGCTTAGTGTAGCTTGCACTAAATTTAATCAACATATCTGGCCTTATCCATTGTTCATAATGATCGAGTTAGCTATAATCACCAGTTCCTAGATTTTGATGTTTAATTTGTAACAATTTCAATGCAGTATGGAGATATTTGATGCCAATTTACGAATATGAGTGCAAAAGTTGTCATCATCATTTTGATTTGATGCAAAAAATTGCGGATCAGCCTGCCAAACAATGCCCTCAATGTCTGGAAAATTCATTAGTACGCTTAATTTCAGCCGCTGGTTTTCAACTTAAAGGAACGGGCTGGTATGCCACTGATTTTAAAAATAATGGCAAATCTGAAACTAAAAAAGAAGAAAAACCGAAAGATAAAACCTCTGATTCAGGCTCTAAACCCAGTGATCAAAAATCTGGTGATAAGACCCCAACGGCTACAAAAACCGTTTCCAAGGGTGATAAAGAGTGAATGCAAAAGCTTTTCGTAGCTATCTTTTGACAGGATTAGTTGTTTGGTTACCCATCTTGGTCACCTTTGTCGTGCTACGATTTATAGTCGATTTATTAGACGGAACAATTGCTTTATTACCCTATTCCTATCAGCCAAAACAGCTTGTCGGAATGCGAATTCCTGGTCTTGGAGTTATTATCTCCTTGCTTATGCTGCTTGGAACAGGAATTTTTGCAACCAATTTTTTTGGCCAGCGGCTTATGACGAGAGGAGAATCGATCCTCGCTAGAATTCCCCTGGTTAGGTCGATTTATAATACTGCTAAACAGGTTATCCAAGCTGTTTTCGCTACTAATTCACAGGCTTTCCGAAAGGTGTTGCTTATCGAATATCCGCGTAAAGGCATATGGTCAATCGCGTTTTTAACAGGCTTTGCTCATTCCGAAATTTCAAATAAAACTGGTGAGGAAATGTTATCGGTTTTTGTACCAACAACTCCAAACCCAACTTCTGGCTTTTTAATGATGATTCCCAAACAGGAAGCGATCGAGTTATCGATGACTGTTGAGGATGCATTGAAATTTATTATCTCCTTGGGAGTGATGCAATCGACGCAGCAACTGCAAATTGAGCAGTAACTGGTCAAATTTTTTATAGGCGGCTTTATGAGATCACATTATTGTGCAAATATTAACGAAACTATGACTGGAGAGTCAGTATCAATCTGCGGTTGGGTGCATAATCGCCGCGATCATGGTGGTGTGATCTTTTTAGATGTTCGCGATCGTTCAGGCCTTGTGCAAGTAGTTTATGAACCAGAGTTAGCTGAAGTTTTTAAAATTGCTGAAAAACTTCGTCATGAATTTGTTGTTTGCATTAAAGGTACTGTTCGTGGTCGTCCAGAAGGCATGATCAATGACAGAATACCTACTGGTCGAATTGAAATTTTGGGAATTGAGCTGGAAATTTTGAACCAGGCCATGACACCGCCATTTCTACCTGATGAACATCAGCTAATTAATGAGGATGTACGTTATCGTTATCGGTATATCGATTTAAGACGCCCTGATATGCAACAGAAGCTTATTCTTCGTCATAAAATGATCCGTTGCATACGTGAGTTTCTTAATCAACAAGACTTTGTCGACATTGAAACTCCCATGTTGACCAAGGCAACGCCCGAGGGTGCGCGCGATTATCTAGTGCCGTCGCGTGTACATCCCGGCCAATTCTTTGCACTTCCACAATCACCTCAATTATTCAAACAATTATTAATGATGTCTGGCTTTGACAAATATTATCAAATCGTGCGCTGTTTCCGAGATGAAGATTTACGTGCTGATCGTCAGCCCGAATTTACTCAGCTCGATATGGAAATGTCCTTTATTGATGAAGGAGTCATTCAAAACATCATTGAAGGCATGCTGCAAAAGGTCTTTAAAGACATATTGAATATTGAGATACCTAAAACTCTGCCGCGTATGACTTATAAAGAAGCAATGCGCCGCTATGGTTCAGATAAGCCGGATTTACGTATTCCTTTGGAATTGGTTGATGTTGCTGACTTGGTCAAAGGTAGTGATTTCAATGTTTTTGCAGCTGCGGCTGAAAATAAAGAGGGCAGAGTGGTTGCCTTGAAATTACCAAATGGCTGTAGTTTAAGTCGGAAGGAATTTGATGATTATGCATCTTTTGTCGGAATTTACGGCGCAAAAGGCTTAGCCTATATAAAGATTAATGACAAAGAAAAGGGGCTTGAAGGCTTACAATCACCCATACTCAAATTCTTATCTGAAGAATCAGTCAATAGCATTCTCGAGCGTGTTGATGTTAAAACTGGTGATGTTATTTTCTTTGGGGCAGGCCATCAAAAAATAGTCAATGAATCGATGGGTGCGTTACGTGTCAAATTAGGACATGATAGAAATCTTGTTGAACCCGGCTGGCGTTTATTGTGGGTAGAAGATTGGCCAATGTTTGAAGTTGATGTTAAAACAAAGCAATTATTTTCGATGCATCATCCCTTTACCTCACCGCAGGAAACGTCGATTGATTCTCTAAAAGCTAACCCCTCAGAAACGTTAGCTCGGGCTTATGATATCGTAATCAATGGTTATGAAATTGGCGGCGGTTCAATTCGAATACACAACCCTCAACTACAACAAACTGTTTTTGATTTATTGGACATTAATGAAGAGCAAGCGAAAGAGAAATTCGGCTTTCTGCTTGATGCCTTGCAATACGGGTGCCCACCGCATGGCGGTATCGCCCTCGGTTTGGATCGTTTAGCGATGTTGCTTACTGATTCAACTTCAATTCGTGATGTCATAGCTTTCCCAAAAACACAGTCTGCCTCTTGTTTATTAACATCTGCGCCAACGGCAGTAGATAATACTCAGCTTAATGAGTTAGGAATCCGTCTTGCACCAACTTTACAAACGAAATAATTTAAAGGCCGGCATTAAAAAATGCTCTTGGCTTAATGGTTTCATTCTTTGTTTAGCTCTATTAGGGCTGGCCTCAGGAACGCTTTATGCAAAATCTGATAATAGCGCTTCTAAACTAATAGAGTATCTAGTTCAAGAAAAAAACAATTTAACCCAAGCTCTAAATGAAACTAAATCGCAAACTCCTCCTGAAAAATTAGAGGAATATACGAAGCGTTTGCAAGAAAACAAGGCTATGTTAATTTTAAATCAGGCTAAAATTGCCAGTTTTGAAAGTTTTTTGTTAAATCAAAAAAAGCAGCAACAGGATTACTTTCTTCACTTAAAACGCTTACAGCAAAAACCAATCTCTGATAGTGCACAAATTAGTTCTCAGGAGAGGATGAGTCAACTGAATACACTGACTGAAATCAATAAGAAAACAATTGACCTTATTAATGAGAACTTATCTCTAGCCAATCAATCTCAACGAGCCCTAACGCTTCAAAATCAACAACTGGATTTATGGAGGGCTAAAAATCAATTACAAGCGCATTTGGTAAAATTGCGTGCACAGGATGATAAGCTCAAAGAATCATTAGATAAATATTATGAACACAGTATAAAGCTACAACAAGAAGCCAAAGGGAATGGAAATTCCACACCTAATTTCAATCTTGAAGAGAAATTATTATTAAACAATCAAATAATTAACCTTACATTGCATAAAATTGCAGAAATTCATCTGCAAAAAGAACAGGTAAAAGCTGACTATTTATTGCAAAAAAATCCAGACATAAGAACTTTGCTTGCAGTTACTGAAACCTACAAAAATACGATTAACCAATTATCAGACATTGAGCAATCTTTAAAGAAAATGTCGGTTCTGCTTAGCGGTGCCCAGCAGCAAATCACAGAAAACACCCTTAAACAACAATTTGCCTCGGTGATACGCGTTGTCAAATCACGAGTTAATGAAATTGCAATTCAGCAGCAAACCTTGCAGGAAGATCTGGAAAATCATGAGCTTGAGCTAAAAAAACAACTATCGGTAAGGCAAAGTTTATCGGAGTATAGATTGGATAGTTGGCCTGTAATTATCGAACAAATTTCAGGTATCCCCGGGCAACTTTATAACTACGGTAAAGCCTTATTTTCCAAAGTTATTGAGAATTATTTGTGGCAGGATTTATTGCCAGCATTAATTCTTTGGCTAACACTTGGCATGATTGTATTAAGCACTTTTGGTTTACATAAAATTTTAAAACGGTTAACTCTCGACAAAGAACGTTCAAGGTTATCCGGTCATTTATATGATGGCGCCTTATCTTTGATTAGTCGTAATCTCTTTCATTTGGCTGGGACCACAGTAGTTATTTTCTTACTGTATTTAAATCATATTCCATTCGCAAATTATCAGTTGCTACTCAATCTTATTTTTGTTTGGCTTACTTTTCGGATGTTAATTTTAACCGCATCGATGGCTTTACTCGAAAGAGTTAGTGATGCCTCAGGTAATGATGTTTCATTATTTTATAGATTGAAATGGCTATTTTTAGCCGGTGGATGGACTACCGCCTTAATGGTCGTTTCTAATGAACTTCCCCTTTCTTCTTTGTTGCAAGATTTTTTTAGTCGGCTATTTATGTTGTTTTTAGTGTCGGTTTCGATAGTTTTATGGCGCTCAAAGGGAGTAATTTCCCATTTATTAGAGCCGCTACTGAAGAATAAAAAAAGATATTTTCGAAATGCAGTGATTCTCTTGGCAGTTCTTATTCCATTAACATTGTTTACAACTGCGATTATTGGTCTGGTTGGCTATATCAATCTTGCATGGACAATGAGCCGATACCAAGCTCAAATTTTGTTAATCCTTACTGGCTATGTTCTAATTCGCGGCTTACTGTTTGATGCCTTGGAACTATTATCAGAATGGCTAATTTCCACTTCCTCAAACGGTTGGTTATGGATTGAAGTTTTTTTAAAACCCTTGGATAAAATCTGTCGGGTTTTGCTGTTTATTGGTAGCTTGGCAGTTCTTTTTCAACTTTTTGGTTGGTATTCGGATTCCGTCATGCTCGATTCAATGAAAGAGTCGATTGAATACCCACTGGTAAATATGTCAGGAATTCATATTACCGCTACCTCAATTATTGAATTTATTATTTTGTCTTCTATTTTTATCTGGATTTCAAAATGGACTCGTGAATTTTGTTATCGCCGTCTTTATCGGGACGCAAGAGATGCGGGAATACGAAATAGTTTATCTGTTTTTACCCAATATGCAGTGATTTTAATTGGAGGCTTTATTGCTCTGCGCATTCTAGGACTCGATTTTAGCGGCATGTCGATGGTTATTGGTGGACTTGCTGTAGGTATGGGTTTTGGTTTGCGAGATTTTGCCTCTAATATTGTCGGTGGGCTGATGCTATTGATTGAACGGCCTGTTCGCGAAGGTGATTTAATCACCATTGGCGCCCATGAAGGACGTGTGGCTCATATTGGGATACGATCAATGCGTGTTTCTTCCTGGGATAATATGGAAGTGCTCATTCCAAATGCTGAAACCTTTAACAAGCCTTTTACGAATTGGACTCATCAGGATTCAATAGTTAGAACTGTGGTCCCCATTAAAGTAAGCCGTGCTGACGATCCGCAAATGATTCAGCAGTTAATTTTCGATGTATTAGCAACAACTCCTGAATTAGTTCCAGATCCACCTGCACAGGTTTTTTTAAAGCAAATCGATGATGCTTTACTCGAATTCGAAGTGCGTTATTTTATTAATGTTCAAATCTACACACGTTTCGAGGTTCGGTCTAAAATTCTGTTTGAAATAATGGCGCGCTTTAAAGCTGCAGGCGTAAGAGCACCTGTACCTCCGATTAGTGTTGAATTTAAAGAAGGTGAGAATGAGCTTCTCCTTGCCAAAGAAAAAACTTCATAACGAAGATGAATTATTGGAAAGATGCTCTCAGATTGAGGGCTTAAGTTTTTTACAATTAGCCGCTTCTTTGCGGCTAACCATTCCTTCAGAGAATCAGCGTCGTAAGGGATGGGCTGGAATGGCGATTGAACTTGCTTTAGGGACAACTGCAGGAAACCAGGCTATTCCTGATTTTGCTGAGTTAGGAATTGAACTTAAAACCCTGCCACTAAACGACAAGGGCAAACCCTCAGAGTCCACTTTTGTTACCAGCATTTCCTTATTAACACTAGATCAAGAAAATTGGTTATCTTCTCAGTGTCGATCTAAATTAAATAGAATCCTTTGGCTGCCAATTGAGGGAAACATTGCTATCCCTTTTGAGCAGCGTCGCATTGGTAGAGGATTTATTTGGTCGCCAAATCAGGCTGAAGATTCTATTTTAGCTGAAGATTGGAATGAATTAACTGCAATGATTATTACTGGTCGTCTTGAAGAAATAGATGCAAGCATTGGTCAATACTTGCAAATAAGACCGAAGGCTGCGAATGCAAAATCAATTTGCTATGGCTTTGACTCTGAAGGAACAAAAATAGCAACACTTCCTCGTGGATTTTATTTACGTGCAAGATTCACATCACAAATTATGCTTGCTAATTGGGAGGGCTTGCATTCGGCGTAAAATTCATTAAAGATAAGTTTTGAGTATTTTAAACAGGAGTGGGGATATGAAGAAGCTCGTTATTTTAGTTGTCGCAAATCTTTTTAACACAGTTTACGCCGATACAGTTGAGCTTTCGGGTACGCCAGCACAGCAAATACAACAATTAAATAATCAAATACAAAATCAGATTAAACAAACCCACGCTCAGGAACAACAGCAAATTGAAAAGCTAAATGCCGATCTCCAGGCACAGATGAAACAGATTCAAAGTCAACTACAAGAACAAATACAAAAATTAAACACACAAACTCAAACACAAATTGCACAAGTTCAATCCACTTTACAGCAGCAGATTAAACTAGTGCATGAAGAAGTGATGCAGAATAAGCCGAGTACTGGTGCGTGAAGTTAATGCACTGATGTTACACTTTTTGAGGTGTTCTTAAACCGACAAACACAATATATAAAATAGAAAGTCCCTTACTTAAAGGACGTAGAAAATTAGAGCCTGTATGGATATAACAGGTTTAAATAATTGAATCACAACTGACTAATGGATCAAAAAGGACATTTAGACTTAAAAACTCATATAAGCCGCTTACCAGCTCGATAAATCTGTGAAGCGGCAGCTTGGGCTGTAGGCATGATTGTCATCTCTGCAATATCAACATGCTGCGGTCTGGTTAGGCAGTAAAGAGCCGCATCGGCAATGTCATCTGCAAAGAGTGGGGTGAAGTCTGAATAAAAGGCTTTTGCCTTTTCTTTATCATCCCAACGGACTTCAGAAAATTCAGTTTCAACGGCACCAGGCGCTATTTCAGTTACCCTAATTGGGCTACCCATTAAATCCAGACGCATTGATTTAGATAGGGCTCTGACCGCAAATTTGGTGGCGCAATACACGTTTCCATTGGTATAACATTCTTGTCCTGCAATTGAACCTATATTGATAATATGGCCCTTTCCTCTTTCTATCATACCTGGCAAAACAGCTCGGGTGACATAGAGCAATCCTTTGATATTGGTATCAATCATTTTCTCCCAATTTTCTAAGGAACCCTGCTGTATTGGATCACTTGAAAGGGCTAGTCCCGCATTATTAATAAGCATATCAATTCCTCCCCAATTTTCAGGAAGAGTTTTGATCAAAAGGTTGTCAACTAGTGATTTATCCTGAACATCCAATATAAGTGGCAGGCATTGGCTGTTGTACAATCCTTTTAACTCATGAGTTAAAGTTTCCAAACGATCTTTACGTCGCGCACATAGAATTAATTTGGCGCCATGTTTTGCAAAAAGTCTTGCACAGGCTTGCCCAATACCACTTGAAGCTCCTGTAATTAAAATAATTTTATCTTTTAAATCAATCATTTATTATCTCGTTATGTTTCTTTTATTTTGGCAACAATAGGACAAGCATTTTTTAACCAAAAAAGGAGAAGGCTATCTTTGTCCATTTTAATTAACTTTCGTTTATTTTTAATTATCCAGACTTTTAATCGGCCTTTTTCCCAGGTGGGAAGAAGTTCTGGGTGCAGATAATTTTTTTTACAAATTGCCGCTGTATGGCCTAATAAAACAGCCACCTCAGAAATTGCTATTTTGGTAGAAGTTAAAGGGGCTTCGTCAATCGAGTTTTGGACGAGGCGGTACAATAACTCACGGCTGGCGATCCAGGTTCGAAAATCTTTGGCTGTAAAAGGATTATTGCAAAGTTCTTTTAAATAAAGATTAATATCTTGGGAACTAATCGTATTAAGATCTTTGTTCTCATCTTTATATTTAAACAATTCATAGCCAGGGATATCTTCACATTTTTTTAGAATTTTAACGATTTTCTTATTATTGATATTAATATGCCAGACTTTGGAATTCTTGCCTTCAAAATCTAAAATTGCTTGATCTTCTTTGATTGTAAGATGCCTTTTTCTTAAAGTCGTGAGGCCATAAGTTTTATTCTCCTGGGCATAAACAGGATTTCCAATTCGAATGCAAGATTTATCTAATAAGTATAAAATTGCACAAATAATTTGTTGCTTGGATAAGGTAGCAGGTTTACTCAATACTTCATTGATATGTTTGCGAATGGAGGGTAGGGATTCGCCAAATATAATCATTAAATCAAATTTTTGCTTCTGACGCGCTTCCTGCCATAAGGGATGATAAATATACTGTTTGCGGTTTTTATTATCACGCCAAGTGGCTTGAATATGTCCGTTCGGATAAGGGCAAATCCATATATTTTGATAAGCTGGTGGAATAACAATAGAATTGAAGCGTTCTAATTCTTTGATATCTACTATTTTTGTACCTCTAGGCGAAAAATAGACAAAACCCTTACCCTGTTTCTTTCTCAAAATACCAGGAATTGAATCTTGAACGTATCTCAAATCAGCAGACTCAGCTATTTTTTCGCATTCTTCAGTAGAGTAGAGTGATATATTCATTCAAATAAAAAATAAGAAAGATTTATAGAATATATGCGAATATGGTTGGAATGTAATTAGCTAATTGGGTTTAAGGTCTAAAAATGATAAGGGATTGCACTATTGATTTGATTGTAAAGAAAGATGAAAAGGCTAACATTGTTTACGAAGATGATCATTTCATAGCTTTTTTAGATTCCCATCCTTTATTTTTTGGCCATACCTTGCTTGCACCCAAAGGTCATTATGAAACGCTCTATGATTTGCCTGAAAATTTAGTTGAACCTCTTTTTCTGTTAACAAGAAGAATAGGAAAAGCCGTCGAACTGGCAATGGACTCTTCAGGATCTTTCATCGCAATGAACAATACCGTTAGTCAAAGTATTCCGCATCTCCACGTTCATATTGTGCCGAGAAATAAAAAAGATGGTTTAAAAGGATTTTTTTGGCCACGTTATCGATATGAAAGTGATGAACAACGACAAAATGTTCAAGACAAAATATCCTCAGTCTTGGAAAGAACAGGATTATCAATCTATACTAAATAAATTCAAAAAAAGGATTTTTAAAATGCAAAAACAATATCTTTCATTAGTAATTGTAGGACTCCTCTTAAGCCCCTTAAGTTTTGCAAGTACTGCTGATCTCTCATCGACGCGGTGGTCTTGTACGACAAACGCTGAAAAAAATAATGCTAATAGCACAACAGAGGCTGGTAATCCGGCTACCAAGCGTCTTATAAACACTGCCACAAAAGGCAAGGCACCGGATGGTTCTCCCTTAAGCGGTGAGAAATTAGCTAATGATTCCTTAGCTAATGCTTTTGCCACTGCTGTTCAGGATTGTGGAGATTGCACTGATATACATTGTGTAATGCAAAAATAAGCTAGCAGTACTGGTTCTGGATCTATAGGTCGCTAGCGCAGGTCGTATATAACCATACAAATTATGAGAATCATTTATGAGCAAAACAAAGCAACCGCCGCAACACCAAAATAAACAACCTGGAAGTGAAGAAAAAATGCATCCTGAGCCGGTTTTTTTGGATCCAGATTATAAAGGAAGTGGTAAATTAGCCGGAAAAGTTGCTTTAATTACGGGTGGCGATTCCGGGATTGGTAGGGCTGTTGCTTGTCTCTTTGCTCAAGAAGGAGCAGATATTTTTATTCATTATTTAGATGAACATGAAGACGCCAATAAAACCAAAGAAATCATCGAGAAATTTGGCCAAAAATGTTGGTTAAATCATGGGGATTTAAAAGAGTTTAGGGAATGCGAAAAACTAACAAAAATTGCTTTGGATAAAGCAGGTCATATTGACATTTTAATAAACAATATTGCTGTGCAATATCCAAAAGATTCAATAGAAGAGATTAGTTGCGAACAAATGGAGAAAACCTTTCAGACTAACTTTTTTTCCTATTTTTATATGATTAAAACGGTTTTACCTCATTTAAAAAAGGGCGATGCGATAATCAATACAACTTCAGTAACTGCCTACAAGGGCAGCGATCATCTCATTGACTATGCTTCTTCAAAAGGTGCGATAGTCGCTTTAACAAGGTCTTTATCCCAAAATTTGGTTAAAAAAGGTATCAGAGTAAATGCGGTAGCACCGGGTCCAGTATGGACTCCCTTGATTCCCTCAACTTTTTCCGCAAAAGAGGTCAGTGAATTTGGTGAGCAAGTCCCAATGGAAAGGGCAGGGCAACCAGTAGAAATAGCTCCTGCCTATTTATTCCTTGCCACACAGGATTCATCTTACATGACCGGGCAAGTACTTCATCCTAACGGTGGAGTTATTATAAATAGCTAATTATATTTGACAGAAGGAACTAAAAACTTATGGCTTCTGATTGTAATCGAATAAAACAAACAAAAATAATAAAGGGATTAAAATTGAGTCCCATATTCGATGTAAATCATGAAATTTCAATGCGCATCAATTTTTTAAAAAATTTTCTGAGACAGACACAAAAGAAGTCCTATATTTTAGGATTAAGTGGAGGAATTGACTCAACCTTAGCGGGGGCTCTGGCTCAATTAGCTATCAAAGAACTATGCCATGAAGATTATCCTTCGCAATTCATCGGCGTACGTCTTCCTTATGGGCTTCAAAAAGACGAAGCCGATGCAATTAAAGCTGTGAATTTCATCAAACCTGATCTATGTCTCTGCATTGATATTCAACCCATTTGTGATTCAAGCTTAGCTGCCTTGGAAAGTACTAAACTCAGTTTTGATAATGAAAAGCAAAAAGACTTTATTTTAGGAAATATCAAAGCTCGAGAAAGAATGGTTATTACCTATGCGTTAGCCGGACTTAAAAACGGATTAGTCATCGGTACTGATCATGCAGCCGAAGCGTTAACGGGATTTTTTACTAAATTTGGTGATGGAGCCTGTGATTTGGCCCCTTTAACAGGATTGAATAAAAGGCGGATTCGAAAAATGGCCGCTCAACTGGAAATTCCGGAAAACATTATTAATAAATGTCCAACTGCCGATTTAGAAAACTTAGCCCCTTTACGACCGGACGAGGAAGTCTTGGGTCTTAGCTATGATCAAATTGACGATTTCCTTGAGGGAATGGTAATGAGTAATGAAATTTACGAAAAAATATTCAAAATCTTTGAGGCAACGGCGCACAAAAGAAAATTGCCAGATTCCCCTGACGAATTATGATTAGCCAAGGAAAAATATGGATCTCGTAAAAAAAGTTATCGAGTATCTCACTAAACATCAGCTTAGATTAACCACCGCAGAATCTTGTACTGCTGGCCAAATAGTTGCCCTTTTGGGCGAAAATGAAGGCTGTGGCGAATGTCTTGAAGTCGGCTATGTTGTTTATTCAGCGACCGCAAAAAAATCACTATTGGGTGTAACAGAAGAGGTAATCAATAAATACACGTTAACCAGCGAAGAAGTCGCTCGCCAAATGGTTAAGGGCGCTTTAAAAAATTCCAAGGGTACTATAGGCGTTGCTACAACAGGAATAACCGGAGATAAACCCATGGACGGTGTGGAGCCTGGAACCATTTGTATGGCTTGGGGAATGTTTCATAATGAGCAACTAACAATCACTTCTAAGACTGTTTTTTTTAAAGGAACCAGGCAAGAAGTTCAACTTGAAGCAGCCCATTTTGCCTTGGAAGGATTAATTGATTTTCATGAGAAACAGATATTGACTCGATAATCAAAAATTCCACAACTTATTTTACTAAGGCTATCATTAAGAAAATTTGTAATAGAAATTTTCTTGTTGATTTTAAATATAGTTTGCCCTATTTTTAACGCTTGGTTTCAAAAGAGAGTTAAAAATGCAATCAAAAGTTGAATTAGAAGAGTTATTTACAAAAGATTTAATAAATAATAAAGGTTTAGTTAAAAATAGTCCTTTTTCAAAAAACAGCCTTTTCTCAAAGTGGGGTCTTTATTACTGTGGATTTGAACGTGCTATTGATGATAATGCTGCTGAGGTTCTTAGCACCATCCTAAATAAAAATGAATTTAAAGACATAAACACTTTTCATTTGTGCTTCATGTCAGAGCTAACTGATAAAGGCGTTATAGTATTAACTAATAGTCTAAGCAATAATGAGAAACTATCAACCTTTGGCATGCAAGGTATTGATAAAATGACAGATAAAGGATTAATGGCTATAGCTGATATGATTGTTTCTTGTCCTAACCTGGAAGTGATTTGGCTAGCTAAACCAAGTCAAATAACGAAAGAAGGCGCGGTTTATCTTGCCGAAAAAGTCTATCAACTGGAAAGGGAAAAGGGTAAAGCTCTGAAAGAAATCGATTTCTATGAAGGACTTCCTAAAGATGTTGTAAATGCTTACAGAGATAGTTTTAAAGAATTTCGAACAAAGAATGCAACTACATTAAATTATTGATTAGAAATTAGTCGCATGAGCGCATAAAAGATTTCTATTAGTTAATTTGATTATCAAGAAATTCATATTTTTGGCTTATAAAAGCTTTAATATTTTCTTGATAATCAAAACAGAGCAGCTTATTTATGTTTTAGATTTCAGATCACTTATAATTTATATAGACAAGTTACCCACACATTCCTCCACGATTGAGTCGCGCAACGCATTATCAAAATCATTTTTTTCAGGTTTTGGAGTTTTATACTGTAGCAAGGGAAGATTTCCACTTGCTATTAGATAGAGCTTTAATTTTTGAAAATCTTCGCTTGATAATTGTTGGAGTTGTACATCGTTTAAAAGTGAAGCATAAATAAAACGTGAAATTGAAAATTTTTCACTACTTGTGGAATGCAAATCTAAATAAAGGCTATTTTTTAAATTCTGGTCTACCTTGCTTCCATGAGAAGCTTCAGATTGTTCAATTATTGACATCAGTTGTAACTTTAATTTCTTAGCAAATTTGCTATCGTTATGCGGTATATGCCATAAGGAGCAAGTGGGTAACGTCGTTTTAGAAATGAATTGCTGGTAAAGCTCAATGCCCGCAACTATATTTTTAACAAAATCAAGGGTTGTCATTTGAGTGATTGTTTTTATCAGTTGTTGTCCTTTTATATCGATAAAAGAAGGCGCAATTATATTTCTCCTAATGCTGGATTTCCACCGAGCCATTTGAACGCATCCGTTGTTGAATTGCTTATCAATCCAGGATTCATTCTTATTAGAATTATCAAAGGCTGTATCATCAATAATTAAAACAGTTGCCAATTCTTCATCAAGCATTTCAGCGATTGTTTTTTCAGAGGCAATTTTATAAGCAAAACCTTGTTGAGACAGGATTTGTAATAGGGATTCTTTAACTTTGGGATTGACAATATTTTCGTTGATTAAAAGGGGTTTATTTTGTTTCTTTAAAAAGGATAAATGAATCAAAAATGAGAAAATATTAGCATTTATATAATAATAATCATGATAGGAATTGTTCTCTATAACCTCTTCAAAGCCTAGGAAAGAGTTAAATTTATATTCATTTGGTTCATTTTGTAATGCCAGAAAATTTTCACCAACAGTCAATAAAAAGAGTGCGCTTGGAGTATGAGCCAATTTAGCATAGGCATTGAAAAATAATGCAGTTAATTCATTCGTTTGAAGGCTAGGGCAACGATGTTTTAATTGACGAGAGGAACCATCCTTACTAAATAACTGTACTCCTTTATCAAAATCAATTGCATAAATCGAGTCGTAAATTTGGCCTTCTTTGATTTCATCAATGGTTTTAAAGTGACGGGTTTTGATATTTACATTATTTAGATTTAATCGATTTACTATAGCGGTCAAAATACCCTGCTGCTTAGAGTTATCAATAATCTCAACACAATCAAGATGAATATGGGTAAATCCTTCAGTATAAAGCCTTAAAATAATCATGAAATCTTGAAATAGCCCTCCAGAACCCAGGCTTAGCAAATGAATTTCCTCTTTTTTATCGTAGGAGGAAAGAGCGTGGGCTATTCTATTTTCATATTGTTCTCTTAAGTTTATCTTTGAGTTACGTGAGTTTTCCTGGTTATGACACCAGCACTCGTGCAACCAGGCTGGGGAAGGGTAATCATGGGGCTGACGGCCGCTATTTTCACCCTTTGTTGGATTTGAAATAATAAAATCAATCCACGGATAAAATTCGCTATCATCTAACTCCATAATTTGCTCGGCACTATATAAAGCAAAATTTTGATTAATGGACTTATAGAACGGCGTGGAATCAATTACGAGGGAAGTGGTTGATTCTGACTTTAATCGTTTTGCGAATTCATTTTCAGTCACAAAAGGAATTTTTATATTGTTTTGTTTAATAATTTGACTTAGATTTTCTTCCTCATAGTTCACTAATCGAGGGTTCAAATTATACCTCTGAAAAACACCCGCTATATTTTCTTCGTTATTTATATAAAGTTCATAACTCAGACCCTGTTGATTTAGAATTGGTTCCAGGAGGTATTGATAAGGTTGAAAAAGGCTTTGGTGGATTAAAATAGGTTTGTTTTTCAATTTGAGAATGGGTAAATAAATTAGCAACGCAAGAATACTGGTTTTGATCTGATAGTAATCATGCGGACATTTGCTTTCATTGACCTCATTTATTTCGACGAAATTAGTAGACTGCTCTGCTTGTTGGTTGTCCAAGGCTAGATAGTAAGTATCTACCGTTAATAAAAATAAGCTTTTTTGGTTTAGTGTTTAATTTAGATAATGCTTTGATTAATAATCTAGTAATTTCACCTTCATTTCCAGACCCGAATATGTTTTCTGAAAAATCACTATCCCAAAGTACTCTTCCTAATTCAGCAAAATCTATCCCATAAATAACATCATAGGTTTGGTCATTTATGCTCTGGTAATAGAAATCCTGCGTCTTATAGTAGCTGATTTTAATAGTTGCACCTCTTTGATTTAATCGGCTCACTATCGCATTCAGTAAATTTTGCTGGGGTAGGTTATCAATGTTACTAAGGCAATCAAGGGAGATGCTTTTGTAACCTTCTGCCTGCAGCTTTAAGAGAATCAGTAAATCTTGAAATAGTCCGTCACTAGCTATATTTAATAAATGAATTTCTTCATCTTTATTAATTTCGGCAATTGCCTTAATGATTCTACTTTCATTTTGTTCTCTTAAATTGTTCTTTATGTTCCGTGAATAGCCTCCAGCAGGAGACCAACGTTCATATAGCCAGGAATCAGAGGGATAATTATTTGTCGCTGGATCTCGCTTGGTTTCTGCAAAATTTCCAGGATTTTGATACATAAAGTCTAGCCATTGATCAAATAACTCATCATCCAATTCAATAATTTGCTTTGTATTATAGAGGCAATATTCTTTCATATATTAATCAATTTGTAAAACAAATAACCATTATAATCTTTTAAATTTTATTAATCAAGCCGGCGCGGATAAAAAGGCCTAAGGAAAAATTATTGATGGTTTGCTAATCTAAAAGTAAAAAGTGGTAATCACTTATTAAAATTAGGAATATTAATTGAAAAATGTCTAATATTGGCGCAATAAGATGGCTAACAAGAGGTAAATATAAGTTGCCACTTATTCAATACATGTTAATTAACTCTCAATTTGAATACCTTATTCCACCCAAAGAAGTCGAAGTGGTTGATATTGAGCAATCTCTTAGCGATATAATTCTCGAAATGAAGCATTTTTCAGCCTCTTCCTCCGATCTGAAAATCCGTTATAAGTCAGTGATTGTTAGTTATGGAAGGCATAGAAAAGACTCTGGCCGCTTTCATTTCAGGATTAGGCATATTTTATGGTTAAATAATTTGCATATATCGAATAATAGAACATCTTTCCTTTTGAAAAAAGAGGATTTGAAACGATTCAAAAATGCGCTTTATTTTTTGGATATCGATTGTAAATCTCGAGGAAATGCCTTTGTTACTCATTTATGGGCTATTGCTCTTAAAGCTACAAGAGCTCAATATGCAAGCGTTATTAAAAAAATCTGGAAAACAAGAATGGGACTAAAAACAATGAATAAACACAATTCACAACGATTCAAAGAGTTCTATTCTTTATTATAAGTTATCGATTATCTCTACTAAAAACCTTTCACTTTGCCAAATTCCTAATATTTCCTTAACAAACATTGTGTAAAATGGACTCATCATGTCGGCCATTGTCGTAATTAGGCCTTAATAAGGAATTGAAGATGGACAAAGAGACAAATAAATTAATTAACCAATTGCTTGATGAAAAGCAAGCGCTTATAGACAACACATTAATCCCCCGCGACTTTACCTCTGCAAAAGAATGCATACTCCAATTAGAATTAAAAAATGAAATTGAAATATTAAAAGCGATGCTTAATTCATCCAACTTTGAAGAACTCTTTAAATCGCACTGCGCTACTCGTGAAAAAGACAAAAATTGGTCTATCACATTCCAAGCTATGCCGGAAAGTTTAACTAATCAGCTCTATTGGAAAATTGCAGAATTGGTTTTCAAACCAAAAACCATGCATGACATGCTTGGAATAATTTTGCCAGGTATCCAAACCCATCTACTAGCCGATTTAGTGATAATCAATAAACCTGGGTTAGGCCCTCGTGAATTGATAAGAAATGCAAGTCCCACTCTTGAACCTCATAACCTTGAAAAATTTAACAACAAAGCGCCTAGTATAGAAAATTTTAATCATTTCGTTTTTAATGACAATTTTCTTTTTGATGCCAAAGAAATACAGCGTTTTCCTTTAGTCCAGCATGCCGCATTGCAAAGTCTTTTAAATGATAAATATCCCGAAATTGGACTGAAGTTGTATGAGCATAATAGTAGTTTAAAAGGTTTGTCAGTAGACGCCGTTACTTTAAATAACAAAGGCATCACTCCTTTATCTGCAATTAACCAACTAATTCAGGGTCTTATTTTAGGTGGCAATAATATGACAGGACAGGGATACGCTTCCAAGTTTTCTACGGAGGCTGTCGAACGATTTTTTGCTTGGTTTAATGCACTGCCTAAACAGGTAAGAACTGATTTGAGAGCACTTAAAGGAGGTGATACTAACCTCGGCCGTATTATTGATGAAGAAATTTTAAAAGGACAGTGTGTTGAAACAACGGCTACAAATTTAACGCGCGTCATTCAGCAAAATAAAGATCTTCCTTTGTTAACCTTACCGCCTGAAATGCGTCCTATTGATTTAAAGACATTGCGAGATAAATACGGTCCTAAACAAGTACTAGATACAAAGAAAGATTCACAACTATTATCAGTATTTCCTGAAAAATTAATGAAAGAGGTTATTGAGCGCATTAAACCTGAAACCTTAGATCAGGTGATTAGTCTAATTGTTGATTTTCCTCCTACTTTTTATAAGGATATTTGGAAAAATCTTAAAATAAAGGACGCTGATGGGTTTTTTTACAGGCTTTCCAAGATTATCAAAAGTGGCTTTTTCAGCCTCGAACAAAAACAAGCTTTGGCAAAAGCCATTGTAGCAAATTATTCACATTTTAAACTTGAAGAACCCCTTTGTCTTTGGGCGTTGAAGTGTAATGATCCAATAATTTTACATGACATTCTTCATTCATTTACTGAAAAGCAACGAGTTGCTGCGATTCAATTTAACAAAAATGGATATACCTTATTGCATGAAGCGCTTCTGGTGCATGAAGCCGCAGAGGGGCTTTTCAAAGTGATACTCGAAGCATTACCAGAAGAATTAAGGCTTGAAGAAGTTCAGGTGACCAAAGATGGCAGGACAGTACTCGAATCAGCAGTAAACAGTCCAAAATTTATAGAAGAAATACTCAATTCTCTATCTGAAGCGCAAATAGCTAAATTAGGAAAACCTGCTTTATTGTTAGCTATTAAAGCGAATAACAAGATTTTGCTACAAAAAGTGTTTCAATTAGTTATACCAGAAGAGCTAAAAATGGCAGCCCTATTTGAAATTGATGAAGAAGGGGACACCATTTTGCATAAAGCTGCAGAATATCCCGAAGCCCTAAAGGCATTACTGGAAGCATTGCCACAGTCCTCAAGATTAGCTGCTGTCAATGTAAAGGATAAGAATGGGAGAACAGTACTGGAGAAAACGCTAAGAAACTTTGAGAACCCTGAACCACTTAAAGCAATACTTCTCTCCTTACCTGATATTTTTAATACCGAATTTGACCCTTTATTTTTGGCTGTAAAAACTTGTAATATTGAATTTATCCAAAAACATGTGAGTTCAATTCCAAGAGACAAATTGTTCAAAGCTCTTGCAAATTTATCTTTTGCCCGCTTATTAAAACCCTTACAGAATCCCCTGGTAATCAAAACCCTTTTTGAACCCTTACTATCTCACGAGCTGTTTAAGCTGGTTAATTTGCTTGATAAAAATGGGGATACTCTATTACATATCAGCAGCGAAGAACCAGAGTCTCTTAAAATGATTCTTTCATTATTAACGCTGCCGGATAGGTTCTCCGCTCTTCAATTGGTAAATAAAGAGGGCAAAATGGTATTGCACAATGCTGGAAGATATTGTCCAGGAATTTATCAAAGCATCCTTGCATCATTCCCAGTCGACCAAAGGGCCGCAGTGGCTAAATTGGTGAATAATAGAGGAAACACAATACTTCACTCACTTTCAAACCAGGCCTATCTTCTAACAAAAACAATTGAATTATTACCAGATGAAGAACGATTTGCAGCTATTAATGTGCCCAATTTTGAAGGCTTTACCGTATTGGATAAAGTAAAAGAAAACCATGATGTTTTAATACCATTAGTCGGTCGTTTAACACAGGAACAAAGGAATTCTGTTATAGCTCAAGTGATGTTGCAACATCTAAAAACTTTAAAACCAGATTCTGAGCTGCTGGAAAGTGACATTCTCAATGATAAAAAACTCTGTGAGACAATAAATAAAGTGTTTATGGAAAAACGGCTAACAAAAGAGCTCTTACATGATTTAGCTATTCTGCATCAATTTCATCAGGAAAAAATGGCTGATGATAACAATGAAAAATATGGAGAGGATTATAATCTGTCTATTGATCGTTTTTACACTAAGGCACTTGAAATTCGGACCTCGGGTAAATCAATAAAAGCTCAAGCAAATGAAATTAGGGAAGCGGCTCATCAGGAATTTCATCCTCGACATGAAACTAGACGACTCCTTGCTGATGCTTTAATGCTAGTGAGTATTTTATTCGCGGGCCTTGGCTTAGTCATTATGGCAGGGCGTTATTTCACAAACAAAACTGTCTTTTTCAGTAGTGCTATCACAGACAGAGAAGAAGAATTGGCTACACGCTGGATGAAAAATCAGAATGATTTGCCTGAAGAAGATACCAGGGATGACAAAATTTTCTTATTTGGCGGGTAGTGAACATCTAGTTAAAGTAGGGCGCTAGCGTGAATGATACTTCGGAGAAAATATCCTCACTTTATATCCAAAGGATTTAATTCCCCAGCCGCTTTTAATCCAAATCGAGAGCGGCATAACGATCTCATGATGCACAATTTAGTTCAAATATTTCAAGCCTTTTGTGGACACATGGATCTGCTTGTAATATTTATAATTAAGAATTAATTTCCTCGCATATAAAAAAATTCGAACACATCCTAAACAACAAATCCTTTATGCTTTATAATTGCTCAGGAATTGTATTATGGTTGCCTATATATAATGTTTACTCGGATAGCATTTTATTTTACTCTTTTGTTCTCTGTAACTTCATGGGCAAAGGCGATAATTGATCCCGATGTGTTGGAAAAAACTGCTCTACTTCAACCTAAAGCCCAAAAAACGTTAAAACCAGAGCAAATCTCAGTCCTGGTCTTTTTAAAAAGTATTGCAATTTTGGATTCATTTATAGCTGATATCAAAAACATTCCCTCTATTAATGTTCAGAAGCTTGAAGGTTTCCCAGCCGTTTTAGTTTACCTATCATCTAATAAAAAACTTTTGATTCAACTTGCTAATCATCACGCGGTTAGACAAATTTCATCTTATCTTGGCAGCAAAGAAGAGCTTAAAATCAGTGATGAAGCTATTTTAATAAAGCCTTTAAAGATATCTTCAACTGTAAGTAATTGGTGGGATAATGCCTATACTGGTCTGCATAGCGCAGTTGGGATTATCGATACAGGCATTGATACCGAACATCCTGGCCTAAGGCATAAAAATTTGATAATCAGAACTGAAAAAGGCTCCGGTTATGATGACTTTAAAAATGGCGTTCGAGCTGAGCATGGAACGGGAATTGCCTGTATTTTCGCAGGCTTAGGTGGCAATAATCTCGCAAATGAAATTGCAATAGCGAATGGTTCAAGCACCATCATTTCAGGCCTTGCTGGTACTGAAACCGGCGATGCAGTGGATAAGCTTGCGCAAACCTTAAGCACTTTGGATTGGATGCTAAACCGTGCTCCTGTCAAACCTGATGTAATTAATTATTCTTTTGGGAATGGTCCTACAAACTGTATGAATTGTCCTGATTGGAGTGGTATCGCAAAATTTGTTGATTATGTGGTCAACAAAAAACATATTCTCTGGGTTAAATCTGCTGGTAATGGAGGCTATATACAACCAGCAAAAAAAGCACCCTTTAATTCGACAATGACCACTCCAGCGGATAATTACAATGCTCTCACAGTAGCAAATATGAATCCAAGTATAATAAAAGAGGGCGCCATAGTATTAAATCCGGATCGAAGTAAACACGTTATTTATTATAATTCGAGTAGAGGACCGACATTAATTGGCCGTAAAAAACCTGATTTAAGTGCACCTGGTCATGCCACTAGGACCTGTGCGCCGGATCCGGCTTCGTATCCATTTACTTATACAAAAGAAATGGATTACCGTGATGGATATAGATTAATGGGCGGAACGAGTTCTGCTGCACCCCATGTCGGTGCTGCAGCGTTGCTGCTGCATAATGCTGGAATAACTTCTCCAATGGCTAAAAAAGCCATACTTATAAATTCGGCCGAGGCTTTTACAGACAGTGATCAACCAGGGCCTGATGATCCTAATTATCCTTATCAAGGAGGGCATTATGCGGTTAAGGGCTCTGAATGGAATAGAACTTACGGCTGGGGTTATCTGAATACAAAAAAAGCATATGATGAGCGTTACAATTTAATTCAAGATCATTTAACTTTGCAAAAGCCTGAAAGAATTTATGAAATTTTTTTGCCTATAGGTGGAAAAGTAACACTTGTTCATGAACGTCGCGTTGGCTATAACAAAGGTCGCGAATGGCGCCTCAGTCATTTAAGTCTTCAAATTTTAAAATTTATTGATAAAAAAATAATTATGAAAGATAGCAGTCCTATCGACACAGTTCATCAGGTTGCTAATTGTAAAACTGAAAATAATAAAAAATGGTGTAGTTCCCTTCATAATAAACCCATGCATGTTTTGGTAAAGGTAAAACTTTTAAGCAAGCAAATTGAAGGAGGTCAGGAGGAACCTTTTGCATTAGCCTTTTCCAAGTAATTTTTTGCTGATTAAACCAGAGTCTAAACATATAATTTAAAAGGATGCTAGGTTAACCTCGATTAATACCTGCCTCAAAAAAAGCCGAGCATATTAAAAAGTCTTTTATTTTAAATTAAATATCATCATATTCTTTTTTCACATGATTGATATCGTATCGATTTAGAAAATCATTCTGAAAATCAAATTAAACATTGAGTTGTTTCACTATTAAAAAAAGAAAATCTAAATACGTTGCACGGCTGAATGAGTTTAGTATTAGCATTTAAATTTCTGATAATCTCAATAAGTTCATCATCATTCTCTGTATTTCCTATTTGGGAAATTAGTTGATGATTATTTTTACTCCAGGAAAAAAAAAGAATATTAATTTTTCTTCAGCTTGATTAGTGATATTTGTCTTTAAGGTATGAGCAGCCAAAGTTTCAACTATTCGCTGAGGCTGAACCGAGGTATAAACATTTTATTTAAAAGAGCCACATGACTTTTCTCTTTAGAATTATTTTGAAAAAATGAATTAATGTGTTGAATAAATAATTCACGAGGCAGTTCTTCGTATTTTGATTTCATTTTTATTCCAATGGCTTTTAATTTGCAAATAAAGATTCATAACTTAACAGATATTTTAGGAATGTTGATTTCCATTTGGATAGCCTGATCGAAAAAATAGAATTAAAGTTTGGATACTAAATTTTAATCACAGAAGAGTAGTAAACATTTTTCAGAAGCTCTTCTAACTCTACCTGAGACATTTCCAGCATGGTTTCGAGATTTAAAAACCCTGAACGTAAGACTTCTAATCCTGTTAGAGAAGAGATTTTTTTTATCTTTTCAAAGGAAAGATTTTTAATATCGCTAACGGTAAATAATTTTTCACGGAGTCCCTGGAGGCAACCATTGGTAAGAATTGCATCGATAACCGGTCTTGAAATTACATCATCCATTTCCTTTATACTAAATAGTCCCTCTTCTAATGCATCCAGGTATCTTTTTGGTTTATTCGTATTTATCACTTGTTCAAGAACAATTGGAGTTATATTCAGGCGAGAAATAGCATATAAGCTAATTAAACCTGCGCGCATTTTATCTAAACATTTCTGACTTGCTATTCTCCAGATTAACTTATAATCAAAATTTAATTCTAAAATTTCCCTTAGAGTAAATATTTGTTCATTTAAAGCCTGAAGCATATTTGGAGACTGGAGGGCTTGGAGAGCATGTGAATCAAAAATAAAATCCAGGATTTCCGCTGTAAAAATCCCCTCTCTTAAGGCGTTCAAACAACATGGCTCAGTTAAAAAATAAAGGTAAGACGGGTGTCTATTTATAAAATTGGATATCCTGATGAAACCATCGGCTAGGGCTTCAAGACAGCCTGGCTTATTTAGTATCATCTCCTCAACGGCATAAGAGGTTAGCTTTGCTAATTCATTTTTGGGAAACCTTTCATTAAAAGCATGATTTAATATCTCAATTTGCTCAGGCGTTGCTAAGGTCTTATCTTTGGATTTTAAACAAACTTCTTTGAGCTTATTAATTTCCTCATTATCCAGGAATTTTTTGCTCCCTTCATCACTCCTGATAAAGTAGGGCGATAAACTAATAACAATGGACTCACACTTTTCTCTATTATCTGTATAGACCCGAATTATAATTCTTTCATCATGTTGAAAAGGTTCGGAAATAATTAAGCCTTTATAGCTGAGCACAAGCGCATCATCTTTGGTACTTTTACTTGGAGGAATTAATTCAATAATTGAATTGTAAATAATATCTATGGCTTCGGGATCTTGAATTGGCCAGTCAATTATGGCGAAAGATTTTTTTGAAAACATAGATACCTCATTACAATAAATTAAAAACTTTGGGCATGCCCGCGCATATTTAGATGTTAAAATTTAAAAAAATTGATCTTAAGCTTATACGAATAGTTCTGAATACCTTATCTAGTATGGTGAATTAAAAATTTAATGATAGGGTTCTCCGATTTACTTTATATTCCATTTGCTGGGCATACGCCTGGCCATGCTGGCATTGCTATAAATACAGAAAGTGGTTGGATTCTCCACGCTGGTGATGCCTATTTTTTCATAAAGAAATTAAATGTGCTTCCAGGAATGCGCTTTTATCAATGGCTGAATGGAAGCAGATAGAAATCTGCGCCTTGCAAACCAGACTATGCGCTCTGACTCAAAAATTTGCATCGGAATTTCTCAAGGACAAAGAAGTCTTCTCACAAATTCAGACTCCTCAATTTTATACTCCCATACGTCAGACAACTCATCTAAGCGATAAGCATAAAATACAAACCGCAATGGTTTTACTGCGATCCCGCAATACTCTTTTGATACCGGCAGCGATTGTTCTTGTTGAGTACGCTCTGCTATTTCTAATCTTTTATTTTCTAGCAACTGCTTACTTTCAATAGGTAAGCCAGATGTAGGCGCATAACTACAAAAACGAATTTGCGCAAGTTTTGGATAAGTCTTCCAGTAATGCTCATTCTGCATTTCTGATAAAAACATAGCATTCCCTTCGATAATAACTTCTCGTCCCGATTGCTCAAACCAGAAAGTCAATGTTACTGCGGGATTCGTTTTTATTTCTTCAACTTTACGTGTCCGTCTTTGAGTAAAGAACAGAAGTTGCTCCTCATCAATTTCACGAATAGCAACAACGCGGCCATTGGCCTGTCCATTTATCCCTTGTGTGGATAATACAGCATGTTGTGCGAAAGGAATGTTTGCGGATTTTTCTTCTTTCAGCCATGTTTTTAATAAATGAATTGGGTGCATCTTCGTTCCTGATTTTTCGTTACCTTACTTCATCTCTATCAAGTCAATATTGACTTTGGACCTAGAGCGTATTGATTATAGATATGATTCAAATCTTCTTCTACTTCAGTAACTAACCTATTTTTTATACTTCCCTCAAAATATTTTTTTAGCAAAATGAAGAACGTCATGCTTGGTAACTGAGAATTTTTTGTAATTTGCTTCAGCCTGGGTTAAAGATTGCTCTCTGTCCTCTCTATTGTAATGTTCCTCAAAGGTAACGGCCCTACCTGATGTTGTTTTAGAACTAAATAGAGTTACTCCTTTTCGAGAACCAAAATCTTTTTGGTAATAGTCTATATAAAAAACCATCTCCCTTAGAGTAATATTTGTTCATCAAAAGCCTCATTCTAAACAAACTTCTTAAGCTTATAATTTCCTCCCAGGTATTTCTTGCTCCATTCATAATTCCTTATAAAGTAGGAGGCTAAACTTATAACAATGGACTCACTTTTCTCTACTATCTGTATATACCCGAAGGGGCCATGTGCCATTGAGTATTGATTGAGGATAGAGGTAAAAATGGGCAAAGGAAGTTTTAAAATTTCTTCATGCACGTTCAATGGATTTGCGACTGTAGAGAGAAGGAAACGCCAAATTTAAGGGCCTTGCAAATTTGATACACTACTATTATCGAATGTTTCTTTTCTTCCCTCTGAATTAAAAAATCGAGCCGTGCTGTTAGAGATTTTTGTGTTAGTGTCAATAGAATTTTCAATTTTTGGCAATGATAAATCTTTTGCATTCAGTTTTATTAATATAGAAGTAATCTCTGGAAATTCGCATTCCTGTGCAATTTGTAAGGCAGTTACACCCTGATTGTTGAGTAAATTAGAATCAGCATTATTCAGAATTAACCATTCTATCATGACTGAATTACGATTGGCTGCTGCAAAATGTAGAGTTGTATCTCCTAAATCATCTTGAGCATCGATATTAATTTCGTTATTAAGTATCCATTCCCAAAGATCAGCATTTTTATGGCGTACAGAAGAATGCAACATTGTTTTTCCTTTTGCCCGTGCTTTTAAATCGAGACCTTGGGATGCGAAATACTTAGCAGCTGTTAAATTCCCAGCAAAGCAGCATGAATGTAACAAAGTAATGTTGTTAGGACACTTGGAGTTTATGTTAGATCCTAAATCAATTAATTTCTCAATAGTATGTATAGTAGCATCAGACTCTTTTCTCAATAAGCTTTGTAGGGGTATACGTCCATATCCATCCAAAATATTAATAAGGGTCGGGTTTATCTGTAATAATTCCGCAATCTCCTTATCATTTTCACCATTTTTATTATTGAGGACGAAATGATGGATTAAAGTCCCTTTTATATCCTCTGTGTCAGTGACACTCAGATCGATACCTCGCTTTGCCAAAAACAGTGCAGTTTTTTTAAAATCTTCTAAGGAACATTCTTTGCGAATAAATTGGTTCATCAGGGATTGTAAAAGAGTTTGTTCCAAACCATTTTTTACATTAATAATAGTGCTATTAAGTCTAAGTAATTCTTCAATTTCCTCTTGGTTTTTTCCTTTTTCATTATAAAGCACTAAAAAATGTAGGAAGGTTTCTTCTGTACCTATAATAGTTTCAGTAATTCTTAGATCGGCACCTTCTCTGGCTAAAGTCATCCCCATATTTTTAAACTCTTCAAGGGACAAATAGGTTGGAGAAGATTTTTCCCATGGGTTAAAAGCGTATCGGCCCATTAATTTTTGTAATTTTTCAC
This sequence comes from Tatlockia sp., assembly GCA_013697955.1. Classification (GTDB taxonomy): domain Bacteria; phylum Pseudomonadota; class Gammaproteobacteria; order Legionellales; family Legionellaceae; genus Tatlockia. The sequence goes on along the minus strand of JACCVV010000028.1, from coordinate 5,014 downwards.
TAGGGTTTGGCATGATTAAATTTAAACAGGTTGAAAGCGAGCATATTGTATAATAAAACGAGGAGTGGTAACACGTTCATTCTTCGATTTTCGGTAAACCTATCTATTGCCAATTATTAGCTAAACACCTTATTTAGGTAGGTATTTTTTATTTTTTTAAATGTTTAGAATGATTTCATTATTAACTTATTATCTATTTTTCTATCATATACTTAGTCTGGATCGGCCATTTTTTTTTAAAATATTATCTCCTTACTCCATTAATACCTGGATAATGGATAAAAATGTCAAAGCAATTGACCCTTTATAGTATAAATAGAGAAATTTGTAAGTAATTGACCATGTCGATCATTTTATAAGTAAAGTGTTAACTTCAAGATTATAACGGTGGATTAATATGTATAGTAAAAATGAAGATTTCGAAAAAGATATTTTGAAATCTGAAGATAATTTAAAAATAAAGAGAGTATGCCAAGAATCTTATCTTGCTCAATCAAAGATTACATTAGTAAGCGGGGGGATCTGTGGGGGCATTTCGACTGTACATATAATAACCCAACTTTCAGCAAAGCAAGGTGAAGTAATTAATCCATTTGATAACCAAGATTTAATGCAAAAAAGTGCTAATGTGCAGTATGAAGGATCAAAAACTCCACATAGTGGAACCGGATTTAAATTGATATTAGAAAAAGAGTTATCTTTAAGAAAAAAAAGAATCAGACCAGAGTTTTGTTTCCATGAATCCGAGCGTAAAAATTTTATTAATCAGTTTGAAAATAAATTAAAAGATAAAATAGAAGAGACGTCTAAAGATAAAAAAGGTCGTGGTATTTTTATTGGTACTGTCATTAACAAACTTCCAACTAGTGATCAGAAAATATATGGAGCCCATGCCATTTCGATGACTACTCAAATTGACCAGAATAATAATTTATATTGTACTGGGCTCGATTCAAATTTCTTTTTTGCAAGCGCAAAAGATAAAGATGGTTGTAATAAACTAGCTGAAATGATGGCTAAAACAATAAATGCTTATGATACAAAGCACGTTGAAACCTTTACTGCTGAGTTAAAATAAGCCTGCTGCCAATCTGATATTAAGCTTGAGTTCTATGAGATACGAAAAGCTTTAAAGGTCTGGCTTAAAATATTCGAAAAACAAAATACTACATATCGACTCTTACAAATCATAAAATTTGAGAAAGAAAGAATTTTAAAAATGAAGAAGCAGAAAACTCAATATCTAAATTTGAACAATTTTCTCTAAACATATAGATATTACAGTCAGGAGTGCGTTAGATGATAGAAAAAAATACTAATAAATTTAATGTGTTAGTTAAAAATGAACTTGAAAAGATATCTATATTTCGTCCAGTACCTAAATATAATAAGCAAGGTCAATATACGCAATTTCGCGGTTTTACGGTAGTTGCTTCTATATACCAACAGGATAAAGAAAAATGGCGTCAATTTTATGATTTTATTAATGAACTGGACGATATCAAACAATGTTTCACTCTTCTTCCACCTGAAAGCTATCACATGACTTTATATGATCTTTATTCGGAGAACGAAACCTCAACTTGGAAACCGTTTATTGCAGACAAGCTCAATCAAATCATGGATCTTAAGGAGCCAATTGAAGCTGCAGATATCAAACCTAAAGCTATTGTTGACAAAGTTGCTGCTACAAAGGTTCTAGTAGTTGATCTTAAAATTAAAGAGGAATCTGAAACTGCTATTCTCTCTTTAGCAGAACAATTATCCCTCCAGCGACATTTACCTAAACATGGTTTTCATCTTACTTTGGGCTATAAATATAAAGAGGCTAGTGCTATTTCTACAGATACTTTAAATATGCTAGCCGAAAAATTGAATGAATTATTTGAAGAAATAAACTTTGATTCAGCAAAACTCTGTTATTTTCATGATATGAAGCGCTTTATTCCTTGGGATGGAGTAAGTAATCCCTGGGAATATAATCCTGAATTCTTAAATGAAAATGAAGAAGAGTTTCGGCCAAAATTCTGATAAAAAATTGATTCGGCTATGTTAAATAATAGCCGAATAATAGGTGCCCACCTTTTGCGCTTAGCAAGAAATTCAACGTGATCTGAATAGATAGAGTAGCTTCTGGCAGGGGAGCAACAGAAAACCAATCCACTTTAAGAATTTAAAAATAAAAAACAGTTGATTGCTTTTATTGAAATAAAAAAGCTTAAATGTCAGCCTTAACATGATAGCTAATTAACTTAATCGAGTTAATAGCGAATTGCGGCTTTTCCATTGCCACCCAAGCCCCAAATTAGAATTTATCTCAGGAGGAAGAGGTGCACCACTGTTTACGTAGTTGTTCCAAGTTAAGTTCAAGCCATTGCAAGGCAATTATTGCATGAGCGCTTTTAATTTCACCATTTTTAACAGCATTAAAAGCATCTGTGATTTGAACAACTGAAACTTTTATATCCTCGTCTTCATCTTTAAGTCCATAAATACCATTAACTTTCTGTGCATCCACTCGAGCACAGAATAAATGAACTTTTTGAGTAAGGCCTGCTGGTGCAGTCCAATATTCACATATGTGGTGTAATTCAAGTAGCTCAAGTCCTGCCTCTTCTTTTGCTTCTCGATGAGCTGTTTGCTCATAACTATTATTGCTATCAACAGAGCCAGCAATTATTTCTAACAACCATGGACTTTCTTCATCTTTAAAAGCTCCAATACGAAACTGTTGAATAAGTACCACTTTATTCAATAGCGGATCATAAGCTAAAACACCGACAGCGTTTCCACTCTCAAGCACCTCTCGTTTAACAATAGGCGTCCATCCTTGAGCAAATAAACGATGCCTAAAATGAAAGCATTTAATCTTGAAATATCCTTGATACACTGTCTCTTCTTGTTTGATTTCCAAATCTTTGTTAGAAAATTGAATAATTTTTTTTAAGGACATATAAATTTCCACCAATGACCTTGAGCATGGAACTTGCTCAGTGATGCCAGAATTGATTAAACAAGACTTATATCCAAAATTTAGCTTTTGATAAACCCCTACATAAATATCCGACTTTTTCCTATCGGTAGGGTGCTCATATGCCTCTTGCAAAGACATATTGCTCAAGATATTATCTCAAAGTTAAATATGAATATTATGCATTTGCAAAAAAAAATAAAACAATCTGGAGATGTAGATTATGTTAAATAAAATTATGGTTGCAAGCTTAACAGCCACCCTGTTAATCGGTATCAATTCAGTTTTTGCCGATGCAATAGATCCGATGAATAGTTGCAAGGTAATAGTCAGCGTTTCTACCCCACCAATCAAGTATAATGAAAGCGTCTTTTTTAATATTACTAGTGATACTACAAATAACTCCGCTGTTGTTAATGGTGGCGCATCAAGTCAGACTATTCATGATTTAGTTTGCTCATTAAAAAACCCTTATTTTATAAGTGCAACACCCTCTAACTCCCAATCAAATATAACCGTTAATGACAACCACCCAGTGGGTAAATGTGTTTTAAAAGCAGGCCCAATCACCTTAGGTCTTCCAGGCAATAGCGTATCGGTTGTATTTCCAAATGATTTTAGTTGTACAGAAAATCCATGACTTCTATTATCCAATTAAGCCATTTTAATTCAAATTTTCTTTTATAATTTTGAAATATTTTGAATTTTAATGGATTTAAAATTGGCCATACAGTTTGTATTTTTAGTATGGGGTTTGAAGTCACACGTTTCAATGAACATTAAGACTCAATAGGTCGACGTTTTGGGCTATAACCCATCAAAAGGAAGAATAGGACGTTCGGCTGCTTTATCATTGCTTCAAAAATTAGATAATCAAGAACAATTCATTTTGGTACTTTTTTATTGAGTGGACACTATATGATGCAAAACCTGCGCTAGAAAAGATCTCTGTGGTATTGTGTCCGTCAAATTTTTTTAATGGGAAATTTAGTACGTACCCAACGATAATCGTGAGGATAGATGTGATGAAAAAAAAGTCAGAGCTTGTTTTCTGTGACTTTCCTGCAGAATTTATATGTCCAATTACGGAAGAATTAATGAACGATCCCGTTATTATCGCCGGTGAGGAGTCTTATCAAGCCTATGAAAGAGTAGAAATTGAAGCATGGTTTAAAAAAAGTAATATTTCTCCTTTAACCGGTGATAACCTTAGCGATGACCAAAAAATACTCCTACCTGAACTTGCTAAAAAAGAAAATTGTTGCTTTCAAGAAAAGAATTAATCAAGACGCAACATCAGAAATTCAGATTAAAGTATCCGAATTTAAAGCTTCATCAAATATTCAAGAACCTAAAGTCAATCATAGTCATCAACAGGTAGTGAAAACGATGATGTCTATTATTAATGCAACAGAATCTGAAAATAGAGAATTAAAAAAATCCTTACAAGAATCACAATGAAGTCTCCGACTTAAAAATGCAAATTAATAATCACAAAAAACAATCATTATTTGGTCAAAACCCTTTTACAATACACAACTCAACAAATCACAGCGCCCAGATTTCTAATAGGCAACAACCCCCTTTGAAGGATAAGAAGTTTCAACTCTTAGAAAAAATTGGAAATCATCTTGTTTATCATCGCTATGAAGAGGCGAAACTAATATTCAAAGAAAACCGGGAATTGCTAAATTATCCTATTCAAGTGACGAGTCCTCGCGGCTATAAATATTATGACACTGCATTTCAAATTCTCCTCAAAAATGAAGCATACGAAGACGCTGAGGACTTGGCAAAATATATGAAGGAAGATGAAAGGATAAGCCAATTTAATAAAGTTTTTCCTGATGGTGAAATAAAGGGACGCTTAAATATTGAAGAAGCAAAGAAATTAATAGAAAACTCACGCGATGCGATTATGTCAACGGCAATTGAAAAGTGATCCACTTTTAGTATGAAACTGCAGTCTAAAACTGATCCACCCCTTGTTGTTTAGTTTTGATAATACCCGCTTTGGTTTTATCTTTTAATCGATAACTGTCA
>JACCVV010000022.1 GCA_013697955.1 Tatlockia sp. | reverse complement strand
ATGGCTTAGCCTTGTCTATTGAATCTCAGAAATCCAATTAGATCATGCTCACTCATGCTGGTCACCTCTTTTTTCGATTTCCTCTCTATTATTATCTGTTCAAAAAAAGGTGACGATACCTCAGGATCTAGACGCAAACCGCCGGAATTTCCGACCACTTATTAATCACAAATTATAATATTGTTTATTTAACGTCTTTTTAAAACCTTTAGCTAATTCAGCTTCTAGCTGTTCGATTGTAGGTAGGGAGTCTAGCCCGAAACCGGCAATTTTTCCGATTACTTATTGCTTGATATGAATCAACCTTATCACACTTGAATGTTTTAAAAACTGTTGCATCTCCTTTAACTAAAGGACGATGCTAGGTGATGTTGGTCTGAGCGGTAGTATGTTATCGATTATTGGAACGATGTTACTGACTGTTGGTTATCTTTCGTGGCTAATAGGTTGGTTTCAATGAGTTCAGCAATTTTTTTAGCGGATTCTCCCCAAGTTTTTAACAAGGAGATTAACTTGGTAGAATCATGGCGGTATGAAATAAGTTCCTGCTTGTCTTTTTCATCAATTAACAGACCATTTTTTTTAATCCCATTGACTCTAATGGATAAAGAGACCTTTGAAGCGCTGTGGTTTATAAAATCCAAAGACAAACCTTCTGCTAATATAATATTTTGGTTGGAATTTTGATCTGTGGCAGAATTAGAATTGAAAAATAATACTGGATTATTTTTAGTAGTTGTAACGTTATAATTTGTTTTCTCGATATTTCCAGACAAACAATAATCCTCAAGCTTCTCGCTTATCTCATTACATTTTATTTTTTTTGCGATATCCAGTGGGGTTCTTTGCCACTTATCTTTTAGCGTCAAATCAGCCCCTGCTTTAATAAGCGTGTCAATCATACATATTTGTTTTTCCTGCACTGCATAATGAAGGGCTGTCATTCCTGTTTCTGGATTTTTTAAATTAGGATTAATTTTTAATTCCTTGAGAAAATAGCCAACAAGAAGAGCGTTGCCCATAACAACTGCCTGATGAAAAGGATTTGGAAACAAACCATTGTGTCCGAGAACTTCCAAACAAGTAAAGTCAGTTCGAGAAGAGAGTAAAGCTCGAAGAGCAAAATAGTTGTTTTTGCTTACAGCCTTATGTAGACAAGTATCTCCATGCTCATCCCTTGCAGTAATATCAGCACCATGGTTCACAAGAGCCTCAATGATTTTATAAGGTCTATAGCAGAGATTCTCCATATCTGTATTTATATAAGTCACTGCTTCTAATGCAATAACCAAAGGTGTATGGCCTTTACTGTCCTTAACTTCTGTTAACACTCCTTTGGATAATAAACGAGAAACCGTAGTCTCAAGTCTGCGTTTTACTGCATAATGTAGTAATGTGTTACCCTCGCTGTCTTTAATGTTTAAGTCTGGTTTTGTATCCGGGTTTTCCTCTTCACCTGCTAATCCCTCTGAAAATAAACCAATAACTGGATTGGCATTAAAATCAGTGTTCTTTTTGACTGCTTCAAATAATAGCTCTTCGGCTTTAATTAAAACTCTTGTTTCTTCGGGTTTATAGGGGGCTGAAAAATCTTTTTTAGAAAACATAATCATTTCTCCGGTACAGAATTATTACAAAAAAACTTATTTTACTCTGTGTAATTTATTTGGTCAATTCGTGTGTTTTCATTTCGTTGACTTGTTGGGCTTGGATTTATTTAGAAATGCTTTTAGAGACAGATACTTAGGGTGTTATTACAGGAACGGGGCAAATGCGAATTACAATCCCTTTGCAGTATCCCATTTAATTGGTGTGACCTTTGCTCCGCGAATAAAAGATCCATCCGCGCAAACTTTAGTTGGTTTCAGCAAAATGAAATCTGAATTAACCAGTAAAGGCTATCCAATTAAACCTACTTACTATGTCAACGAACACCGGATTAGACGTAATTGGGACAATATATTGCGCCTGATTGCCACGATAAAACTACGTGAGCACCGTGCATCGACGATACTGAAACGTTTAGGTGAGTACTCCATGATTAGAGATTCAATTCATAAAAAATTTCGCTTTAAAAATCATCGTTTTAATATTCATTACCCGATGGGGGTCCTTTTTTATAGGGGTCGAACGGAAGAACCCCTATAACCCCTAATTTAAGTGAGTTATTTCCCAAAGGTTACTAAAATATTATTGCCTTGTAGAATAGATTCCTTTTTATTGTTTTCATTTTCTGCAATTGGAAACATAAACAGGTTTCTATTTTTACTTCTAATTTCAGCCAGCTTTACATTATTAAAACTAACCTTATCTTCGTGATTAAAATGTTTAGATATTAATGTATACCCTTTTTCCGCTAAAGAAGGCCCATATAAAACTAAACCTGCCGCAATTAAATATGTTGCTTCTTTTGGAGCAAGCATTTCACACAAAGTTAAGATAAAGAGCCCACTAGCAAATAGACCGCCATAAGCAGAAATAGGATATAGATTAAATATCTGATTAAATGAATCTGTTGTGGTTTCTGGAGTTAACTTAATAAGCTCATAAATTAAGTTCTTTTTTAATTGTGGAAACTCTTTTAATGACTCAAAAAAATTGAATGATTCATTTCTTAATTCTTCGAATGAATTCTGATTTAGACTATCTAAAAAATTTATAATGGATAGACCAATTTTTTCGGTATTAGGAGGTTCGCCTTTTGAAAAAGGTTGGTCTACCAATTCATTTTCATCCTGTGAGGGAAAGAGAAAGAAAGACATTTCCCTATTTATGTAAGGACCAATCCATCGCAGTAACAAATATCTAACATTTTTTTTATGCTCATCCAAAGATGATGTGTTCAGATAATGCTGATAAGCCTCTAAACAGTTCTCTATTAAATCAGAATCAATAAGCTTTTTGTTAGGAGTGTTATGACTTTCAATTAATTCTAATAACTCTTCTAATTCAGAAACAATATTCGCTTTGCAGGGCAAAGTTACATGTGAATGGGTATCTCGTAGATTAGAGGGAAAAAAACCATCTAAAGGGGTTTCTAGGCCGGAACCGTCGAAATTTCCGGACAGTTTTTAGCCAAACTTAATATGGTATGAATCCAACTTAATTATTATGTTGATACATCAAGCAAATTTAACTCAAAACTCACCTGGAAATTTTGGCGTGGTTTTTAAAGGAGTGCTCGCTACTTTATTAGTCTCATCCAATACTTTAACTTCAGTGGGGGATAGCTCACTATGTCTGGTTTGGGTCATGGCATCTCTAAATCGTTGAGTAATTTCCTTATCTACTAATGGCCTGGATGCTAAATCCACTCCTGCCTCTTGAGCAACTTGTTGAAAAAGCTCTTCTGGATTATCGCTAAATTTAGGATCTGCATAGTATACGTGGTTAGCTTTGGCATCCATGACATATGACGCAAGAGTTGAAGCACCTAATCCCTCAGCCAACGACCTATCATCAACGCTATCATTATTAATAAAGATGATTTCTGTCATCTGGGTAGATGGATCTATTCGTAAGTATGAACTGATCCCAGATGCGCCGCCATTATGATAATAAACGTTTTCACCCGTTGAATTCTTGCCCATCATGATGCCAGCTGAATAATAAAGCTCTTCACCAGAGAACATCCTGACTTTTAATTTTTCCAGAAGAGGGTTAAATCCGGCATCTTCTTGACTGCGTTTCATTACCCAATGGGCAAATTTATTTAGCTCTGCTGGTGTTGCCCACATATTTGCTCCAGCTGGGCTAGAAGCAATTTTTATTGTTGTACCAAATCGACCATTTGTTGCCGGATTTTCAGAGAGGGGCTTATCTCTCGTGATCGTTATATCATTTGGTTCTAAAATTAGTTCGTTCACCACATCCCAATAATTTTGAAGCCCACTTGCAACTTTACCTTTATTTGCAGCTTCCTCAATTACTTTACCCAATACAACATAGCCAACATTACTATATTTAAAGTTTCCAACCTTTAACGATGCTGGATTATCAATAAATCTCACAAAATCCTCTAAGGATTTGAATTGAGGATCTTCCTGATTCGGATCATTCAAAGCAATATTATACTTGTCAGTATAGTTGCCCATACCGGCAGTATGTGTAAGTAAATGCTGAACTGTTACTGACTCAAATTTTTCTCTATCTGGAAAATCTTCCGGTAGATAATCATAAATTAGATCTGTTAATTGTAACTTACCATTCTGACTAAGCTGTAACACAGTAAGTCCAGTTAACATTTTTCCGATTGAGCAAATATTATGTGGTGTATCCATTTTGATATTCGGAGCGACAGAATCAAGTTGCCCATCAACTTTACCATTGCAGATTGAAATAACTACATTTGAATCTTTGGTTACCAAAACAGTGCCTGTTAATTGACTTGCTTCCAAGTAGCTTTTTGTAATTGCATTCATATCACCCTCTATCCAGAAAGGCGGGCAAGGGTTCTTACCTAATATTGCTTTAATATCCTGCATAATTTTCCATGGCGGAATGGTTATTTCAGGGTCAAAAACAATTAACGAATAGTCCTGTATATTTACGCCTTGAAGATCGATGGGTGCGCTAATAACTTTTAACTTCTAGATCCGTAGGATTGGCTAATCTTTCGTTTAGTTTCCTGATATTGGAATCTGGCGCATCGATTTCTGGTGGTTTAGTTGATAAATACAGTATTTTACCCAATTAAATCTCCCGAGAATCTTTACACATTATATCTATCGTTAAATTTTAGCTCAAATTCAAGCAGAGTATGCTTACACTCAATAATCTTAATTGCTACGGAGCCTATATTTTTATCTTAGCGTACGTTTCCGGTCATCTGGACTTCGAAGCCCGTATAGAATTCATTATTCAAATGCAGTTAATAAATTGTGCACTTGAATAGAATACACATCAATAAAATCTCTTTTCTCTGCTCCTATTTTTTGATAAAAATTTTGTCCTGGCATATTATCTTTCATACACCATACATTTAAACGACCAATATTTTTATCTTTGGCTATCAAAGTAAGTTGATAAATTAAATTAAAACCAATTTTGGCATTTCTAAATTCTGGACTTATATACAAATCATCAACCTGTATCATTGGACTCAAGTTAAAAGCTCTATTGATATTGGCAAACGTATAGAGACAAAATCCAAGTACGGATTCATCTGGATCAGCTGCTACTAAACAATTCCAGTCGGCATTATTTCCAAATAATTCATTTTCTAAACGTTCTCTTGTTAGTTTAAAACGGTCAAAAGAGCCCTCATGTTTTACTAAATCTATTAACATGCGGAATAATTTATCCAAATCTCCTGGTCTCACCGGCCGGATTTTATATTTAACCTCACCTATTTCCATCTACTTCCTACGTAACTATTGGTGTTTTAATATGTTTCTCTCAGTAAGCTAATCTTGGAAATCATTCAAGAGAACCTGATATTTCTCGACTATTAACTAAAACAAAATGTAATAAAGTAAAACTAACGTCAACTGCAGATCATCGAACTTAATTGCCAAAATATTCTTGCCATTTCTCCAAAAATAATTTTCTGGGTTCAATAACAAGCAATCTGATCTTGACCAATTCATGACTTCTAAAACAATATGAACTTGCTAAATTTATTCGGTTCAACCAAAACTACCAACCTAATTTCCATGTTCGATATAGTGAGCGGTGGATCATTTCTTTTCCCAGACTAAAAAAAAAATCAATAACCTATAATACTTAAATATTGTAGGGATTATTCTATTGTAGATCTCGCTTATTTATATAGGGTAAGAAGTTTGTGAACAATTCTTTGATTTCTTTCGGTTTTTCTAACCATGGAAAATGTCCTGCATTATGAATAAGATGCTGGACAATATTATCCCTGTTAAAACGCCCATCCTTTATAAATAATGAGAAAGGCGTAATTGCGTCAAACTCAGCACCGATTATAAGAGTTGGAACATTTTTTGGAACCCATTTTGCGTTGAAATTAATTTCAACAGCTTTTCTTAGCCACCAAACAGCTGCGTGGAAATTAACTGGCAAATCACTTAACATTTTTTTGCCAATTGCCAATGTTTCTTCTGGAAAATAATAGGGAGCACATGCTAATAGTGCTTGATTAAACGTTTCTTGAGTTGGGTTCTCAATAAAAATCTGCATTTCCAATGATAAATCAGGAAGGTTAAGTTCTTTAGCCCTAGCAGCAGCTTCTTCCCACCATAAGCAAGGGGATGTATTAAAAAGTACTAATCCAGAAAGGATATCTTCCAAAGCTGGAAATAATAATGGCAATTCCCCTCCAAACGAATGTCCAACTAAAATGGGATTATCAAATCGCCTAATAGTGGGTAGAAAAATGTCCATCCAAGTATCAAAGTTATCTTGTTTCACTTCATGGCTGCCATTCCCTGGTAAATCAATTAACCATACATTTCCAGGGATTTGAATAACCTGAAGCAAATCAAGAAAATAGGATGAGTCTACACCCGGACCACCAGGAAGGAATAACCAATTGAAATTTTCTTTACCATTTGTTGAAACTAAGTTATAACGAACATGATTATCATCATAAAAATAATTGAATTGTGGTTTCATAAATAACATCCTATCTTAAATAGCAGTGATACTATTAAATCTCACTGGAAGACGTAAATTTCGCTTTTAACATAAGTATTTAGCCCGATATGATTACTAAAACTCAGTAGGTTAGCGAATTTCTAACTGACAAGCTTAATGCTAATAATTCTTTGATTCTTTCTTGATCTTTATCAAATTTACTTTTCTGTATTGTACCCTTAGGTTTTCCCAATTGGATACCTCGCGCCTTTTTATTTGCAAGAGCTTCCTTGGTCCTTAAGCTAATTAAATCGCGTTCAAGCTCAGCAAAAAGTGAAAATAGAGTTATCATCACCTTAGAAGTCATATCGTGCTGTTTCATATCCAGGTTTTGCTTAATAGCAATTACTCGTACCTGTTTTTTTATCAGTTCATTAACCAACCCGATGACTTCTGCCGTACTTCGACTTAGTCGGCTTAGTTCAGTAACATTCAATGTATCAGCATCATTCAACACTGAGAGCATTTCATCAATATGGCGTTCTTTGCTGGTTTTTCTACTTGAGATAGTCATTTGAATAAAATCATCTACTTCAAGTTAATATATTTTGGCAAATTCAAAAATTTCAAGCTTTTGGTTGTTTAAATCTTGTTTATCGGTTGAAGCAAGATTCCAATCCGATATTAAAATCTCTTTTAGTAAATTTATGAAATCTGTTTTTTGCTAATCCTGGCTTAATAAAGAAAATGACCAATGTATTTAAACTGACTCCTTCTTCTTTTGCTCTTGGAAGCTTAAGTCGCATGAAGTGATTTAGGTGCGCGCATAAAACCCCGTCTATTGAGACGGGGTAAGTTCAATGGCAAGAGATGCAAAAAATTAGATTCTCAGGATAATATATTTAGTAGTATTTTTTAAAATATTGTACAAATGCTGGGGTCATTTTCAATAACCTCATTATTCCTATTTTCCCCCTTCTTGGATGATTCATCAACAAAAAGCGAAAGGAATTGTCTAAAATTTTCATTACAAAGAATCAGTTCATGTTGAATTAAGTTTAAGCCGTGCATGCCTATATATTGTCGAATGTCTTTATTTAACATGGTAAATGAGGTTTGGGAATGAAAAAAGGCACAATAATTTCGACTATAGTTATTTATAGGGCTGGTTAAAGATTTCTTCATTTCTTTGATTAAATAATTTAAATGCCTATTATCTGAACTATTGATAAAAGAGAAAGCAAATAATAAAGCAAGGTTTTTATAATTTGAATAAAGTACCACATTGTGCATACCCTTATCATTATATTCTTTATAATCATCTGAATAAAGTATAAATCCGACTGCATGTTTAGCCCACAATTTGTAGTTATCATATTGCCCATTTTGATTTAAAAAACATTTAATCTTGTAATCAGCCCATTGATCATAGTGAATTATAGACTCTTTTATTAAATAATGAATAACATCGAGATAGCCACTTTCCGAAGCCTTTATGACCTCTTCATCAATTGCTGCGTGATTTATCATAGGTTGACAAAGAGCTTGACTTTCGGGAGTGGTTACAAAAAGTTTTACAGCATCCAACCAATTAAAGATTGCTGGTAGAGAAAAAATTTCACATATCTCCTTCACAATCATATGCCATTTTTCTACGTTATCGCTATTAACAAGTTTTCTTAATTGGGCAAACTGATTTTTCATTAGTGACAGTTCATTATTTGATTGAAATTTCTCACGCATTTTATTTTCTCAACTAGAGTAAGATTGTGCTATATTTTACCTTAGTATTAAATTTATAGCCAATAAGTGGAATTATGGGCACTTCCAAGTCACTTAAGAAATAAAAAATAATAAAAATAATGGATTAAATACTTTTAAGGGGATACAGGAGAGTGCTCAAATTTTCAATGCAATACAAATCTATATTAAAATCCAATTGTATTTGAGGTTTTGTAATAACCAGACAGGTTAAACAACACCATTAGGCCCATAATGCGCATTAAGCCTGACCAGGCCCACATTTTATATATGTATTTTTATATAATGGTGTACATTTCTTAAATAATAGACTTTTCTTATTTTTAAGATAGGCATCAAAAAAATTAACCAAATAAGTATTTATAGCACCAGTTATTTCCCAACCATTACCTGTTCCAAGAACACTTGCCATTGCATTATTTAGAGATGAGACTATTTTTCTAATAGGCTCAATCTCCGCTTCTGTTAATTTCTCTGGATGGCTAGGTAGAGCAGATAGGGCCTTGGCTAAACCATCGACCAGAGTAATATTGAAAAAATTCACTGGTACCGAAATTTGGTGATGCTGTGGATCTATAAAATACACGGCAAAAACCCATGTATTTTCTTGTTTATACAATACATAAGTCATTTTAACAAAAGTAGCGATTTCTTTATTTGTAAGAGAATGAAACATAACCTTAAGATCAAATCCCTTTGCAATATGCTGTGTTTTTAGATGATTAAAAAACATTGTATAGGCGGGAAGATACTGCAACGTTGACCAATCCGTAAAATTCATATGATGACTGTATCTATCATTCCGCTTATTTGGAGAAATTCCAACCAAATATCCGTTAGGTGCTAACTGATATGTAACCGGAAGATAAGGGGATGACAATTTTCTAATAGAGTTTATTTGGTACATAACCGGGATAGTAAAATTTTTCAACTCTTTCAAGGGTAGACCCGCTTTATCAGGACCAATGTCAAGTGGAGCGATTGCTTTAAAAGAAGTTTGATTAGCGTGTGCAACCATAGCCACTGTCCAGGCACCGATTGAATGTCCAAATAAACCGACATGTTTCAAGTCCATACTGGCAAACAACCCATTTGAAGGGTGGAGCTCATGTAGTTTATTGTATGCATAAATTAAATCTTGTGACTGCAAAGGTACGAATTGATCGCTAATAGCCTTATCGCTGTTTTCCATGCTTTGCAAATCTGCTGGCTTAACAACATGTCCATTTGGCAATGCAGTAAGATTAATAAATGGCGTACTAATACCCACAACAATATAACCATGACTAACTAATTCCGTAATATTATTTTCATACATTTCTGTAGCACAACCAAACCCAGGGCTAAACAATAATACTGGGTATTGTTTTTCATTTATGATAGGTGCTTTTTTTAAGGAAAAACTTTTGAGGCTAGTTAGCTGTTTTAAGTGATTTATTTGAATTCCTGGCACTTGTTTTAACATATCCTGTTGAGACGATATAAATGGCGAATAATAAGGTGATCCTTGTAGAAAGGGCGCCTTAGTTGGATAATAAATACGCACAACCAGCTCATGACAATATTTTGTATTTTCTGAACTAAAGTCATCTTGATTTTTACTATTAAAATTAAAATCAGGGCAAGCATCATGATTAATCCAATGAAAGTCTTCAAACCCAACCCTATAGGGCCCCGTTGGGCGTTTTAAAAAGCTCATATTTGGTCGATTAATTCCGATGTGACTTTCAGAATATTCCACCACGAGTGCTAAGCAGAAGATAAAAATAATAATTTTTGATTTCATTCTATTTCCAGTTTAAAAATAACGCTGCATCCTCTGCTTCAGCATCTAGAGGTTTGTACTTGGCCTAGTGTAATGAAATGGACTCCTATCCAAAAGCGAAAATATTAATCCATTTTAAGGAGAGTAATCCATTTCATTACACTAAGCCAAACTGGCAACAAGGGTTAATTCCATTTAGAGACCTGTTAAGGCCATTTTCTGGATGCATGAATTATTCTTGCAATAAACAAAATATCATTACGTACTTGGTAAATGATTATAAGTGGTGTGCTACTCACAACCAATTCTCTAGTATTAGGAACTCGTCCTAGTCGACCTATTGCAGGATAAACAGCAATATTTTCAATACATTCCATAATGCGAGTGATAATGGAATTAGCAGCACTTGGATTATCTTTTCTTATAAAATCAAAACTTGATTGAATATCTTGAGCAGCCCGTTTGGTGAATTTGATTTTCAATCAGTCAGTCCTTAATCCATTGCTTTTTAACCTCAGCAAAATCAACTACCTCGCCCTGTTCAATTTCTTCTAACCCTTGGTGGATTGCTTGAACTTGCCATTCATGAATATCTAAATATTCTTCAATCGCCTCAGCAGCTAGATAAGATTTTGACCGATCGACAGATTTAGCCAGTTTTTCTAATCGCTTAGCAGTAATAATTGGAACTCTTACGGAAATTAAGGATGAAGATGTGGCCATATAACCTCACATGTATACACTAGAATAAAATACAATCTTTATGATTATGATAGCATCTTTTTTCAATTTAACAAGAACGATACACTTTCAGATAGATAACGTCTCTGATCTATCTCAAACCACCAAAAATCGAGATAATTCTCATGCTGAGCTTGCCGTATACTGAATGGAAAAATCCAAAGTTTGGGATAATAAGATTTTAAAACTAATTGTCATAAGCTAAGAATTAAAAGTTGGCAAATTTAAATAAAACCCATTCCAAGGTTTGGGGGTTCCTTGCAGGAAGGTACGGAATTTCCCAGCATGCCCCTACAACGCTTTGCCAGTCTAGGCTGTAGTCAATAAATCGATTTTTTGTTCGTCACTAATTTTTATATAACACTATGTAAATTAATGTATTTCTGTTCGTAGGAGAATTTATATATGTCACTTCAATGATTTTATTATAGCTTGTATTGCATAATCTTTGACTCATTCTCTGCTTCTTCATAGTCTGCTATTATTTCTGCACCCATGTGACGGTAAAATGAAACAGAAAAAGGATTGGATACGAATTCAAAATGGCCCCAGCCTTTAGCTTTTATAAAATTACATATATCATTCCACATTTTTCTTCCCAGGCCTGTTCCAATAAAGTCAGGGCTAATAAAAAAATAATCTAATTTCAATTTGTCTATGAAAGATAAGCCAGATACTGCAATAATGCGATTCTCTGCTTCATAGGCGAACACAAATTGGTTGTTTATATAATCTGTAGTTAATCCAAATTTTTTAATGAAATAAGTGTTGTTGTTTTTATCATAACCGTTATATTGACGAGAATCGCAAATTAACTGATTCAGATGCTCTAAATCATTTGTAATCGCAACTCTTTGTACCAAATTAAGCATTATTATACCTCTTGCAATGATAGTGACCGTAAATTTCTTTTTGTCATTATAAACAAATTAAATCTGTAGTTAAATTTCAAAAATTTTCCAAATGGAATATTTCGTAAATGTTTAGCACATTATCTATTCTATCAACTAGTTCACCCAAGATTCTCTTTCCGATTTAATTTAATGTTAATAGTACAATGGTTCGCTTAAGAGCAAACCTACTAGTTATATTATGGGTAATGTGCTAAACTTTTATTTTAAATTGATAAAATCTATCAAAATGGATTCCTCAAACCAATTAATCTCACTTTTTGAAAATCTAAATGAGATATTGTCTCTATTTAAAATTCATCTATCCGATTTAAAATCTAATCAAATTTGGATTAATGATGAAGATCATGAAATCTTTAGTAACAATACAAGCCAATTTATTGAAGCCATTACCGATTTTTATCCTTCTCCCTTTGGAAGAGCACAACAAACAAGTTCGTACCAAGGGGCTTTAGGTGGAAATCAGGAAACACTTAAATTAACCTTAAAGTTAAATGACGCTAAAGACAATTTTAGAAAAGCTTGTCATGAAATAATGATTGAACAAAGAAAATGTGAAACGGCTTTGATACATAAGGTTCTCAAAGATTCTGGTTTTCCTTCACTTAAACTAAAACAAATTTTTCGTCATATTCCTATTCTTGATTACCACCCAAGACTAATTAGTTATTGTAAAACCCGCCACAATTCAAAATTAAAGATTTCAAAAAATGACGCAGAGAAGCGATTGATTAAAGTCGGAAAGGGGGTACATATCAATACGCAATTAAACAAACTAAACAAAACTGACAGTTCATTAGTGATTCATCGTGAAACGCCTTCTTTATGGGCTGTAAATATTAGTAGCTTTAAAAACTCTTCCAATCGAGTTGTCACTAAAAAAATAATTACTTCCCTTCCAGTTATTTATCTTTTAAATGAGACCTTTCCAGAACCTATTATTAAATACAGCGAGAAGCGTAACAGAAGCCCAAGAAGGGATAAAAAAACAGAAGAAAGTGTTTTTTTAAAATCTATTCATGCTTACAGATACATGAGTTAAAAATTAAGGATTAATATTTTATACAACCTCAATGATTTCATGCTGCGAAGTTTTGCGTTGAATGTTTGCTGAAACAGGAACATTGCGGTATCGAAGGTATCGGTATAGGGTTGCACGGCCTATGCAAAGCTTCTCCAGAATTTCATTCACCGATAATTTTTCTTCTTTATAAAGATACTCCGCAGTAAGAGCGATATTTTGTGCTTTTTTTGTTAATCCCTTAGGTCGACCGCCAATATTTCCTTTTTCTCTAGCAGCTTCCAGACCTGCAAGGGTTCGTTCTTTAATTAATTCTCGCTCAAACTCAGCAAGTGAGCCAAAAATATTAAAGATAAGTCGACCTTGAGCAGTGGTAGTATCAACCGGATCGTTTATGCTTTTTAGACCGACTTCTTTCTCATTAAGCGTATTTATTAGATCTACTAAATTTTTAAGTGAGCGTCCGAGCCTATCAAGCTTCCAAATAATAATCACATCATTTTTATTGATGTCGTTTAAAAGTTGATCGAGGGCAGGGCGGTTTGATAATGAACCGCTGATGATATCTTTATATATTTTTTCACAGCCGGCTTTTTTAAGTGCATCGATTTGTAAATCTAAATGTTGCCCTTTGGTAGAAATTCGAGCATAACCTATTTTCATGATAATTTTATTCCGATAAACGATAAATTTATTATAAATGAAACTAAAATTAATGGAAACAGTTATTGAAACAATTGCAAAGCAGAGCAGTCAAGGAGCCTGTATAAATTATACTCACAAGAAAAATTGTTCCACAAAACCTTCGTTTTGTGATACACATGAAAGTTGCAACTTAGTAACTTATAGGTTACCATTAAGTAATGAAGATAATGATTCATCAATATATTACCGCATTAGGAATAAACCCTTTTGAAAAGTGGTTTAGTAAACTTAACCCGATTGCCGCAGCAAAAATCGCTACAGCTCTTTATCGTTTGGAGATGGGTAATTATTCTAATGTGAAAAATCTGCGTGAAGGAGTATTTGAATATAAAATTGACTTTGGCCCAGGTTACAGAATTTATTTTGGTCAAGATGGAGAAGAGCTGGTGATCCTTATTGGTGGGGGTACAAAAAAACAACAGGACAAGGACATAGAAACTGCAAAAAAACATTGGGCTGAGTATAAATTGCTTAAAAAGCAGGAGAAGAAGTCATGAGCTTAACTAAAGATTTTAAAATTACGATTAGAGAAAGGGCGCAAAGCGATCCTGATTTTCGACAAGCTATGCTAATTGAAGCAGTTAACGCATTACTATCCGACGAAATTGATATTGCTAAATCATTATTACGGGATTATATCAACGCAACTATTTCATTTGAACCTTTAGCTCGAAAGGTATCAAAAAATAGTAAGAGTCTACAACGTATGTTTAGTCCTTCAGGCAACCCTACGGCGCATTCACTTTTTTCAGTAATTCATGTGCTACAAGAAGCCGAAGGAATAAAATTAACCGTTAATGCAATACATTAACCGCGAAATTTATTGCTGGCTAATTTCACCGCTTCTTTTTGAGACTATGAAATGAACCCTATTTTAATTGATTTACCAATGCCTATTACCACTTCTCGACTACTTATCCGACCTCCACAGCTTGGCGATGGAATCGCTGTGAATGCCGCGATTTTAGAATCATATGATGTATTGTATGAATTTATGGACTGGGCGAAGAAAAAACAACCATTTCAGATACTGAAGAGCAAATGCGGCTAGCTAGCGCAAATTGGATTTTAAAGAGGAGTGAAGAGCCTTGGTTGCAATTGCTATCTTCGATAACCATTCTGGTGAATTTATTGGCTGCACTAGTTTTCATCATTACCTTTGGGAAGTCCCCTCAGTCGAAACAGGTTATTGGATTCGAACTGCTCGTTCAAATCAGGGTTTAATGACAGAAGCAATCAATGCGATAACTCAATATGCTTTTAAACAACTGGCAGTGAAACGTATTGCTTTGACCTGCGATATTGACAATATACGCTCCAAAAAAATTGCTGAACGCCTTCAATATACACTAGAAGGTACACTTAGGTGTCATCGAAGAAAACCAATCAATAACGAATTGAGTGATAATCTTGTTTTTGCCAAATACTCACTTGATAATTTACCGCAATTATCCGTCCGGTGGGGTTAAAATGCATTGGTTTTAAGGGCAAATTGTAAGCTCAATCGGTAGTAGCTCCCTGCATCAAAATGAGCATAAGTCTGACTAATTATCAGACTAATAGTAAATCATTGAAGGGCGGATTCAGCTGGTTAATGCAAGGCCAAAAAATTAAGCTTTTTATATAAACCTGAGCTGCATTATCTATTCGTGTTGATTTAAAATTATGGGTTATGAACAATGGCACTTATGCTATGGCCATCATAGTCAATAATAAAAGCACCATAATAACCAGAATAATAATCTTCTCTAATTTTTGGCTTTCCGTTACATACGGCACCTTCTTCAATCGCTATTTTATAAAAAGCGTCAACAATTTCTTTGGTATCAGCCGCAAAAGCAAAATGCATAAAGTATTTTGTATCTTTACCTGGGCCAAGCCAAAACTCGGGCTTATTGTTTTTGCCAAATCCAACCCATCCCTCGTGCTCTGCCATGGGCTCAATCCCAAAGGGAGTTAAAATATTAATATAGAATTTTTTGGATTTTTCGTAATCAGATACTGCTATTCCTATATGATCAATAATCATCAAAACTTTCCCGCATAAAGTCGTTTAAACACAATGTTTCTCAGCACGCTTCTACAGCTATAGATTAAAGATTTATATTTCAACACCCTGCCATTGCCCGTCGTCATAATCCCGACCGACTCTCTAGATTTTCTTTTAATGATTCTATTTCTCTTTTATCTAGGGGCAAATTGACAAAGAATAAGTTTTTAGCTTTTGGCCACTTGGTTAATCCACAATATTCTTTAAATTGTAGTTTATTAATATGTTCGATTCTAAAGACATTACAAAGAAGCTCATAGGCAGTATCTATGTCATCAAACGATTCTTCTTTATCACCTTTTTGAGTACAAATTGTTTTTAAAGTAAATAATTTAGTTTTGGGATTCCATAATAGACACTTGCCTCCGTTTGGAGTTGCAATTCCCACTAAGGTGATAAGATCTCGAATACCTAAAGCCAGTGGATAATAACTTAGTTTTGTTAATTGGGTTAAGATAGTAGTTTGATTAGCAGGTGAGAAAGTCGAGCATAAAGAGATTGACCATTGTTCATTAGTCTTGCGATAAAAAAGGTAGTCATCCTCAATTTTTTCAATTTTAAAACTTTGATTATTCTGCTGATAAATCTCAGCACTTTTAGGTATTAGAAATGGGGAGCAACAGCCGTTCATTCCCATAGAGGGATCAATTAAATATTTATCATTTTCTATATCAACAATTAAAATCAAATGGGTAGCGGGAATTTTTTTCGCCTCAGGTGAATCAGGGGCTAATCCATTTAAGATTTTTGCAATTGAACGATAGGTATCAAAACCGGAATTTCGAAGTGCACTATAAAAAACTTCAGAAGACTGGAAACAAAAACCACCATTACATCCTTCAATAAATGAATCCATGTTGTTAAGAGTTAGGCGATTGCGATATAAAGGATGTAATTGGCTTGTAGCTCTTAATTCAAAATTATGAAAAGGATAGCTTTGCATATGAGAACTATAAATTTGTTGTAAATAATCAATTTTCTGTTCTTTGGAATAAGAATGTACTTTTTTATATTCACAATTGATTTTTTTAAAATAATTGATAATTAAATCGTTTTTTTTATCAAATTTACTAAACATATTGAACCTTATGATTGATTCTTAGAAAGTGTACTGATATAGGTTTCCCTACATTGATGAGTCATTGAGCGAGGTAATTCCGCTACCCCATAGGGCACAAAGAATGCTACTACAGCCCAACGTGAATAGGGATGTCCAATTTTCCTTGCATCAACTTGTATAACATCATGCCATGCGGGTTTGAAAGGACATTTATTACCAAAGACTTGTTTGTAATTACTGGAGATAAAAAAAATTGCATGATTATCTTTATGTTGAAGAAGTTTGAGTGACATCGAGTCGGTGCCAATGCGTAAGCCCGGTTTATCTTCTGCAATAGCTAATGAAATAGCTCCAGCATCGTAATGGGGTTTTGCTAAATATCGACCACTAGACTGCCAATCATATTTAAGGAAACGAAGAATAGTTTCCGATTGATTAAATGGAAAAATAGTATCTACACAGCCAGGAAATTGTTCTTCAAGTTGATGTAATATTTTTTTTACAGTTGATTCTGCTGCTAGCCAAATCTCGTATGCACTATTTAAAAAGTTTAAAATTTTGGGTTGTTCATTAATAAGGGATTGATAACGGTTAAATATCTCGGGATGAAAATGAAAAAATTCTTTATCGTCTCTGTAATCATCTTCTGAAGATAATCGTTTTTTATAGCCAATTTCACCCCGACGGTTTTCCTCACGTAATTTGAAGTCAATGGTATTTTTAATTGGATTGGAAAGATTTATAAATTCAAAAAAATTGTCCACTGCTTTTATGATAGTCTGACGCGGCAAAGCAAAAGGTACTTGAAAATAAGCCTGGTTTATTAGTGATGAAACTAGATTTGTATGAACCATTTATTCTCACCTCTAACTAAAAAATTGCGCTAATCTTAGCGCTTCATAATTCTGATATCCATCGATTTATGAAGTGAGAAGTACATCGTTATAAAATTTTTTTAAAAATAGTGGGGAGAATCTTTGTTTTAAAATCATTAAGGCTAGAAGCGTATAATCCTAGTAATATTAAGCGTCTTAATATAACGGACTGCTACATTTTTAAAAATATAGACTCAATATAGATGGCTTGGTTACAATATGTGCTCACCCAGCTTTTTTACAAAAAGCGACTTGCATTAATTGAAGAGTATTAATATGAAAATGAAAATTTGTGAAGATCAACGAAATGCCGCATCGCTATATTGGACCCAGGTTTTAACAAGAGAACTTAATCCCCAAGCTTTAATAGCCAGTAAAAAAGGACTTCCTTCTTTTATGGCATCCATGGAAGCTGTCAATAGAATGGTATTTCTTCAAAAATTTGATACAGAAAATCCAATATGGCCAACAACATTCTTGATGATTTTAAATGAATTACTACGAGATTCTGATGTCTCTACAATTTTAAGGCTTGAATACAAACCTAAAGGTATATTGCTAGATGCTGCGAAAAAAGCAGGTATTTCAGAAGCATTATTTCCTTGTGGCAAACTATTAATGACTTTTGATACTGAGGGTCATATTATAGTTGATGGGGAGATAATAGACGCAAAAAATTTCCTTGATTGTGCTGCTAATGAAATGGTTACTTTAAGTAAATTATAGATAAATACTTTTACCTTAAATATGAAACACTAGAAGGCGTTGTTATAGCCAAACAAAAATACAATATTCATACTGAACTCCTCTATAAACTGGGACAAATTAAATACTATTTATACCAAGAGCACTTATTTATTAATAGTTTGAGTGTTTTAATTTGGGAATTTTTATGGTTGCAAATTTATCTTAACTTCAACATAAAGCTTATATTGACTCTTTTTTCTCTAATCATCATACACTCCAAGTTGATTGCTGTTTTTCGGAAAAGGTTTTTTTCTAATAGGCTTTATATACACCGTATCTACCCCTATAAAACGAAATTTATCCCAGCAGGAGAAACTGAGTAATATTGAAAATAATTGTCTTCAGGTTCTGGCAGTTTCCAATCATCTATGGGTAAATTTTCTTTTAATTGTTCAAACAATCCGATTAATAGATCGTAATCAATATCTGGTGCATCAGGGCCGGTGAGTTCTAAAATTGCAGGACTCAGTTTTAGTATCATTCTTCCAGGATATTAATGCGTTAGCATCATATTTAAATAAACGTATAGCATTTGGAATATTATATTTTAAAAAACTCATCTCCCATGAATTTACATTACGTTCTGTTATGTTTTTGCCTATTTTTGAAGTAAACCAATGTTATTAACCATACTATCGATATTGACCTGCCTATTTTTAGTCATCTCCCTCATTGAAACGACTTGGGGATTACAATCGTTGATCAGGCTCGAAACCATTTCTCCTTCAATCAATCCAAAAGATAAGGTAAGTATTGTCATAACTGCCTGTAATGAAGAGGAATATATTAAAGAAACGTTAGCCCATTTAACCAATCAGGTTTATTCCAATATAGAAATATTATGCATCAATGACCGCTCTAAAGGCCTTATAATTTAATAAATTTATCTAGTAAAACAACTGAAATGATTATTTACCCTTAAGGCTTAAGCTTAATAGCTCCATCTAATTGGTTTCTAACCTTCTACATTTAAGTTGCAGCATAAAATTTGGATTGGAAATTAATAATGAGCTAAAACCCACTACTTGGTTCAATTTGACTAATTCCTCTCGATGAATCTGATTGATACCTGTTTCTATCCATAATTAGGCATAATTAACCAATTATGATAAAATTTAGGCATTTTATTAATTAGGCCCATGCAATGAAAAATAAACAAGATAATACTCAAATCAAGAATCTAAAACTTATTGAGCAGCTAAATTGCACCGTTGAATCGTTTAATGAAGAATTCAAAGGGAAGTATATACTTTCTGAAGATAGCGGTTATGTTAGCAAAAATTTTTGGTCTATTGTTAATACAGAGGGTAAAGAATGCGGTGTGTTACGTGAGGAAGAAAACGTTTTAAAGGAAACAGATTACAGTAAAAATACCTATAAATTTATCAACAGCCTCATAAAAACTTCGAGCCAGATTTCCTCAAAATCTCAGCCGAGTTCAGAGGAAAGAAAACCTACTGTGAGTCCTAAAAAGGAAGATGAGCCTCCTAAATCTTTTGTTCAAGAAAAAATAATTCATCACCCTTTAATTTCTGTTTTTACGCCCATCAATAAGCTCCAAAGCGATTTTAACCTCTTATTAGGTTGTTTTATTAAAAAAGATGAAGAGGAAATCATCAAAGAATTTAATTCCCTTATTTCCAAATATGCTTCTCATAAGCCATTTATTTTAAACCAATTGAATTCCTTGTGCTTAACTTTAAACTCTCCGCAAGATAAGATTCACGTCGAGGCTAATCTCTTACATGCTGTTTGTAAGAAAGGTTTTACTGCTTTTGCGGAAAGACTAATTGAATTTGGTGTTGATATCGAGGCCAGTACTGTCTCCACTGACTTGGCTCACCATGAACTTACCCCGCTGTTGATTGCTGTACAATGTAATCATCATGCGACCGTTAAATTGCTTTTAGATAAAGGAGCTAACTTTTTACGATTTACAGGCAATTCAGTAAGCATATTGATGCATGCTGAAGATAAAGATATTTGCCATCTAATTATAGAAAAAGCAAAAAAGGAAAGATTATTAGCAAAGCTTATTTCTTACGTATCTGAAGATAACAAAACCGTCATGGACGTTGCTATTCTAAAAGGTAGGGTTGATATTGTTAAGACTTTAATCGATATTGATAATTTCCAAAATTATATTAATCCAAGATTAACCCTTCATTACGCTAGAGCGGCATCTTGGGATCATTCCGAACATTCAGCGTTTTTTGAAGATCTTTGTGTCAACCTTAGAAAATATTCAAAACCATTTGCAACGCTTTCAATCAAAGATAAGACGAATCTCCTCTCTGAGGACAAAGTTTATGAGCAGTTATTTAAACAATCCAAGGCAGCTCGTGATAATAAAAAAGAGGTCTTAAAACAAGCGCTTGCTCAAGCAGCTTCTTTATTCAGTAATCCTGAAGAATGCATTAAATATTTATCCTTTTTAAATTCGGAATTTGTTCGATATTATCAGCACAGCAACAATACCGGATTCCCTTATCTTGAATCGAATACTTATGAATTTAAATCAATTGATGGTGTTCTCTATCCCATTCCAAAAGATAACTATTTAGGAATAAAAAAAGAATATACCCTTGAAAAGATATTGACCAGTTTATTCAAACCCTATGACTTAGCCCATACTAGTTATAAATGGATTGGATTCATTCCCCATGATATAGCCGATAAAATGATTTTAAAAGGGGATTTTGTGATTGAGAGTGCTTTTGGAGCAGGTTTATTTCACAATCTGACAGCCCACATGCTACAACAAGCCATGCTAATTTATATGATTCAAAATAAAGCCATTAGTTTAGAGTATCAAGAAAAAAATGAATTTAAGACCATATCAATTAAAGAGTTCTTGCAAGGATTTATCTCACTTAAAGTTTGGACTGAAACACGTGATCAACGAGAGTTCTATGCGATTGGTTTTAACGATCCACATCGCCTCGGCTCCATTATTATGTATAACGGCCATGAACTTGGATTAAGAGAGCTTGCGGATTCACTTATCGATACGTTTTGTAAGGGTTTTACAAAACTATTCAAGGCACATGAGGAAATTTATTCCTCTAAAGTAAGCAAATCCGATTTTGCCCAGAAAATGGATGATTTATTATCCGTCTATTTCCCCACGCCAAAGGCACTAATACAATACGCAATAACTAAAGAAAAGAAGAAAGGAAATACAAAAGGTTTTTTTGGGGACAACTATGCAG
>JACCVV010000021.1 GCA_013697955.1 Tatlockia sp. | reverse complement strand
CCAGCGAGCCAGAACATTTGGGTTAATTGATAAACTCCGGCCTGCCTCCGCTCGGCTATACCCTTGCTCAAGTACTAAACTAATAGAATCCAGCTTGAACTCTTTTGAATATTTTTTTCTAGTCATTTTTCTCTCCAGTTAAGTTAATTATCTCTTAACTGGGTTGTCCGAATCTATTAGACCAGGTCAGATCTTATTTTTAATAACATACGATGGTAGTGTATCTTTTCATTCCCATGATTGTCACACCCCTATTTTAGTTACAACCTACTCAGCTAGTAGAAAATCGTTGGATTTCACCTTTTGTTACTATTCAAAAATTAATATTCTTTTATTAGCCTAATCTCAAATCGCTTCACCTAAGTAAATGAAGATGTTGTGCTGTTTTCAACCGAGGCATCAATTGCATCCTTGATAAGAATTTCGCCTTGATGTAAAACTTTAAAATCGTATTCCTGTATTGATGTATTGGCAAATATTAATAATCGTCCTTTATCCCATTTTATTTCATTCAATTTATATATATCTTTATAGATTCGAATTAAGTTTAATTTTCCTAAACTATCAATTTCCCATAGATTAATAGTGGAAAAAGAATTCGATTTGTTATGATTGATAATAAAAAGAAAGTTATCTACTGAATAAAGCGAATGGTTATTAGGAGGCCTTGTCCAAGCTAAAGTTTCATAATTCTGTTCTGTTTTATTGAATGCAAAGACTCTTCCGGATTCATGGGCAATAAAAATATAATGGGTATTTACTATAACCGGGTTTAGTGAGCCCATGTTCGGAGCAAGATAGTTCTGTAAAAAACGGGGGTTAATTTTATATTCAGTTATTTTAATATTTTCCATATCGATAATATTAAAATCAAGCTGAGTATTATGCCCACATATCAGTGAATTTTTATCAATGGCTGCAAAGGAAATAAAAGTGGGTACTTCGTAAATATGAACGATGCCATTGCTTCGATTGATAAAGGTGATTCTTTTTTGGGAAACATCAACAATATAATTTTCAGCTCCAAAGAGGGCTAATGAAACGGTGCTATTTATAGGAGCTTCAACTCTAATTTTGTTACCTGATAAATCCATCTGATAAATTTTGCCGTTTGTAAATTTGGAAATAAGTTGATTTTCTACCAAGATTGTCATTTCTGGAATCATTTTAGGTATATCTAAAATAGACTTTTCTTTATTGTTTAAGCCTATTTTAAGGAGAATTGGGTCAGTTAAAGCAGATGAGTTCTCCGAGGTTTTTTTCCATCCCACACAAATTATTTGTTCATTAACGACCCACAATTGTTTGCAAAGTATTAATGGATAACTCCATAAAATTTCGCCGCTCTCTCTATTCCAAATTTTTAGAGAATTATTTCCTGCAGTAATGAGTGTATCTTTTGAGATAGCGGTTGCGTAAATTTTTTCATCTAACCCCTCTGATATTCTCTTATTATAATTCCCTTTTTTTATATTATTTCTAACATTTTCAGGGCACCTTCTCTTGTATTCTTGTAATGAATCATAAAAAAAAATACAGCTCTTCGAGAGATTGTTTACTTCAGTTATTTTTAATTCTTTGCACACATTTTTTTCTACAATTTCTAAAGGAACCTTAAAAAAAGGAGCTTCTTGTGAATAAAATTTATCACTATTCAAAATGGTTATCCTCTTGCAAGATTTCTATCATGGTTATGTTTAAAAGAAGCTCACAGGCTAACTTTAGCCGTTTCATCCATACTCTGATTTTGATGGTCAGTAGTGTTCATCTCTTGAACCTTCATTGAATTACTTTTTTCAGAGAAAAAGCCAAAATTAACTTTTCGACTTTTTGCTGGCTTTATGTAAGCCGCTCCTTGATCAAAGGGTATAAGGCACTGGTCAAAATTGGCAACAATAGAATAGACCCCTTTCTTTTCATCGCTTAAACCTTTCTCTTCTCGAGTTGTATAAAGTTCTTTTGTAGTAATTGCCCATTGAATATCATTTGCATATTTAGGAACGCCTGCTTCCCGAAAACTTGTATAATAAAATGAAGTTGTTGGAGAAAAACGTCTAAGAAGATAGGCTTCAAAAAGAGTATCTAGCGGAAGGTTTTCAAAATTTATGTTTTCACCATCATAAGGTCCATAGAGGGTGATTTTTTCACATTTTAAGGCAATTGATACCTGATTAAGTAGCCTTCTAGTTCGGTTAGCTCCTTGAGCTAAGATAAAAGCGCTTTTATTCACCATGGTATGAGGACAAACGGGTACATAATTATTTTTATAGGCGTCCATCCTAATCCAATCCGCATGTTTGCCATGTATATCTGCTGACATGCTAAATAAGGTAGGATTTTGCTTATCTAGATGTTTATCTAAAACAGAATAGACTTCTTTTTTAAAGAATAGGCTATCAATTGAATTTAGATTGTCAGGAGTAATCTCAAGAGTCTGAAGGGTAGGATAGTTGATTATATTAACTATTGATGCTTTTTTATGAGCTTTAAACCAATAAGCAAGCTCATAAATAACGCCATCAGCAAGATTTGAAATGATTTGATTTAATTCTGTTGTTTCCTCGTCAACGAAGATAGTAAATTCCTCGCAAAGATTAATAAGGGGTAGGCAATCTCGTAAGATTAATTCTTTTTTTCCTTGATGATGATTACTAGCAAGCCAAGTGCCTAAAGCAGATTCACCAATTATAGGAATAGCGTTTTGTTTTAATATATGTTGCTTGATTAAATCGACACTTGAAAGAAGATCATTATCTATAGCACAAAAAACAAGCTTGGGTGCTTCCTCTTTTTTCAGCTCATTTAATTCATTTAGAAGTTTTTCATTTTTCTTTCTTAAAAAAAGTTCAAGCTCATTAAAATTTATCGTTAAAATCTTCATATTTCAACCTTAATTTCTATACACTTGTTCAATATACTGTTGTATTAGATTGCTTTATATTAGCCACTTAGAACAATCATTGAACTTTTGGGTCGTGATTATAGGGTATATATTAAAGAGGGACTATCCGTATAAAATACCTATTTTTGGATGCATGAGGTGCTGTATGACTAATCTATCTGTTACTGAACGAAAAAGAACAAAGCTTTAAAGCATCCGCAAGCGATGGTAAGGGCAAAGTTTAGTTATAAAGCTATTGAGGATTCCGATATGTTTGATTCTTTCTCAAAGATGCTTATGATAATTTCTGGCCTTAAATATTTATAAAGCGTTTCTCTACTGATTCCAAAAGTGATAGCAATTTTAGTTTTTTGTTCCCCAGCAAAGGCTTTTTGTTTAAGTTAATTTGTTCCTGATTTAATGAAGGCTTTCTCCCTTTGTATTTTCATTTTTTGTTTGGCAAGAGCAAAACCTTCAAGTTGTCTTTCCTTAAGTAATGCCCTTTCAAATTCCGCAAATGCGCCCAAAATCGAGCCAATCCCTTCGAGTTGGAGTTCTGGATTTTGATCAAACGAACTGACTCGGATAGCCGATGGTTTTGCCTTTTGTAGTCATAAGGGGTAATGGGTAGCCAATGTTTCAAATTAGGGTTTATAAGGTTAAATGGATTGTGTCATTCCATTAAAGTAATCTAAGTCTATTTTCTTGAGTTCATATGTTCTTACATTATCTAATCCCACATTGTGTTCCCACATTAACTCAACTAATTGTTGACCAGAAATAAGTATGATTTTAGCATCAATATATTTTGCATATTCTCTAGCCTCAGAAGTAAAATCAGAAGTGGTAATAAAAATACCTTTTTTAGCTCGTTTACCTTGAAGTGCACCCGCGAATTTTTGGGTTTCCGGCCGACTGACATTACCAGTCCAGCGTTTTGCTTGTAGGTAAATCACGTCAAGCCCAAGTCTATCTACGTTTATGATGCCATCGATACCCTCCTCACCAATTCGACCAATTGCTTGACCTGCGTCTTTATGAGAGCCCCCATAGCCCATTTTGACAATAGTATCGACCACAAAGTTCTCAAAAAAGAGAGGGCTGCAAGATTTAATTTTTTCCAATACGTCAGATAGAGCCTTGTTCTTTAATTTGAAGATAGGCTTCTTCGAGGATTTCTTCGGGAGTTTCTAAGTTTTTATTATCTAGATGTGTTGACTGCGGTTTTGAATGAAAAGCATTTTTAAATGCTACAAAATCAGGAAATTGTTTGAGATACTCTACATTGATTGATTCAGGTTCCTTCGATAATACGCTCTCACCGCTCTCAGTAAGAGAAAATATGCCTCTTTGTGGAGAAAAGAGTAATCTGGCTTTTTTTAGATAAGTATTAGCCCAGTTAACTCGACTATTAATAACCGCTTGTTTACCACTTGAAAGCACCTGTCGCTTTTCTTGATCAGTCAAACTAAATTGATCTGCAATAATAGCAGTTGCGTTCGAAAGGCTAAAATCACCATGCTGTTTAACAAGTTTTAGTAAAGTAAGCATTATTGTTTGATAATCTGTATAGCCATTAATTGAATAACCTATTTTGAAAGATTTAATTTGGCTTACCTGAGGCTATACCCAATTTTAAGTTCTGCACTAAAAATTTCGATTTAAATTCATAACCCATTGATTTAATTGGCGTCCCAGAGCGGATTCGAACCGCTGACCTGCCCCTTAGGAGGGGGCTGCGCTATCCAGCTGTGCCACCGGGACTTTGCAAAACTCTGCAAGTCTAACCTCAAGTTTTCTACATATCAATATAATTAGGACCGCCTCCGCCTTCCGGTGCTTTCCAGACTATATTCTGGCGGGGGTCTTTGATGTCGCATGTTTTACAGTGGATGCAATTTTGGGCGTTAATTTGTAGCCTAGGGCCTTGCTCATCTTTGATTATTTCATACACCCCGGCCGGGCAATAGCGGACTTCTGGAGAAGCGTAGATTTTGTAATTCACCCGAATTGCAAGTAAAGGATTGCGTAGTTTTAGATGGCTGGGTTGGTTTTCTTCATGATAGGTATTAGTTAAATAGACTGAAGAAAGTTTGTCGAAGGTAAGAACACCATCAGGGTTGGGGTAGTGAATTTTTTTAGCTTTATCTGCAGGAATAAGAGTTGAGTAATCGGCATGATTTTTAAGGGTCCAGGGGGAATGGCCGCGGCTAATGTATGTTTCAAAGACTGCATTTGCTAATCCCACCCAGAGACCGTATCGAAAACCCGGTCGTATGTTTCTTTCTTTGTACAATTCTTCGGCTAGCCAGGAGTTTTTGATCTTTTCGGAATAAGCTTTGATTTCGATTTCTGTTGATTGTTCTTTTATTAAAAGTTCGAAACAGGCTTCAGCCGCGAGCATTGCTGATTTCATCGACAGGTGAATACCTTTGATTTTAGGAACATTCAAAAATCCCGCAGCATCACCAATTAATGCTCCACCTGGAAAACTAAGCTTGGGTAAAGATTGCCACCCACCCTCGTTTAAGGCGCGTGCACCATAACTTATGCGTTCGGCATTTTTTAATAAATTAGAAACTAGTGGGTGGGTTTTAAAGCGTTGCATTTCAGAATAGGGGCTAAGCCAGGGATTTTTGTAATCAAGACCGACTACAAAACCAAGGGCGACTCGATTATTAGATATATGATAAATAAATGAGCCGCCATAGGTGTTGAAATCCATCGGCCAACCCATGGTATGTACAACTTTGCCTGCCTGATGTTTTTCAGGTTCCACCTGCCAAATTTCTTTTATGCCAAGCCCATAAGTCTGTGGAGAGGCATTATCCCTTAAATGATAATGTTGCATCACGGATTGACTTAGCTGTCCTCGGCAGCCTTCAGCAAAAAGCGTTTGTCTTGCAAGTAAATGCATTCCTGGTTGATAGTTTCGTGTTTTTTCACCCTGTTTATCTAGTCCGACCACTCCTGTAGCAACGCCTTTCACTTCATTATTTTCACTGTAAAGAATATTGGCAGCAGCAAAGCCAGGGTAAATTTCACAGCCCAGTTTCTCCGCTTCAACTGCTAAAAACCGGCAAAGCTCGCCCAAAGAAATGATATAGTTGCCATCATTTTGCATCTGCTTTGGGGTAGGGAGGCGGATTGCATGGGTGCTGGTGAGGAAATAAAATTCATCTTTAGTCACTTTTGTATCTAATGGTGCTTGTTGCCAACTATCAGGTAATAATTCTTGCAAAGATCGGGGTTCTAGTACAGCTCCAGAAAGAATATGGGCGCCCACCTGAGAGCCTTTTTCCAAAATGCATACTCGTAGTTCTTTATTTTCTTTTGCAGCTAATTGCTTAAGTTTAATTGCAGCAGACAATCCTGAGGGGCCCGCACCGACAATGACAACGTCATATTCCATTGTTTCGTATTCCACACTGACTCCCTTAAGATGGAAAAGTGAAAATCATCGCTTTTCTTACAGCTAAGATCAAGAGCTTAAATTATCTGCTCTATTCTAGTGGAAAAATTCAAATAAATGGCGTATAAAATGAGTTTTAATTTTTTTAATGATTTTAATTTAAGCAATTAAGGGCAGGAATGAGCATACGAAGAATGCACTTTTTTATCTTAGGGTGCTTTTTATCCTTCAATGTATTTTCAAGTGCAAATCCACCAACACTGATGATATCCGAATCTGAGAATCTGAATAATCGTTGGTCATTTATGGCTGCTTTAGGTTATAGCGGTTATCAACAAATAAATAGTTCCAACAATCAAAACCCTCTTGCAAGACTTGCTCTTTCGGCTGAACTTATAGCAACTGATCAGGCAAATTTTGGTGTAGAGTTCGGAGTGCAAACCGGTAATCGCATGCATTTAGTCATTCCACAGAGCAATTTTACCGATTTACAAAATCCTGTCAGATCAACAATTAGACCAATGATTGATCTACTACTAACTGCTCATGCTAATCCAGTTGATGAAAGTTTACTTTTTACTCAAATTAAAGGTGGAATTGCTTATCGATATTGGCAGATTGACAGTGTTTTTTTTCATAATAAGTCAGCAATGGCTGCTGAAATACAAGCGGGCTTTGGCTATCCGCTGACAGAAATTTCAAACTTGAATTTACTCTATCAAGGAATTTTTGGCGGCAATCCCAGACTTTACCTTCATCCTTCCTATTTAGGTTATGTGGCTAATTTGCCTATTCAACATGGGTTTTTATTAGGCTTGTCAGTTATTGTTTAATATATAAAAAGGAACTGTGTGAAATATATTAAACATTTCAGCCAGAAAGCGAATAATTATTTGCGTTTTCGACCTGTTTATCCTGATGATTTGTTTAAATATTTGAACAATTTAGTACCAGTACCTCATCTTGCTTGGGATTGTGGCGCAGGAAATGGCCAAGCGGCTATTGCGTTAACCAAGTATTTTGATCAAGTTATTGCGACCGATGTCAATTTTGAACCTCTTGAAGCAGCTCCTAAATTAGAAAAAATAAATTATATTTGCTGTCTTGCTGAAAAAACACCTATAAAGTCTAATTCGGTTGATCTAATAACCATTGCCCAGGCTTTGCATTGGTTTGATTTTGAACTTTTTTATAAGGAAGTGAAACGAGTTGCCAAAGAAACCGCTCTTATTGCTGCCTGGTGTTATTCGTTAGGAGGTTTTAACTCAGCAGTTGATCTGGTTATTTCTAAATTTTATAAAGATATTTTAGGCGATGAGTATTGGCCTGAAAGGAGAAGTTATATAGATCAGGAATATCAAACGATTCCCTTTCCTTTCCCAAAAATTACAAGTCCTTCTTTTTTTATTCAGAAAGAAATGAATTTTTCAGAGTTGCTTGGCTATTTAAATACCTGGTCTGCACTAAAAGAATATGAGTTGCGAAATAAAACAAATCCCATTAACCTTGTCGCCCAGGAGCTTTTAACCTCCTGGGGTAATCCCTTTGAGAAACAAAAAATGGTTTGGCCCATTCATTTGTTAGTTGGAACGCTCGAATAGTCTAGATTTTCGCTTAGGAAATTTGTTTGATGAATTCTATAAAAGGTAATCAACTGGAGTATCGTCCAGATATTGATGGTTTACGTGCGATAGCAGTGCTTTTAGTAGTAGCCTTTCATGCATTTCCGCAATTTATCAAAGGTGGATTCATCGGTGTCGATATTTTCTTCGTTATTTCAGGCTTTTTGATATCAAAAATCATTATTAGTGGACTAATTGAAAACGATAGCTTTTCTATAAGCAAATTTTATTCGCGACGAATTAACCGTATATTTCCAGCACTTATTTTAATGCTAATTGCCTGTTTTATTTTTGGCTGGTTTGCACTTATGCCTGATGAATATAAACAGTTGAATAAGCATATTCTGGGTGGAGCAAGTTTTATTGCTAATCTTTTGCTCTGGAAAGAAAGTGGATATTTTGATAATGCCGCTCTGACTAAGCCTTTGCTGCATCTATGGTCTTTAGGCATTGAAGAACAATTTTACATTGTCTGGCCACTTATAATTTGGTTCACCTGGAAAAAAAGGTTCAACCTGGCTTTTACTATTGTCATGATTGCTACCGTCTCTTTTCTTTTAAATATAAGCATCGTTAAGTATGATGCAACGGCCGCTTTTTATTCTCCGCTTACGCGTTTCTGGGAGTTGTTAACCGGTTCATTTCTGGCTTTTTTAAGTTTGCAGCGGGGAAGGGCGGGCAATGAATTAATAGTCAGTCCCAGTAGTAAAATTCTTGCTAATTCTCAAGCTGTGGTTGGTATTTTACTTATTTTTATAGCTGTTTTTTCCATAAAACAAGGATCCCATTTTCCAGGCTGGGGAGCACTCTTGCCAACCATTGGTGCTTTATTAATCATTTTGGCCGGTTCGAAAGCTTGGATAAATAGGGTGGTTCTTTCCAACCGCCTATTCGTATGGTTTGGATTAATTAGCTTTCCACTCTATCTTTGGCATTGGCCCTTATTAAGTTATGCCCGAATCATCACAGGCGATATGCCCTCACGAACAATTCGGTTAATAGCAGTTTTTATTGCCATTATTTTAGCGTGGATGACTTTTCAATTTATTGAAAAACCACTTCGTTCTGGAAAAAACAAACGATTTTCAGCCATTTTTTTATTAGTGCTAATGATAATAGTTAGCATCATTAGTTTTATTGCCTATAAAAAAGAAGGGCTTCCAGAACGCGCTGGCATGGCGCAATTAGAAAAAATTTATGCGCAATTTGATTGGAAATATTCTACGAATTCACGTTGCTCCAGGAAGTATCCCATTAGTGAGCTGGATAATTTTTCATGGATGTTTTGCATGGCAAATAAAGAAGAAAAGCCAACTCTCCTTCTATTAGGGAATAGCTATGCAAATCATTTGTATCCTGGAATTATAAAAAATAAATACTTCAAATATGAAAGCATTCTTTCAATCGGGACTTGTGAACCTAAATGGTACGACAAAGCCACTCTCACTAAAGCAGAACTAAATACAAGTCCCTGCTCCGGAATGCGACCTTTAATCCAACAACGATTCATAAATGATATTATAAAAAAATCGGGTTCAATTAAATATGCTATTTTAAGTGGCTTAGAGCTTGATAACAGCGAACAATACATCGCATCCATCAAAAAACGTATTGATTTTCTGGAAAGAAACAAGATTAGAGTCATCGTTTTTAAACCCCATCTTCGCTTGAATTATGATATTCGCGGCTGTATATCCAGACCTTTTAAAAAATCCGCTTTCTCTTGTGAATTAAGCTTGCTGGAATATCAAAACCTTTTGAAAAATTTTGAACCTTTACTTCATTCATTGACGAAAACCAATCCTAATGTTGTGTTTTTTGATCCTAACCAACTGTTCTGTAATTCCCAAAAATGCTCAATGATTCGTAATGGCCTTCCTCTATTGAGAGATGAATATAATCATCTTTCTGAATATGGAAGTGTGGAATTAGCAAATATCTTTGAAAAATGGGCTATTGAAAACATACCTGAGATAGCTTCGAGTGCGAACCAAAATCAATTACAAGGTTAATATCTATCAATTGTTGCAGCAAATTGGTGGCAAAGTTTATTAAGTGAAAAAGGGTATATACTTAAATCTAATTCAAACTTTCGGATGATCTGCTATGAAAATGTTTCTATCAGGTTTTTTTCTTCTTTTTACGTTTGGGGCAAATGCAGCTGATTCGGTAACAATGAACATAAATCCAGCTCAAAAGCAATTTTTGATAACCTTACCCGCAAATCCTACGACTGGATACCAATGGTCTCTGGTAAATTACGATCAAACTTTATTAAAGTTAAAAGAGAGTCGTTTTTTAGCCTCAAAGTCACAATTGATAGGCGCTGGAGGCAAGATGAGATTTAAATTCGAAATAATAAAAAATGATAATCTCCCTTCAAAAACTCAATTGCTTTTTAAATATCAGCGACCCTGGGAGTCGAAAGGGGGGATTGGGAAGAAAGTGAATATTAATTTTGTCAATCCTGATAATAAGAATTAACTTAATCTTAAGAATATAGAATCTGACTCTGAAGCATCATAAGAAAATCAAATGCTTCGAGGCAGATTCTGATTAATTTTTTTGGATGTTATTAGGCAACTTCAACTTCTTCAGCTTGAGGACCTTTCTGGCCTTGGCCTGCTTTAAACATAACATCTGCACCTTCTGGAAGGGTTTTAAAACCGCTGCCTTGAATAGCGCTGAAATGAACAAAGTAATCTTTGCCATTACTTTCAATAAAACCAAAGCCTTTGCTTTCGTTAAACCATTTTACTTTACCACGTATTTTCTCTGACATTATCTATTCCTAATAATTTTAAATGTTTCTTTTTGTAGCATCCTTCAAAATATAAATTCTAAATTCTACTACGTCCCTATTGTATACCATTTAATCCAAAAAAATTTAACTTTTTATGATAAAGAACAAATGTTTTACATTTATTTATCATTTTATCGTGTAGGCCTGTTGAATATGTACATTAATTGTACTTTATTTCCAATTTAGGAATGTTAGAAGTTTAAAAAAAACTGTCATTTTCTTTTTCAGTATTAAATAATCTGATCAGCACCTGTATTTTTTATTGAAAATGCCTTTTCGCGTTTAATGAGGATAGGCAATAGACAGAAAAGTTCTAAATTAAGAGAGGAAAATTACAGAATCCGTAGAATAATTCTAGGCATTTTTAATCATTTTATTTTTGAAGCGATATATTGGGTCATTTCAGTTGTATTTAATGGCTTGCTAAAATAGTAACCTTGAATAATATTGCACTGGTTTTTTTGTAAGAAATCCAATTGCTCTTTATTTTCTACACCTTCAGCAATCACTTTTAAATCCAGAGTAATGGCTAAATTGATTATAGCTTTTATAATCACTTCCGAACTGTTATTTTTTCCAATATCATCGATAAAGACTTATCGATCTTAAGTTCCTTGATAGGTAATTGTTTTAGATAAGTCAATGAAGAATAGCCAGTGCCAAAGTCATCAATCGAAATTCCTATACCAAGTTCCATTAAAAAAACCTGTAAAACAGATTTACTGTCAAATGCTTTTTTCATTACCGCTGTTTCGGTTAATTCAAAAAGAATATTTTCGGTTGGGACATTGGTTTCTTTGAGAACTTTGGTAATTGTTCCAATGATACTGCTATCATTTAATTGGCTTGGTGAAATATTAATAGAAATGATTACATTTTTCATGTGCTGCATTGTTTCAAACCATTTTTGGTATTGGTGAAGGGCGGTGGACATTACCCAATCCCCAATTTTACTCATCAATCCAGTTTCTTCTGCAATGCGAATGAATTCTGCTGGCGAAGGATTATTTACGGTAGGGTTATGCCAACGTAGCAAAGCTTCTATACCTACTAAGGAATTATCCTTTGCGCTTATTTTGGGTTGATAGTAGAGTTCAAATTGATTTTCTGGTATTGAATGACGAAGTTGCTCGACAATCAACATATAGCGTGCAAGTTCATTCTGCATAGTTTTATTATAATATTTAAAGCAGTTTCTTCCTGCGCCTTTCGCTTGATAAAGTGCCTGATCTGCGTGTTGTAATATAGTTGTGGTTGTCGTTTTTTCATCGGGAAAAACTGAAATTCCAATGCTAATGCTTGAATTTATCTCGTGTTTGCCAATAATAAAGGGTTTATTGAAACAAGTTAGCAGGCGCTGAGCGGCAAAAGAGATTTGATTTATAGTCTGGATATTTTCCAGGATGATTGCGAATTCATCATCACCTAAGCGCACGATATAGTCTTCTAGCCGAACATTTTTTTTCAGTCTACGAGCAACCTCTTTTAAAAAACTATCTCCTATTCCATGCCCAAAAAAATCGTTCACTTTTTTAAAATAATCGATATCGATATAAAATAAAGCCAACTTTATTTCATTTCTTTTTGCGCGCGCCAAGCTTTTAACTAATAGACTTTCAAATAAATAGCGGTTGGGTAATTTTGTTAAGGGGTCAAAGCGTGCTAGCTCTAACAAAGAGGTTTGCTTTTGTTTAAGTGTGTTGATATCTGTTACAGTGCCGATGTAATTGCCTGTACTTTGTTGAGATTTTTCCGGCGCAATATGACAAAGTGCCCAAATTTCTCCTTTTAAAACATGAATGAATCGAAACTCAAATTGATAAGGCGTACCTGTTTTCATGTGTTCAGTCAGGGGGGGGATAAATATTTTAAAATCGTCAGGGTGAATGACCTCCAACCACTTATCACCTAGCAATTTTAATTTAGGATAACCACAGAATTTGAATAAGTATTGATTAGCATAAACCATTTCTTTGTTTGAATTGATTTTAAAAATACCTATAGGCAAATCAAGAAGTGAAATTCCTTCCCTGGGCATTCTATCATCCTCATTCTTTACAATAATTGAGCTACCAGAATCAGTCCATCATCTTTTGGGTTTTGGTAGGTGCTAAAAATTTCGTTTGCAATTCTATCCACTGAGCTCCATTTCGGGATTAAATTTTCAAATTCTTTTCTTATTCCGTCTGTGGCTAGAATCAGAGTATCGCCCACGCCTAATTCAATTTCCTTTATAGGCAATAATAAGGGCAGCTGATTCCCAACAATGCCGTTTTCCAAAAAAAATGACTGCGATTTTAATTTTGCTCTTTCCCCTATATGCCAATAGACGCCGGATACATTTCCTATGGCTTTATAAGTCATTTTATATTTATGGAATTTTACAATAGTAATGGCGGCTCCCCGAGTTAAAAGGAGCGCTTCATCGCAAATTTTAATTATTTTATCAATGGACTCGGAAGCATTGGCATCAATGGTTTTAACGGCTACATCAGCTGCTATTGCAGCGTCTTCTCCGTGACCTAAGCCATCTATTACAGCAATTAAGGTAAAATCATTTGACTCTTTTACTAAATATTTATCACCACAGGCAACTTCACCCTTAAGTGCCTCAACTACAACGGTATATTTAATCTGTTTTAATGAATTAACCATATTATCTTATCCATTTCGCTGTAATGACCGTAGTGCCTTTACCTGCTTCTGAGTAAATTTCAAAATCATCCATTAAACGTCTGACGCCAGGTAAACCTAAACCTAAACTATCGGAAGTGGAATATCCATCTTGCATTGCCGATTCGATATTCTCGATACCAGGCCCCTCATCGGTAATAGTTACTAACAAGCCTTTTCGTTTTTTTTTCTCGACTATTTCCAGAATAAGAGTTCCTCTCTCCGCGTAAGTAATAATGTTTCGCGTTAATTCTGAAATAGCAGTCGCAATTAGAGCCAGGTCAATTGAAAAAAATCCCAACTCACTTGCTATGGCTCGACCCCTTTGCCGGGCAATGACAATGTCAAGTTCATTATTAATGGGGATTGTTTCTTTAAAAGTCATTATTTTTTTCTTCTAAATATCGATTTAATAACAAAACCCCTTCTTCAAAATTAAGAGCTGTTCTGATGTCATTTAATTTTAAACCGAGTTGCACCATGGCAAAGGCAACATCAGGCTGGATACCAACAATAACGGTTTCGGCTCCCCGCAAACGAACGGTGGCAGCAATGTTTTGTAAAGTCCTGGTAGAAAACGAATCTAAAACATCCAGTGTGGTTACATCAATGATTACCCCTTTAGACCGGTTTTCACCTACTTTAACAGCCAATTCTTCTTTTAAGGCGACTAAGTCTTTATCACCAACGATAGTTTGAATGCTTATTATTAAAAAAGGCCCTTGTTTAAGTATAGGTATTTGCATAAAAATGCTCTTTATAATTTATTTTTGGATGAAGAGGGTGTGGCTCGAGTCACACTATATCCCAATAAACGGTCTGCTTCTGCCATTCCTTCTTCCAGGTCGCCCACTGAATTAAATTTTGATAAATCAACACCAATGGTTACCAGAGTTTGGGCAATTTCTGGTGAAAGTCCTGTTACGATAGCAGTTGCGCCCATTAAACGAGAAGCATCAACGGTTTTTAGCAAATGATTGGCTACTCGCGAATCTACTGTTGAGACTCCAGTAATATCCATAACAACAACTTTAGCTCGCCTGTCACGAATGGCTTTTAATAAGGTTTCAGTGAGCAACTGGGCTCTTCGTTCATCGATGGCTCCTACCATTGGCAGGATTAAAATTTCTTTCCTGATTTGCAGCACCGGTGTAGATAATTCCTC
Source organism: Tatlockia sp. (assembly GCA_013697955.1). Taxonomy (GTDB): domain Bacteria; phylum Pseudomonadota; class Gammaproteobacteria; order Legionellales; family Legionellaceae; genus Tatlockia. Next base: position 8,051 of record JACCVV010000021.1, on the reverse strand, counting down.
CAAGGCTTCCTGTTGTTCACGTATGGTTATTTCACGTTCATAAATATAGGTATCAACAGCCAATCCTATATCCATGAAAACCAATTTGATCAGCGATAAAAACAATTCTTCTGCCTTCTTATGATTCTCTTTGAACGCTTCAAATATTTTTTTCCCTACGGTTTGTACATAAAAATTGTAAGCCCCTAAATACCATTTGACATCTAAGCCTATACTCGCATGAACGCTTCCTATATCAAGCCGTTCCTCAATATATTCCTTATTATAATTACCTTGTGTTAAACGTAAAAAATATTCTTTTTGTAAAATTTTTACCCGTTGTAGAACTTCTGGATTATCAAAAATCTGGCTGGACTCATCAAATTTTTTAAAATGAGCATTAAGAAGTCTAATAAGTTCTTCGGCATAACCTTCGGCAATATTATTTAATTCTTCTAAGTGTGAGACATCTTTTTTGGTAAATTCAAGCCATTCTTTGCGCCTTGCAATATCATTTTCATTGATATCCATTTCGATGAGCAAATTCGGTTGGTTTTGTTTTTTTTGATTTTTAGATCTTTCAGGCGGAAGGGTACTCATAACAACTCCTTTTGTTTACACCGAGCACTATTAGTAAATTAATATAAGCTTAAAATTTATTTAATATCAAGTTTAAAAAAATCCCTACACAAGTGAGTGCTGTATATCTGATCCTTATTTTAGAGAAATTTTATTAATTAACTGGTTTCATTTAAAAAATAGTGCTTTAGTGAAAATTACCTTTTATAATCCAATGAAATTTTTATAAGGATATTGATCATGCGCCTTGCCGCTGCAAGTATTTTCTCTCTCTCTCTCTCTCTCATTACTAACTACATCCCTTGCCTTCGCCATCCCCACTTCGGTTGCTGTTGCCGGCGATAGTAAAGCGTTATCCAAAACCCAAACGACTGTACATAAAAAAGTTATGCGGACTTACATCAAGGATAAAGATGGCCTTGTGGAACCTATAGGTTTCTCAGACCATTTTGCTATTATTGGATCGCTAGGTGTTGCTAATTTGAGAGTTAAAAACTCTGTAATCGGTGTTACTTATGATGAAACTGACAGGCTTTTGCAAACCAATAAAAATCACTGGGAATCTTTAGGAGCCCAGGTTGGATTAGGGTATGTGCATTATTTCCGTGGAAACACAGGATATTTAGGGCAAGCACAATGGTTTCCTTTTATTCAACCACAAGTGAATGTACATTTTATAAATGGAAACCCAGGTATAAAAGGGAATGTTCAGCTTTTTGAAAGCCAGGACTCAAACCAGCTTTTCTTTAATGCACCTGTTTACAGTACACGATTAATGTTTGATACAGCGCTCACTGTGGTTGCAAGATCCCCCTTTTCTCTTTACGCAATAGGGGGTATTGGTAATGCTTGGAACCGTATGAAATATTCAGACAAAACTATTGGTTATGAAGTAAATTGCAATGAAAGTATAAGTTTGAGATCGCATACGCACGCCAATTTTGCTTGGGAAGTGGGTGGTGGTTTAATGGCTAATATCTCTAATCGTATAGCCTTAAATTTTCAATACTTGTACGCTGATTTAGGTAAGGCAAGATCTTCTGTAATTGTTAATGACTCAGCTAATCATGCGCCCTTATATTTACCGCCTATTTTTAATCTGAGTGCCCAAACTCTTACCCTCGGTCTACATATAGCTATATAACGGAATTTTAGGAGATATGATGTTTAAAAAGGTTCAACACGGAGCGGTTATTTTAGGTTTAATATTTCCCCTGGTAACTTTAGGTATGTCTTGTAAGGGCATTTCGGAAGAGGATCCATCCTTTGCATCATGTAGCGCTGAATTTATTAAGCCACCTGTTTTTGGAAATCTATGCCAAAACGCTACTTTGACAGGAACATATTCACTTCGAAATAACTCCCCAACTACTCTTAGAATCAATTATGTCCGAATTCTAAGTTATGATGGATTGCCTGCTGCTGCTTCGGCTATCGTGCCATCTTTTTTTAATAATTGTGGTAGCACTTTGGCACCTGGTGCTACTTGTAACATTAGCGTGCAACTTCTTCCACTTGCTGCCGGGTTTTTCAATCGTGTTCTACAGGTTGGGCTTAATAACCGGCAAGGACAGTTAAATGCACCAGCTATTACGTCAATTGTAGGTGGTTGCAATTTTCCAGGGCCGCTACCTCCTCCAGGTTTCGCTCCCACTATTCCAGGAACCCCGCTATTTCTTTTTCGGTCCGCTATATTGGGAGCCACAACTGTGACCAATACAGGCGCTACAATTGTCAATGGAGATATAGATTTATCTCCAGGAAGCGCAGTTACCGGCTTCCCCCCGGGGACTGTAGAAAATGGTGCAATCTATACAGAACTTCATCCAAACGCTGTTGCCACAAAAGCTCAGGCTCAGATATATTTTGCTCAATTGAATGCTTTACCTTGTAGCGTAACTTATGGAGCCGATCAAGATATCACAGCGTTATCACCTATTAACTGTGCAGTAACTCCCGTCCTTTGTTTTACTTCATCTGCGCGAATCACAGACGATTTTGTAGTTAATGGTCAAGCTGGTGATTCCTGCACCTTTAAGATAGGTACTACTCTCACTGTGTTCCCTGATGCTGTCATGTCAAAAACTGGTACAATATTCAATGACAATATTAACTGGGCTGTAGGAAGTTCAGCGACGCTTGGCACTAATAGCACCCTCTATGGCATCATCGACGCGTTGGTTAGCATCACTATAAATACTGGTGCTACGTTAAACGGCCGAGCTTGGGCATTAACTGGAGCTGTTACTCTTGATACTAACCTGGTAAATCCAGCCGCCCCGTAATTTTTGATTTTCAACTTTTTGAAAACCTGCAGAGGGATCTTAACCGGATCCCTTCTATGTTTATAGCAAGGTTTAATATTTGCTTGAGAAAGTGAAATAGTTAAATAATTTATCAAAATAGAGCATAAATCTTTTGAAGCTGGACAGTTATGAATTTAACCAATCAAAGTGTATTTTCTCCAATTAGCATTTCAAAAATTAATTAGATTCTCCTTTTTATAATTTTCAGGACAATCGGAAATTAGTAATTTTGAAATCCTACTTGGCAAGCTAATTCCTCGGTAAGAAGTAGATTAGCTAGAAGAGTTTTTTATGTTCCGAAATAAGGATTTTTAGCTCATTGATAGGGATTGGTTTAGAGAAATAGTTACCTTGTATCTCATCGCAGCCTTCCATTTTTAGAAAATTAACTTGCTCTAATGTTTCTACACCTTCAGCAATTACCTTTTTGTCTAAGCTATGGCACAAGGTTATAATAGCTCTAACAATCGACATATTATTTTTGTTATTGGGTAGCCCATCAATAAATGTTTTGTCGATTTTAACGCTACTAGCTGGAATTCGAAGAAGATAATTTAGCGAATTATAGCCCGTACCAAAATCATCTAATGACAGACTGAATCCCATATCTATTAATTTATTTATTAAGTTTAAATTGTATTCAGTATTATCTAAAAGAACACTTTCTGTAATTTCTATTACAATAAGTTTTGGATTTACGTTAAATTCTTGCATTAAAGTTTTGATGTATGAAATAAAATCATATTTCGCTTTAAAATGTTGCGGAGATATATTGATAGCAATTAATTCTTTGCCATTCGGATTCATAGGCCAATTATTTTTTATGAGCATAAAAATTTCACGCAATACCCACTCATCAAGTCGTATTATAAGACCTGTATCTTCAGCTAACCGGATAAACTTACTTGGTAATAACAGGCCTTTAATAGGATGCTGCCAGCGTGCCAAAGCTTCAACTCCAGTAATTTCACCTGTGGTTAAATTGACCTTCGGTTGATAATGTAAGTTGAATTCATTAGAACTAAGAGCCTCTCGTAAGGACATTTCCAGGATTAATTGTTCATTAACCGTATTAGATAATTCAGAAGTGAAGAAATTGAAATTATTTTTTCCATTTTTTACTGACTTATCAAGAGCAAAATTTGCTTGTTTAAATAATGTGTTAATATCATTGCCACTTTCTGAGTTCGTGGAAATACCAATATTCGCTGAAAGATTTATATATTCTTGATTTATAAAAAAAGGTTCGTTAAGTAATTTTAAAATATTCCTGGAAAACTGAATCAATTCATCAAATAGATCAAAATTTAAATAAAATGCAAACACATTCATTTCATAACGACCTAGTTGATCATCGAATTCGGATGTAATTAGACGAAAACGATCAACAATCATTTTCAATAGTAAATCACTTGATTCATAACCAATTGCACTATTTATTATTTTAAAACGATCAATTTCGACCAGAATAATGGCAATCTTTGTAGTAGGTGCATTTAATAATTTATTAATATTGTCTTTTAATGCAGAGCGGTTAAGCAATGAGGTTTGGGCATCGTGCCTGGAAGTATAAATAACCTGGTCAGAAGTATGTTTCTGTTCTATATATTGCCCCAATTGATCAGAAATTGTCTTGAGCATTGAAATTGTTAATTCATCAGGTTTTTTTATATCATGACTAAAAAAATCCAATATTCCAATTATTTTGTCATTCATAAAAATGGGTATGCCAACGGCACAATGAAAGCCAGCTTCTTCAGCCTCCTTTATGCGTATTAATTGGACCCTGGTAACATCCTTTATCCACAGAAGCTTCCGTGATTTCCAGACTTCACCTGGAAGAGTATCACCCGGTCTAAATGTTATGCTCTTGGATTTAATATTGAATTTGCTTTGAGTATTCCATTTGGAATTATCATAAATACTTATACTGCGTAATACATTTACCTCTTTATCCACTAACCACACTTCACCAAAATCCCAATTGCGTGCTAAGCAAATAATTTTTAACACTTTTTGCGCAACAACAGCTAAGTTTTTTTCTAAATTCAAAATGTTGTTTATATCTTTTAGAATTGTTTTTACTTGTTCTTCCTGTTTATAAGTTGTTATATCAGTTGAAATGCCTAATATATCAATTAGTCTTCCTTTTTCATCTTTGAATTTAAAGCCCCGCGTATAAATTTGGCGTAAATCACCATTAGGACGTTTTATTTGAAATTCAAAGGTTACATTCGGAACATCATCTCTATTTAAACTTAGTAAAGTATTTTTTACCCTTTCCTGATCTTCTGGAACGATGGAATCAAACCAATCACCAGGATTTTCAATTAAATTCTTTCTGGATTTTCCCCAAATTGCATCATATGCAGGACTTACATAAATTGTTTTTGATAAATCAGGAGTGGTGCGCCAAAAAACGTCATTTAAGTATTCAGTGAATTCTTTTAAAATTCTTTCGTTAAAGTCTGAACGTTTTTTAAAAATACCCATCCACCATAGGATAGTATTAATTATAATCATAGTTGAAATAACAAATATAAGATTTTTCCAGCTCATCGAATCAAAGAGTTTTTCAGTAGCTAAGAACATTAAGAAAAGCAGGACGTTGATGGCTATTGCACCAATAATATCTGAGGTAAAATATCGAAACATCCTGGCAAAAAACATATCACTTTTTTCCATTGGAAGGGGTAAGAGCAGAGACAATTTTGTCTCGGCCAGATGATTTTGCTTTATAGAGTGCTATATCTGCGGCTGCTATTAGAGATCGACCATCAACGCCATTATCTGGATAGACAGAAATACCCGCAGAAATTGAAATGGGAGGCAGGGTTGTTCCAGAAAACTCCAGTTTTAATTGCTTGATTTTAGTACGTAAAATTTCAGCTTTTTGGAGGGCGTCAACGCCATTTGTATCAGGTAATAATGCTAAAAATTCTTCACCACCGTAACGATAAATATAATCATAACCTCTGAAACTATTTTTCAAAAACTTGGCAAATTCAAATAATACATAATCACCCGCATGATGACCAAAATTATCATTAATTTTCTTAAATAAATCTAAATCGATGAGGATGAAAGTTAAATGTTGAGACTTACGTTTAGCACGACTTAATTCGATCTCTAATCGCTCATCTAGGTAAAGTCGATTTAATAAACCTGTTAGGGGATCATGCATTGCTTGAACTTTTAGCAAATCATAAAGCTGCTTATTAACCACAGTTGATCGGATAAATTCTGCTGCCTTGATATCACGCGAGGTCCAGGGATTGGCATGATTAAGAACTGTTTCTTTGAAACGTTCAAAGGAGTCACGAGGAGAATAATCTTTATTATTTTCACATTTTAATGCGCCTGAGGGGTCCCCAGCCCAACTGATTGTATGTATAATTTCTGGCCGGTAAAATATCATATAATGATCAACTAACCGTGTTATGGGGATAGTTAGCAAACCGCAAGCTTTATCCTTGTAGTTTATACTTGGCTTAAATTTTAAAGGTAATGTGGAGGTTTCAAAAATTAATTGAGGGTCTTCTTTCAGCCATTCAATTAGAGCCATAATTTCATCTTGTGTCGGTGTTTCACCATAATTAAATAAGTTATTTTGATAATAAATCGACATCCCCGTTGTGCCAACGAGTTCCATTATATTTTTATGATAACAATCCAGAGCGTAAAGAAGAGACTCTTCTTTATAGATTTTTTCCGATAATGAGCTAAAAAGCTCAGCTGTTCTTTGCTCAAAAATAAATTCTTTAATGCATTCAAGTGAAGCAATTTTAATACTAAGTGTGTTCACAATTAGCATTAGAACCAATCTGCAATTGATAGATATATATTTAGGTATTTTATGGTGACAAGCAATTAACCCCCACAGCTTATTATTATGAATAATTCCAATGGATAAAGCTGACATAATACCCATATTTTCCATATATTTAATGTGGACAGGTGCTACCATTCTTAATGTAGAGCTACTTAAATCTAGGTATGTTTGAGTTATTGGATTGATTTCAGGCACTATTATTTTAAGTTCATAATGGATTGTGGGTATAAATCTCATAGGCATTTTAAGATACATAGCTCGTACATTTTGTGGAATATCAATTGAAGGAAAATGTAAACCTAGATAGGACTCCATATCACCTGTGGTCACTTCCCCAACAACAACGCCAGAGTCATCTAATTCATCGAATTGATAAACTAAGACCCTATCAAAACCGGTAATTTTTTGAATTTTATGGCAGGTTTTTTGTATAAGTGAATCAAGTCCTTGGTCACTTGATTTAAATTGCATATCATCAACAACATATTGCACCACATCAAATAGAGAGTTGTCCTCTAAATCATTTTCGATAAGCGGCTCTATTTCGAGAATAATGTATTCAGGTAACTGATGCGCATAAACCCATATTTTTATTTCATTTTGCGGTGACTTCCAATCGATACGTTTATATTTATTATTTTTTTCGATTAGCCAGGTGGTAATATTTTCATTGAGATCTTCAGGTTTCAGAAAAGCAGATATGGGTGAATTTAACAATTGTTCTATTTTTATATCCAATAAGGACATAGCATTTTCACTGTATTGAATAACACGTAAGTTTTTATCAAGGACAAGAATGCAGCCATGAGGCTGAATCTGATTGAATTGACTTAATTCAATACTATCGCAGAAGTTTTTAGACTCATTAGGTAATGCTCTATCATCCATTTATATTAACTCCTTAAGGTCTGTCTCACTGTATTGCTTTAATTCCAACCATTTATGAAGTTTTTTGAAGGTATCGTTAGCAGAAGTAATGATAATATTTTGTTGTTCTATTGAATCGATTTCATTTAAATTAATGCAAAATTTATCCCACATTACTTTAGTCTTATCGCCATAGCCATAAAAGAATCTTCCACCCAGATTTTTTGTGAGCTGTAATTGAGTTTCTATCATTTTGATTATAATTTGACCGCCAAGAGTTGCACCTTCAATAACGTAGAGATATCCCAATACTTTTTCATATTCAGATAAATCAGGTAAATCAGTACATATCAGGGGGGTAATCCTGAGGTATCGTCACCTTTTTTTGAACAGATAATAATAGAGAGGAAATCGAAAAAAGAGGTGACCAGCATGAGTGAGCATGATCTAATTGGATTTCTGAGATTCAATAGACAAGGCTAAGCCAT
>JACCVV010000015.1 GCA_013697955.1 Tatlockia sp. | reverse complement strand
TCTATACCTATAGTGGCATTAACCGAAATCACGCAAATAAAGCATTTGGATAGTTGTATTGATGCTGGCATGACCACAATCCTTTTAAAGCCGGTACAATCTCGTGCGCTCCAACGCTTAATCAGTTAAATAAATTTAGGTGAATTGGATGGAAATGCATCTCCCTCTAAATCATTTAAGGAAATTAACTATTCCTTATAAATGAACTTTTATTGCACACTATAAAAAGTATCTAGTCCACCTTCTTCCTCAAGCATCTTTCATCTATTTACGACTTAAATGTTTAACTTTTGACAAGGTATATTCCATTATTGGAAAGCAGCCTGAAGGTAAATTAATTTTTTCGATGCGGATTGCGCCCAATTTTTCATAAAACCCTGACACTTCGGGGATATTATCTGAAATGAATCTAAATGAATTCCAATTTTTTTCATTAGCAATTTCCTTAACTTTATTCCAAAGTTGCTTTCCATACCCCTGACCTATATAGCTTGTATCTACAAATAATAAATCCAATTCAGCAAATGGTCTGTTAGAAGAAGGGCTGCGCATCCCAATAATACCTATCGATGTCTCACGGTGTTTAGCAATGAGTAAGATATTATCTTCAATATAGTAGGCATTAGGTCCCCAAGCTTGAACAAAATCGACAACATATTGGTCTTTATCAGGATGAAAGTGGGATTTTGAGCGAATTATTAAATTAATCATTTCAGGTAACTCTGATATATCTGCTCTTTTAAAGGTTAAATTAGTCATATGTCACTTTAAATTTATCTGAAATATTTAAAAGCTAAATTTTACATTAAGAAAGGATTAAAGCGTGATTTCCAAAAACGATTAAAAAAGGCCTCATTTCAAGATCAAGGTGGTTTTGGTTATGTCTTCTCTTAATTCAACTGGTAAAACCTGTTTAAAGAATAAATTAAAAGCATATAATGACTCCATTCGAGTATGAGCTTCTCGAATAACCTGGTTGTCTTGTTCAAATAAATCGGTACCCCGATAAAATTTAAAAAAGGTACTCTCTTTTTGAACTTCAATTTCACTTTGTAATTTTTCTGAGGCTTCAATTAAAGTAAATTCGGGCCCCTCAGTAACTTGACTTAGGCCCTCATTAACTTCGAGGGCGTTTATCAGCCGCATTAATTTGGAATAATCCTCGTTTGGAACCAATTTAAATTCAAAAGACCAGCTCGTTACTAGCTGATAAATAGCTTCATAGGAAAATATCAAGGGCTCAACCACCAAGGTGTGTAAACTATTTAGTAAAACCTCTGTGAGAAAATAAAGACTTGTGCCCAATAGCAAGAAAGCAATACCTATTAACCACAGAACTGTGATAATCGGGAAAATAATCATTTTTAATAAGATAGAGCTATCAACAGCAGCATGAAAATTTTGTCTAGGAAAGTAGTCATGAAAAAGAAGGATAAGAGCTCTTAGACCTTGGAATATATAAAGAAGTGGATTTAAACGGTTTAATCCTTGAAAAGAATTTGCAGGTACTAAAATTGTTCCTAAGTCTTTTTCAACATTATAATAAATTAGCGCTATAACTAATCGCCAAATAATATGATACGGACTAGATATAAAAAAATTATTACCATTCTCATTTTCCTGAATATTCGCCTCCAATTTCTCAATGGCGTTTAATAATAAGTTGCGCGACAGAAAAGCATCAGTACCCGGGATAAACGACAAAAAGAAACCCAATCCTAAATAACGTCTTATCTGCTTTTTGTATATGGATTTAGCCGTTAGGGTGTTATTGAAAAGGATTCCATCCCTATGAACCCCATAACCAGAACCTATTGATGCAAAAAAAAGCAAAGAATTAGCTTTCGAGTTAATAAATAAGAAGCTAAAAAATTTATTGATTGCTGACAAAGTAATCCCCTTGAACTTATCTAAAGCGTTACAGGATATAGAGGGTTATTAATTCCACTTCCTGTCTTATTGGACGTTTATTGTACAGCAACCAGTAATGCACCTCATCCGTAGAAAATACGGGTTTCCTTATAAAATCACTGTAAAATAATTTTTGAGAAGCCTTTAGACCAAAATCGTCAAAATTTCCATAAAGAACCTAAGACGGAATAGGAAATTGACAATTAAGATAAACGTCCTATCAGGGTTGAAAGCCTGAGGTATCGTCACCTTTTTTTGAACAGATAATAATAGAGAGGAAATCGAAAAAAGAGGTGACCAGCATGAGTGAGCATGATCTAATTGGATTTCTGAGATTCAATAGACAAGGCTAAGCCAT
>JACCVV010000014.1 GCA_013697955.1 Tatlockia sp. | reverse complement strand
CATGGCTTAGCCTTGTCTATTGAATCTCAGAAATCCAATTAGATCATGCTCACTCATGCTGGTCACCTCTTTTTTCGATTTCCTCTCTATTATTATCTGTTCAAAAAAAGGTGACGATACCTCAGGTGTTAGTCCCCAGCCAGTGTACTTTCGTCGTTTAAACCAATTTGGATTGCCTAACATAGTATCCTCTTAAATAAAAATAAATAGATCATTTATGGTTGTACCTAAAGCTTGAGCTACTGCAAAAGCTAGCTTTAGTGATGGGTTGTATTTTCCTTTTTCAAGATAGGTGATGGTTTCTCTACTGACACCAACTTTTTGAGCCAAAGCTTCTTGAGTGAAATTATATCTTGCTCGATATTCCTTAATTCGCGTTTCAAAAATTAGTTTGTCCATTCATTTCTCAATAAAAAGTGATAAATTTGCCACTTAATATGAGAAATATATCACAATTTTTTGGATTGTAAATCTCTTTTCAGCTAGCATGTTACTATAATTGTGCTGCGCGAAATTAACTCCCTTGTTATAGCCGATTTGTTATTCATCAAATATTAGTATTGAAGGGCCAATGGTAAGCTGTATAAGAGGACGTTCTTTGTTCCATACTAACATTTTTGAAGCGACTTAAGTCATACCTAAGCTGGTTGCTTTTACTCTTTTTGATTATGAATTGACAGTATAATTGTGTATCTCTATTTAAACCGGAACCTAGTGAAATTGCTTTTTATTAGAACAAAAAATAAGCTAGCAAAAAGGGGGCTTAGGGAGCAATGGAACAGCCAACCCACTTAAGCGTTAAATTAGATGTAAATATCCTCATTTGAGTTAAAAATCTGACTTGTTGAGGCTGATTCTTATAAGAGCCTTAATTATTTTAATGAATTAACTCTTTGTTTTTAATGTCTTTGTGGGTTGGCTGTTCCGTTACTCCCCGAGGGCCGGTTATCTTGTGATATGAGAAGGCTTCTAAGCAGCTGGTTTTTATTTGTTCGCTGACACGAAATCGAATGATTAAACAAACCCAATATTTCTTTTTACTTCATCTAAACCGAGAATAAAGGAGTCTTAAAGAAGAATCACCAAGCATGTTAATGCTAAGTGGCGCGTTGCCTAGGTTGTTTAGATGGGGCTTGGTTTTGGGCTAAATAAATAAATTATACATTCCAGCTTTCGTATCTTATTGTAAAATAGGTAATTTTTAACTATGCTAGCCATTTAAAGGGCACTAATCGCAATAATTGACTAGTGTACTAAAGGATTAACCTGATTATCACCCGATAGTTGCTAATTAATCACACGATATGAGCACTAATACAAGCTCATTTACTTTAAAGGGAGTTAAATTTTTAGGAATGGGGAAGACAAACAATTTTTCCAGGGTAAAAAATGAAAACTTGCGTTATTCGTTAACTTGCCCCTTTTCCTTATCAGCCTTTTTGAATCACCTTATTTTCAATGGAAGATAATATGCTTATAGAAATTGACCCTTTAGCAGAGCCTGGCGAAGATTTACACATCATAAATTTTATTGAAGAATTAAAAAACTTTGAAGGTCATGTTAATCCTGAGATAAGCGCAAGAGTTTTAAACCGTGTATTCAATACCGCGATAATCAATGGATTCGTGGAAATAGTAAAACAACTGACTAAAATGGCTGGGGTTTATCAAAATTTAGATTTTAAAGAAGCCATCGAAGCGGCTGCACAGAATGGTCAGCTTGAGATTCTAGAGTTCCTCTATGCCGTTCTCCCCAAAGGTCCTCTGCCAGACGGGAGCGGTGCGCTTTGCCTGGCCGCGCAAAAAGGTTATTTAGACATAGTAAAATATCTAGTTACAGTTCAAAACGTTGATCCCAGCGCGGAAAAAAATGCTGCAGTCCGCTCAGCTTACGGACTTAAACAGCAGGAAGTGGTCGAATTTTTATCTTCTCAGCCTTGTTATAACCCTTTTGATAAGAGTATCACCCCTGAGAGTAAGAACTATTTGATTAAATTACTTACTTATATCGGAGCTACTAAACAACTTAATTCTTATTGTGCTCAGTCCAATTTTCGACTACGTTTTTTATTTTTTGAGGGCTCTGATATGGATTGTTTGCCTAAAGAAGTTAGGACTCAAATCGCTGCAACTGCACTAAAGCTTGATTATAACTCAATTAGCCTTAGCCTCTAATTCCTTTTCGCTGCACAGATAAAAAACACAGGACTCACCCTATTAGGTGTCCTGTGTAAATTTATTCTACTAAAAACTATGATGCTTAATTAAAACGACTAAGCTCCCAGTTTATTCTTGCCTTCTTCGTCAGAAAATAAACCGTCAGCATCAGAAAAATAATCCTTAAATAAATTTTTAGAAACCTTCGAATGATCAGAAAAAAAAGACAGGCCTGTGGTCGAGTTGCCCTTAGTTTCAGGATTATCAGATGCATTAGAGAAAGATAATTTTGTCCTACAGCTATTAGTGATTTTTGCAACAGGGATTTCTTCTTGGGCTTGGTTATTTTTTTTGGGATAGGAGTTCATTCTAACCCCTAAATTTGCATTTATTTTCTGAAACTCTTCAATTGGAAACTGAGTGGTTAGGCTGTTTAATTCTTTTTTTATACTGTCTAAGGTGTAGGTATAAACGTTTATCTCTCCTGAAACTGTCGACTGTTTTATTTTAATCGTCTCTGCAAAGTTTGCATTACAGGCCAATAGAGCCGATATACCAAACTGCAAAGAATCCCAAAAAGGGGTAAAATCACCACTTTTATTAGAGATATATACAATTTCACCCTCTTTATTAATTTTAACATTCCCAGCCGTTATGCATTTGGCCTCGATTTGAGACTTATCAGTCATCGCAAAATGAGGAGGAATTTGCTTGGAGGGAAGCCCTTCTGGAGCAAATAAAAGTTCGTAGGTTGGAGTCAATAAAAAACGAAGTGTGACTGGTTTATCGTTAGATAAGGATGCTCTCTCCTCCTCAACCAATTCATTTAAAGTATTGAGGGTATCGATTCTAAAATTCCCATTAATTTTATTATTGCGGCTTGAATGGTTACCTATAAAGTTTGGAGTTTGATCCAGCGAATTAAATAGACCACCTTCTTTCTTGACTTCACATTCCGTAGTTTCATTTATTTCCGTCAAGTCATGTTTTCTTTTAGCCATAATTTAATCTCTCATCATAAAAAGAGCTTATCTGTTTTGTGTAAGCTTCAATTAGTCGAATGGGTAATCATTCCTAAAAAATGGAATTTTGCCATCATTTAAGGAGATAATATTACCATTGTGTTTATGTCTAATCCAGTTGAGCATTTTTATGCGCATCATTTATTTCTTTTTTTAGTAAATTTTTTAGCGCTAAGTAACTAATAAATAATGGAATAAAATTGATGTGTAAGTTGATGTTAAATTGTACAACTAGTTTTTTCTTAATTTTAACGGTATTGGAATGTCATCAACGCGAATAACTCGAATAAAAAGTGAAATAAAAATATTTAGGGCAATCAAAGTAACAAATAAAGATATAGAGAAAAACGGTAGTGTTTTGAGTGCTGATACTGTTTCAAAAGTTTAGACATGATTTGAGAAGATGACTTCCCAAGTATTTAGAAAGAGCCAATCAGTGTGTCGCCAATTGACCCAGTGGAATGACACAATGCAAGTCCAACCTCGCGATGACAAATATCTCAAATTCATATCGATTTTCAAGTCCAACTATTTTGGAAATGAGTGACTATTCTATAAAAAACTAGCTGGTGTATCGCAAGAAAAACGAATGTTATTCTACCGATATTGCAAGGCTTACAAAAAGCCAGTTTTGATTCAAATAGTCGCCAAAAAACCCATTGATTTAAGATCATAATTTTTTGCTACTATGCTCTAGCTTTTCTAGTGTTCCCAAAAATACGGGAGCCTAATGCTATGTGATAATGATCATTACTTAAGTCTATTGGAAAAGTGGATATGCCAAAAATATTTGCTACAGAATCTATACAAATCATTTTCAATGAGTTTAAAGATAAAATTATCAATTCAACATACTATCCAAAAACACCTATCGAAACTCTAAAATCGCGAATGACTGCGGTAGCGTATTTGGAGAGCGAAGATCCTGATTTAGTAGTAAAGGCTGCTAATTTTATAAGAAATACCTCTACAACGAAAGAAGAAGACCTACAGCGATTAAAGAGCTTTGCATCCACCATTAAAGAATGGAAAGGACTAGAAATATGCAGCGTATATACAAATGCCTTGGGTAATTTTTTAGAATATAAAATGAGCTTTGAAACAGCAAACGGTCAAGAACTGCTTCATCGTCTTGCACTTTATAATGTGCAGGATGGAAAATGCTGTTATGTTTCTCAGACTCCCACTTCGGAAGTTTAACGATTTTCATTAAATGATTTTGTTTTATGTCTTTAAGTAATTTAATTAACAAAGATCAAAAATCTTTCGAATTATGCCAATTAGCGAACAACAAAAAAAAGTCATCATTGATGTCGATATGAAAGTTAAAAAAATAATCAAAAATCGCGCAAGCCTGAAGATTATATTGGTGGGATGATTAAATATATGCCTATGATAAAAATCGATTATGTTTCCGCCGACGAAAACGAATTGGATCGTTCCTGCCAGGAATACAAAGGGTTTTATTCCTACATGAAAATATTAGAAAATCTGGCAAGAGGCATTAAAGCAGGTAAAACATCTCCTTGATAAGGTTTAGAATTTTTTCAAAACTAACAATCAAAGATTCGACATATAAATCAAGCCCCTTAATTTCGTTTAAAATCATATTTTAATGTCTCTAATATTATAAATTAATGGACTTTCGAAACCATCCTCAAAATATGTCTATTAAATCAGAAAATAGAAAATTATATAATTTAGTTCTTCTAAGCGATTTAGTAGACAATTTAATGCTTAGATGGCTTGGTTCAAAAAAACGAGGGTTTGGATGGACTGGTTTAGCAGTCAAAAAAAATCGCATTGTACACCGGTTTTTAGTAAGATAAAGCGGTGCAGTAAATCTTGGTTCAATATATTGTTTTTCGGTTAATTAAATGGACTAAACTGTATGAAAATTGGCTATGCACGTGTTTCAACGAAAGATCAATCCTTGTCCATGCAGGTGGATGCATTAAAAAAAGCAGGTTGTGATCAAATTCATGAAGAAATTGCCAGTGGTGCAAAAACAGCCAGACCTGTTCTCGAAGAAATTATGCGAAACATTCGAAAGGGCGAGATCCTGGTTATCTGGAAACTGGACCGGCTTGGCAGAAATCTGGCTCACCTCATTAATATGACCAATATACTGATTGAGAAAAAAGTTGGATTAATCAGTCTAAACGATCCGATTGATACATCAACCGCACAAGGTCGCATGATTTTTGGTATTTTCGCAACATTGGCAGAGTTTGAGCGTGAATTAATTCGTGAACGCACGCAAGCCGGATTAAAATCAGCACGCGCACGCGGCCGAAAGGGCGGTCGCCCTAAAGGAATGTCTCAGATTGCCATAGAAAAAGCAGCAATCGCGGAAGCACTTTATAAAAATGGAAGTATTCCTGTCAAAAAGATCGCTGAGCAATTGAATATTTCAAAAACCACGCTGTATTTATATTTACGACATCGAAATGTTTGTATTGGAGAAAAAATTGAAAAATAAAAGACCCTAATATTATAAAATGACTGATTGGCTAAAAAAACCGTATTATTCCTTAATTTTTTTAATTAGATCTACTGATTCATCATTACCCGCATGGAGTTGAAACAAAATCATAACTGGCTATATCTGTAAGTACTGGAAAGCATTTTGCTCCATTCGCAAGAAGCCATATAGTTCGAGTTATACCGTTTGTGAAAACACAATAGGGTCTTCTTTTCACCGCATTCTTTTTTCCAATTAAAGTATTAAATATTTTGGCGGGAAGATTTTCCTCAATATCAGAAAGATAACAGTACACATCAGCTAAAGGTACGGATTACTAATGAGGTAAAAAATTTACCCTAAGTGGGCTACTTTGAGTGGCCACAGGGTGGGCTAGTAATTGTGGCCGGTGACAGCTTACAAAGTGCGAATTATTCATATTTCCCTTGAATAGTACACTTTAATAGTGTACTATTTAATATAAGAAAAATTTGGTGATACCAATTGTTATCGAAATGTTCCGTTGATATAACGAAGCCAGCTCAAAAGGACTTAATTAAGGTTCCTGATTATATAAAAGAAAAACCTTTAATCTGGTTGATGCTGTGTAGAGAATGGGAATAAGACAAATTAGGAAGATACCGGGATTTCATGATGAACCATTAAAAGGTGACAGGGTCGGGCAGCGTTCTATAAGGTTAAATAAAGCCTACCGAGCAATTTATACAGAAAATCATAAAAATGAAATTATTATAATCTCAATAATTGAGGTGAACAAACATGACTATTAAAGCGAGAGAACATTTAGAAAAATTAGTCGGTCGGATGACTTTAGGTAAAGCTATTCGTTCTATTCGGCAATCAGAAAGCGAAAGTCAAATTTTATTTGCGAAAAGGCTTGGGGTATCTAAGCAATATTTATGCGATTTAGAACATAATAGAAAAATAGTCAGTGCTAAAAAGGCGAAGCATTTCGCTGAAATCTTAGGGTACTCAGCTGAACAATTTATTGCACTTGCTATCCAGGACTCCCTCGAGCATGATGGTATTCATATGTTGGTAGAGGTTAAGGCTGCGTAAACTATTGTTTTGATGAAGTCATGAGAGAAACATCACTTGCTTAAAACCGAACTAAACTTGTTTATATTTCCTGACAGCCACTTTCTGTATCGAATTACTAAATTGCCTTAAATTAGCTTTAGTGATTCATTACGGACAAGCTCATAATAGATTCCTTGGATTTTCGCCCTGCTCGCCAACAAAAAGCCTTTTATAATTCTGCCACCTTATTGGTTGAAGGGGATTTTACTATTTTGGTATTTTTTAACGTTTGCCGCTCCTGATAAATCGCTAAGAGTTCTTTTGCCCGCACTTCATCTTGTTCCCGCACCTGTCATGAGTGATTTCCCATCAAGTCAATTCATGGGTTTCCCGTTTTCATTTGCCGCAAATAGCGGGTGGAATGGACAAAATAACGCAGCGCCTTTTTAATCCAGATTTCTTTTGGCGAGTCAGCGAGATTCAATGCGCAAATTTCCTCAAAAATGCCAATCTTTAAGGGCAGCGCATTCGATGAAAAAGCGGCTGGAAATTGAGATTGTAACCAAAGTAAGGCTTCATTCCTTTTTTCCAAGGCCGTGTTTACTATCTTTGTTTTCAATCAATGTCTCCAATTACTTTATCAGGTCAACCCTAGTATGAGATTGCTCTATCCGCTTACGCAGCTCAACACCTGCTTTAAAATGCACTTTGGGTTTGGCCAACGTGTACAAGCCCTCGCCGGTTCTAGGATTTTTTGCCAACTGGGGTTTTGCTTCACGAATAGAAAAAGCAGCAAAACCTCGAATTTCAATTCGCCCGCCTTCAATTAAAGTTTGAGCCATTCGGCGTGTTATTATATTGACTGCGGCAGCCACCGTTTTTTCAGCTAAATGAGGCATTCTCTGGGCAAGAAGGCAAGTCAGTTCCGATTTTAACATAGCAACTCCTTTGGGTTGTCCTTGCTCAGCAGTTCCTCCTCTTTAAGGTAATAAATCGCTTGCTTTAAGGTATCAGCGGAAAATCCACGACTGCTTAAAAAACGTACTAACTTAATTTCAGTGACTTCTGGCGGCTCATTGCCAGCACTTCGTATTTTTTTACGAGCCACCTCAATGGCTCTGTCTTTCTCAAGCCCAAGACCTGCCAGCGTTTCTTCAATAATTTCATCTGGAATGCCTTTATAACGTAAGGTTAGAGTGATAAAGCGATTGCCCTTGTGGGCATAGCGATTAGAAAGACTTTCAGCAACATGGGCATCGTTTAGCAAATGCAATTCACAAAGTCGTGCCAAGGTTGTCGCAATCTGGTCATCAATATCAACAAGGCTTGCAAATTTTTTCTCAAGGATACGGCGAAGTTCGAGCGCACTGTAATTGTGGGCTGAGAGTTCTTTTAGTGCCGTATCACATACACTCTTCACAGGTTAGCCCTCCTTTCACAAATAGCAATCAAAACAACAGGTTATATTCAGGTTAAAAAACGAGAAAGCCTATCTTGTCTTTATTTAAAAGTCCATTGATAGGGCGTGCACTTTATAGGCGCTGTATCCCTTATTGTTTAGCGTAGGTAGGATTAGAGGGGTTGCCTATTTGGATGTTAGGAATCACCGGCCACCATTCCTCTGGCTACTCAAAGTAGCCTTAGGATAATACTGCATTTAATTTCCTTGGTAATCGTTGGAAGAACCCCCAAAAGTGTTCGTTTCAAAACAATAGTAAATATTATCAAAGCGTTAACATATTGTTTGGACTGATAAGATGCTTTAACATGTTTCTTTTATCTTAATTGTATCAATATGTATATGGGGTTCTTCCAACAGACATCTATTATATGAAATAAAAATGGTCTATTCTCTTCCTGTGATTCAGGAATGCCTTGCTGAACTGAATTTAAAACCAAATGAAATTTTTGGCAGCTATATTCTATTTCGCCAGGCACAACCGAACCAGGTTGGGATTTTTAGCAATACCACCAATGAAGAACCGGAGCAGAAGTTAGAAGCTATCGTTTTGAATAAATAAATATTTAGAAATAATGAAAGTATCAGAAACTAAGGCTAGGTCTGGTTAATACGAATAATCAGACTTAATACGCCTCACAAAGGTGACAATACTTGGACTTAACGCCATTGCAGTTAGATTGCGATCGCAGGGGTTGTCACCTCTTGAACAAATGACTCATGTTCATCAGCTGACAAAGATTCACATAATGCTTTTAATGGGTTTATAATAAGACACTCTATTACTATCGAGGTTAGAGCTGGTGGAAGAACAAGGGTATAGATAGCCAGATTTAATGCGAGAGCAAGAGGTACAAAAATAACTGATCCAATCAATTTAGTCTCATAAGATAATAACAAGCTAAAAAATGCTATAAGATTCGCGCAGTACATTCCCATACAAAGAAAATCATAGCCAAAAGTAGTTTCATAAGAAACTTCCTTTTTAATTTCGGCCAATAAGGCTCTTAGATCATTCTCTTCATTCAATTTAGACCAGGTTGCTACATCAGAATCTTTCCACTTAAAACCAGATAGACTAACTTCTGAACTGCACTTTTGGGTTAGAATATTATTATTATTTTCATCAACTTCAAGATGAAAAGATTTATTTTTACGACAGTAAAAACCTAAATCACTCGTATGAAAAAAGCGGTAACCAACTGATCTTTGATCAGAGGAAGAACTTATTCCTGCTTTTTTAATTTGGACAGTTACAGCAGCAGGTTCGCCTTGAAGAACGCCAATTATTTGGCGAAATTGAGCCTGTATATTAAAGAGGCTTTTATCTTCAACATTAGAACGAGCTATCATTAGCACTTTCATTGCTATATATTTTTTCAAAAGAAGCAAATCTTGCTTTGCTTTGGGTGCATGGATTTCTATACTAGACAAGAATCTTTTTTGCTCTTCTTTAGACATTTTAATAAAATTTGAGACGTTAGTGCTTTCAAGTCTCTCTATTGTCATTTTACTGCTCTCATGGAAATTTATTGTTCAATATTTTACCACAATGAAGCAAAAAAGCAAGTGGAAAAATCCGGGTAATTAAAAGTTAATTAACTTTCAATCTATTAGATCATTTTCCTGCTAAATTTAAGCCAATTACAATATGATTAAGCTTAAGGGGTTCTTCCAGTGCGCTGGTCAAAGCTGCACTTAACTTGTGAGTGAAAGTCTCACCATAGAAGGTTAGCTAGACCACTATGTAGCGAGTCTTGCGCCTCTTAGGGGTTCTTTGCAGGAAGGTACGAAATTTCCCACGGCGCTCCTTAAACCATTTGCCAGCCTAGATTGTAGGCAATAAATTGAATTTTTTATTGATATGTAAATTCACTATAATTTCCTGTAAATTAGAGCCTTTTTATTAATTTAGTTCATATATTTCAATACAACTAAAATGATTATCAAGCAAACCGAAATAAGCGGATAATTATTGATCATAAAATCTTAAAAGCACTCATTTTTTTAATGTAAAAATTTTTGATTTTATTGGTTTATGATAGGGTAATACCCCTAGATTTAGATTCTATTGATAGGGGTTTAGTTCAGGAAGGTACGGAATTTCCCAGTACACCCTTATAACCCGTATGGACTAGGAACTGAGTCATCAATTAATAAGGCAACATCATGATGGTAATCGTGCGTCAGGGCGCATAATAATTTTGGTTAATTCAATCCTAATTCCACAGGATAATGATATTTTGGATAATTGTTCTACACATCACTGAAATTTCTTGGTCTTCACTGTGCTTTTAGCTAACTCCCATGCGCCCTCTCCTTATGCAACTGATGATATATTAATCATCTGTCGCACTTGGCGCGAGATTCTGCCAAAATGGAGGTTTAAGTTCAAACTTCCTTTATCTCTCCCATAACCCTCAATTTCTACCATTTTAGAACAGCATTCCACTGTTGGTTTTGATAACGTTTTCTATCGATAAATCGTTTTTTATCCTCGGTTGCTTCTTTTTCAGATTGTCAGAATTATCAGACTTAAATTAACAATTTTTGCACGTCCTCTAATCAATAGGTGCAAAGTTCCAATCTAATGGGCATTCTTCGGATTCATTATTTGCTTGGCTAGGACAGCAACCTCCAAAAAAAGAAAAATTTCCTTTAGTTAGAGGTGAAAAATCATTAGCTAACCGAGCACCAAAATAAAGCTGTCCAATAATTGGAATAAAAAAAGCAATAGGTAGTGAAATTTCATCTAGAAAAC
The DNA here is from genome assembly GCA_013697955.1 of Tatlockia sp. Taxonomy (GTDB): domain Bacteria; phylum Pseudomonadota; class Gammaproteobacteria; order Legionellales; family Legionellaceae; genus Tatlockia. The sequence goes on along the minus strand of JACCVV010000014.1, from coordinate 2,131 downwards.
AGCAAGTATACAATAAAAAGCTCAGTTGAATTTGATTTTGAAATTGGGCGCTTATTTGATTTCCGTGTGAACTCTCTTCTTTATCTAGGTTAAAGTTTTTAACAGGATTTACATTTTTTTTGTCTTGTTCGGTTGATATCATTGATTCCAAATTTTCATTTTCAAATCCTGACCTTTCGTATATTTCTATAAATTTTCCGTCATACATAACATGGTTATTTGCATTGGTTTGTTTTTTGTTAGCCTCAATAATTACGGTTAAAGGGCCTTCATTTTCTATAATTTCTTCTACATTTTTAGCCCAGATTTGATAACCGCTTTTTATCTCGCTCCGGTATCCTTCAATTAACAAATCAGTAACTTCTATGGATGAAGTCTTTTGTAAGTATTTAGAGTAAGTTTGAAAAATTGAATGTAATATTTTTGATGAATTTTCCATGTTCAAGCCGGAAATTTGAGTTGTTACCTTACAAATTTCATTTAGACTAGAAAGTGGAGTGAAGTTACATGAACCAAATAATTTATTAGTTAATTCTTCTTTATATTCCTCATTCAATGTGTTGAAATTTTCTTCAATTATTCTAAAATACTCATCTTTGCCTATGAATAAATCTCTTTTAAATTTGTGGTGAGATTTTTCATCTCTGACATAAACAAACAAGCCACCTAAGAGATCAACTATACCTGGATGTATACCTTCATCTTTATTATTAGTTGACCAATGATTATAACAGTGGGCCCCTCCTGCTTTGCAGATATAGAGTTTGTGGTCAGGGTATCTTTCTTGGGCATAACTTTGTGCTTTATAGAATTCGAAATTCAAGGTCATTCTGGAAATGGTGCCAGTTTGTTCCTCTCCTGATACATTGCAATCCTTACCCAGAAGGATAGTAAGCTGGTTATCACAAGCAATGATAGGCATACCCTTTTGAATACAAGCTCTAATTAAATTTTTAGAAGTGTATGGAGGAGATGACTTATGTGATTTGGCGTTTATCAAAAACGCCTCAATTAATGGCGTTGGTTTTTTTTGAGCAATACTTTTATTAAGTTCTTCTTGCAATTCGGAAAATAATCCTTCAATAAAAATAATTGCTTTTTTTTCTTCTAATAATTCTAAATTATGCATAAGAATTGCATTAGGAGTCATATCAATATGGGACTCACCAATGACAACTGGCTGCATAGTATTTGCAGCATAATCTAAAATTTCCTTAAAATTATTACACTCTTTTTGAGTTTCTGCTTTATTATTTTGACTGAGGTTTAAAGTGCAGCGCCAAGTATCATATTCTTTAAGATAAGAATTAGTTTTATCTTCAATTCCAACTAAACTAAATGGATGATCTTTATAAGCTTCTTCTTCATACCAGTTGGCATCAATCAGGTCCGGATTATAAGTTCCACCTAAAATATGAGCAATCACCATTCGAGGTAAATTAATTTTATAGGGAGGTTCTTTATTCAATAAATATTCGCCAAATAATTCAATACATTCTTTCTTGGTATACATGTGTTCTCCTCGAAGAGCAATATACTTGCTGCATAGATATTCAACATATTGTACCAAGAAATCCTTAAGGCTACCTTATGCACCTTTCCTATTGAACGATAGGTTGAATTGTTCATTTTTTATTATTTAATGATTAGGCAAAATGAATAAATATATTTCATATGGGATATAGAGGCTGAAATATAAAAATAGAACTTAATAGGGATGTAACAAGTAAGAGATTGAAAAATAACTCTAGCATTATATCTTATTTGTTATAAGGCTTAGCGCTCCGGAATTTGCGCTCTGATGCAAAAATTTAATACACAATATTAGCCATTATGATTAACAAAATACCTTATTGCCATATTTATTTTCTTCCTTCTAAAGAAAAGAATGCTATCTAAATAAATAGTAAATAGCTTGAAACAGATCTGGCATAAATAATAACTATATGTTTTTCGTTATTACAACTTTTTTTGGGTTTTTGCATCAGAGCGCAAGTTCCGGAACGCTAGGCCCATTTATATGTTTTTGAGCAATCCATTCATGTATCAGTTGTTGATGTGCTTTTTCGGTTCGCTTGAAGGAATAGCGAATATTATTTTTCATAATATCCTCTTTTACAAAATAAATAAT
>JACCVV010000020.1 GCA_013697955.1 Tatlockia sp. | reverse complement strand
CAATAAAACCAGCTGAACCAACACAACCCGATGAATCTCTGAAACCAGCTGAACCAACACAACCCGATGAATCTCTGAAACCTGCGGAACCAACAAAACCCGTTGAATCTTTGAAACCAGCTGAACCAACAAATCCAGATGAGTCAATAAAACCAGCTGAGCCAACACAGCCCGATGAGTCAGTGAAACCAGCTGAGCCAACACAACCCAATGATATTATCAAGCCTGAGCCTCAACCCGAAACTCAACCACAAACCGAAATACAACAACCCTCTGAAACTCAGATACAACCAGAGACTCAGCCACAACCCGAAGTACAACAAGTGCCTGCTAATCAGCTACAAGCTGAACCTCAGCCGCAACCTGAAGCCCAACAACTACCAGCTACTCAGCCACAATCTGAAATACAGCAACCCCAATCAGGTATTTCTCCACAGCCTGAAATGCAACCCCAGCCTGGAATTCAGCAACTAGATGTGCAGCAACAACCTACTATTCAACAACCTGCTGCCCAACCCCAACCAGCAATTGAACAGCAACCTGCTATTCAGCAGCCTATTGATCAACAACCAAATATCCAACAGGCTCCAACAGTCCAACCAAATTCTGGCGCTCCTCAACAGCCTTAACCAAATATCATTCTTTCTGGGGGAAATTGATTAATCATCCCTAAACTTCAGATTTAAATTTGATCTTCTATCATGTGCTCTACCATTGACCAAAGTAAGGGTGCTCCTTTACCATGTTTTTTTTTAACCAGGATTGAAAATATGAAATTAACGGGTAGATTAACAATCCCTATACTATTACTGTTTATAATTAACTCGGCCAATGCGGTACCAAGTCTCATGTTTTCAGGAAAACCAGTTGACCCGCTTTGTTTCTCTAATTTGGAATCCAATTTAAATACAATTGATCTTAAAACCTGTGGCATTAAAAAAGAGAAATATAGAGTTACGGGTCAGGATGAGGATCTAATTAAAAAAGGCTATGTGGGGTTTAATTGGAAAGATTCCAGCTCTGATTCACAGGGCATGAGTTATTATAAAGTTTTCTCGGCAGGTGCTAACCAATTTTGGGCTTATACACTCAATAATAGCGGCGGTAGTGGCGAATTTACTTCGCTTAAATTAGTCAAACAAAAAAATCCCCAAGCCCTTGAAATTAAAACTTTAATGGGTGGTGACCGGTGTAATGGGGGCGTGCAGGATGTAGTTGAAAATAATAATCAGCTTCGATTTAGCGTCAACCTTACTGCCGCTGATTTCCTAACCCTTGTCGATAAGAATCCACATCAACTAAAGGCTTTTGATGATTTATCAGCTTGTGCAGTTTGTTGTTCCGCTACAGCAATTTATGAAGCTGATTCTTCCTCAGGGGAAAAATTGTCTTATGTCGATTTAGGACAAGATGCAGACATAGCGAATATGCCTAATCAAGGTAAATATCAAGAATGCTTCAATAAACTTTTAGCTTCTTATATTTCTAAAAAAATAACAAAGCTGGAGCCGCAAAAATTGACTGACTTTGTTAATCAATTTAATGAAGAGTGTATAAATTCTTGAGATCTTAAATAGAGCACTGTCAACTCAATAATGGTTGAGTTGACAGTGAATTTTATTCTTTAGCGATTTTTATGAGACAACATGGACGTTCTCATTTGCGAATCAGAAACATCAATAAAGCTGTTCATATCTTCGGTTGACATTTGGCCTGCCCATTGTAAGCGTAAGGGTGCAGTCATCATTGTCCCGATTTTCTCATCTTTAATCACACCAAATAAAAGGATGTTAGGAGGAACTACAAAGCCTAATTGTTGCAAACATAGAGCTTGAGTAGCATGCCCTAAATCTTTTTTCGCATCCCATTTGAAAAAAGTTTTTTCAGGATGATTTTTAGCTAAGAGTTCAAATTTTTTCATGAACGATTTAGAGTTGCCATCTAAACTGTTAGATGTGTAGGCAGCGATCACGGGAAACTCATCGGTGCTATTTAAAATCTGCTGCCTGCAATGATCGGGATTTAGGGCATCTAATTCAATAATATCGGCATAGGTATAACTGGAGATTGCAGTAGCAAGTAAGATTAAAGACAATTTTTTAAACATCTTGGTTCTCCGAGATAAGGGATGTCTAAATTAAATCATTTTAAATTTAATTGCTACTGTATTTTGGGTCGCCTCAATCTTAATCTAACGGGTACCACCTATTGTTAAAGCATCAATTTTAAGTGTAGGTTGGCCAACACCTACAGGGACTGATTGGCCTTCTTTACCGCAAACACCGATTCCACTATCAAGGGAAAGGTCGTTGCCAATCATTGAAATCTGTTTCATAACCTCTGGTCCGTTGCCAATTAATGTGGCGCCTTTTACGGGTCTGGTTATCTTTCCATCTTCAATCAAATAGGCTTCAGAGGCTGAAAATACGAATTGCCCAGAAGTTATATCAACCTGCCCTCCGCCAAAATTCACTGCGTACAACCCGCGTTTAACTGAGCGAATAATTTCTTCAGGTGAATGTTTGCCGGCTAACATGTAGGTGTTGGTCATGCGCGGCATGGGTAAATGCGCGTAGGATTCACGGCGACAATTTCCTGTGGGTTTCATATTCATCAACTTCGCGTTCAATTTATCTTGCATGTAGTTTACCAAAACGCCGTCCTCGATAAGGGTTGTGCATTGAGAGGGTGTTCCTTCATCATCAATTGTAAGTGAACCTCTTCTATCTTTTAAAGTGCCATCATCAACAACCGTAACTCCTTTTGCGGCAACCTGTTGTCCCATGCAACCAGAGAAAGCCGATAACCCTTTGCGATTAAAATCCCCTTCCAAGCCATGCCCAACTGCTTCATGCAAGAGTACACCTGGCCAGCCCGGTCCAACAACAACTGGCATTGTGCCTGCGGGAGCATCTTCTGCATCAAGATTGTTTAAAGCTTCACGTACCGCCTCTCTCGCATAACCCAGTGCAACATCTTTTTCTGTGAAATAAGAATAGGCAACCCGCCCACCACCACCTGAGCGCCCTGATTCTTTGCGGCCATCCTTATCTTCAACAATCACGCTAACATTCACGCTAACAAGTGGGCGGATATCTGCTTTCATCTCGCCATGCAGACCTACAATCATGACTACTTCAAAAGTTCCAGTCAGAGAGGCGTTGACTTGAATAACCCTGGAGTCGACTTTTCTTGCTTCTTTGTCAATGGCTTCTAATAAGGCAATTTTTTCAGCTTTGGTCATCCCCTCAATTGGGTTTAGGGGTGTGTAGCGGGCTGGTGCCTTTCCAGCTATGTGAACAGGTTGAATGGATTGCGAACCTGTAAAAGCAATTGATCTGGCTGCATCTGCTGCGCGCTGCATCGCTGGTAATAAAATATCATCGCAATAAGCATATCCGGTTTTATCACCACTTACTGCACGCACACCAACACCGCGGTCAATCGAGTAGCTGCCCGTTTTTACTTCTGAGTCCTCAAGATACCAAAATTCATGGCTAGAACTTTGAAAATAAAGATCAGCATCATCCACATGTCGACTAATCATTGAGCGAATTAATTTTTCTAAAGCAGATTCGTCAAGCGATGCGGGCTTAAGAAGTAAATCTTTGGCAAAAGCTAATGCCTGAATCATAATTTTATCTCCAAATCACGTTCCTTATCTTGCAAAGGAATAGGTAAATTATCTATTGAGCACATGATGATCATTGGTTGGAAATTTTAGGCGCAATTGCCGTAATTCCTGCAAATCAATATCAGTAGTTACTAAACTTTCTCCAGTCTCACAGCCAACAAGAACTTTCCCCCATGGGTTAATTATTAGGCTATGACCATAGGTTTGACGACCATTTTCATGTAAACCACCCTGATTGGGGGCTATTACAAAGGATAAATTTTCAATCGCACGCGCCCGCAATAAGGCTTCCCAATGAGCAACCCCAGTTATCGCAGTAAAGGCTGAGGGTACAGAAAATATTTCTGCTCCAAGGCAAACTAATTGCTGATATAACTCGGGAAAACGCAGATCATAACAAACAGTCAATCCAACCTTCCCTACAGGCGTATCTACCACAACCAATTCTTCGCCTCTTTCCACAGTTGACGATTCGTCGTACCTTTCTTTTTCAGAAACCTGGACATCAAAAAGATGGATTTTATCGTAACGAGCAACCGTTAAACCCTTATTATCATAAACAATACAGGAGGCTCTTACTCTATTTTTAGCACCCTGCAAGGGCAGGGTACCAGCAATTACCCATAGGTTATAACGCTTCGCTAAGAGAGAAATTGTACTTTGAATTTCACCGTCGAGGTATTTTTCAGCAATTTGCAGCTTATCACTCTCATTTATCCCCATAAATGCGAAATTTTCAGGTAAAACAAGCAATTCGACCTGTAAATCTTTTGCTTTTTGAAAGAAAGTCTCAACTTTATTAAGATTATCTATTGTAGAAGCAGAGGAGACCATTTGTGCTGCGGCTATTTTGGGCATAATCCGTTCCGAATTTATCAATTTCTATAGTTTTCTTATTAATTATAACTTAGCCAGCGATTCTATATCGTATAAATTCAGAAAAAATAGCGCTTGCCAGTAATAAAGCATCGCTATAAACTTGAAAAACCAACAAAATATCCCCATGTATGCTACACTAACATTAAATAATCTGGAGTTATTGTATGAACAGAGATAACGTCACAACTCTAAGTCAGCGTAGTGAATCGGTTCTTGCCACTAATAAAGTTTTACGAAATACCTACCTTTTACTCAGCATGACCTTTCTCTTTAGCGCACTTATGGCTTATACAGCTTTTATCTTTGCCGTAAAACCTATGAATCCAATACTAATGATTGTTGGTGTTTACGGTTTAATGTTTTTAACTCAGTCATTAAGAAATAGTCCTCTTGGCCTTGTGTCAGTCTTTGCCTTCACTGGCTTTTTAGGCTACACCCTTGGACCACTGCTAAATTATTACATGATGAGCTTTGCCAATGGCCATCAGCTAATTGGTACCGCATTAGGCGGAACAGGAATCATTTTCTTTGCCCTTTCAGGTTATGCCCTGACAACTCGCAAAGATTTCAGTTTCTTGGGTGGCTTCTTATTTGTAGGTGTAATGGTCGCTTTGTTAGGCATGATAGCTGGAATATTTTTTAGCATCCCAGCTTTACAATTAGCGATTTCAGGACTCTTTGTATTAATTTCTTCTGGCTTAATACTTTTCCAAACCAGTGAAATTATACATAACGGAGAAACAAATTATATCTCTGCAACCGTTTCTCTTTTTGTATCAATCTATAACTTGTTTGTAAGCCTTCTGAATCTACTTAGTGCATTTTCAGGGCGCAACTAATAAACTTCATAAATATAAACCCCGGTAGCCAATCGGGGTTTTTTTTTGGGAAAAACAAATGAATTCGAAAGTTTTTGTAAACCGTATTTTGAATATGAAAAAAATCAAATTTATAGGTTTGGATATGGATCATACCCTGATTCGCTATAATACAAAAAATTTTGAATCTTTAGTCTATAAGCTTGTGGTTGAAGATCTACTTAAAAACAAAAACTACCCCGAATTGATTAAAACTTTTGAATTTAATTTTCAAGATGCCATTCGCGGGCTCATTATCGATAGTAAAAATGGTAATATTTTAAAGTTAAGCCGTTATGGTGCAATTCGTCAAAGTTATCATGGTACAAAACAAATTAATTATGCAGAACAGAAAAAATTCTACCGCTCTATTTATGTTGATCTGAATGATCCCAATTACTTCGCGATTGACACCTCTTTTTCGATTGCCTTTTGTGCCCTTTTCAGTCAATTAATTGATTTAAAGGATGAAAAAATTGACGAACTGCCTAGCTATGCCACAATCGCTCTGGATGTATTAAGCACCGTCGATAAAATACATTCCGATGGAAGTTTAAAAGGCTACATTTCCAAAAATCTCGCTGATTATGTTCTTAAAGAACCAGAAGTTGTGGAGGGATTAAAACGCTACATTAATTACAACAAGAAGATTTTTGTCCTTACCAATTCAGATTTTTACTACAGCAAACTCTTGTTAGATTATGCTATAAATCCCTTTCTTAAAGAGGGTGAAACCTGGGAGGATTTGTTCGAATACGTCATAACACTGGCAAACAAACCTCGCTTCTTCTATGACAAATTAAGATTTTTATCCGTCGATACTAAAACCGGCACAATGACGAATACGCCTGGTAAAATATGCCCTGGGGTTTATCAAGGCGGCTGTGCTACTAAGTTTACAGAAGATCTGGAAATTAATGGAGATGAAATTTTATACATCGGCGATCACATTTATGGCGACATCTTACGTTTGAAGAAAGACTGTAACTGGCGAACTGCCTTAGTTGTAGAAGAACTAGGTCAGGAAGTCCAATCTCAAAGAAAAGCTCTGCCCTTGCAGAAAAAAATTGTTGATTTCATGGAGCAGAAAAAGGTGCTGGAAGAGAAACATCTGGCACTGCATACCCTCGATATTGAAGAGAACTCAAATCAGCGTGAAGCCGAATTAATGGCGTTACAAAACCAAACCACAGCTATCGATTCAGAAATTTCAAAATTATTAATTGAAGAGCAAGGTTTTTACAATTACAGATGGGGACGTATATTTCGTGCAGGCGCAGAAGAAAGCTATTTCGCATATCAAGTAGACCGTTTTGCTTGTATTTATATGGAAAAATTAGCTGACTTACTTGAACAGTCGCCTCTTACCTATTTTCGTTCTCATCGACGGTTATTGGCTCACGATTTTGAGGTTTGAGGTTTGAGGTGATAAGGTTAACTGCCTTGTTGCCAGGATGCACTAGCCCGGTATAAAGAGGTCAAATCGGCCATTGTTTTTTGACCCTTTTTATCCAAATTGAGAACTTCGCGTTCCTTTTTATAATAGATGCCAAGCGGAACGGGATACTCCGGAAAATGCAACCGAGCCAAACGCATGGCAGCAATATAATCTGATGAATCATGACAATAAAGGTTTTCAGATTGACTATTAATTTTGACAAATCGTTCCCTTTCCAAATTCAAAGCCCATTCATTTTTAGGTCCAAACAATAAGGGTTGGCCTTCTGCGAGCACAATCGTTTTATCCGATCGATTCGATTTAACGGCAAAGTCATCAAAGGCTTTGTGGTTGAAAATGTTGCAATCCTGGTAAATTTCAACGAAGGAAGTGCCTTGATGTTGATAGACTTCTTTCAAAATTGAACCTAAATGATTGGGATCTTTATCGACCGCTCGGGCAACAAAACTTGCACCCGCAGCTAAGGCAAGGGTCAAAGGATTAATTGGCTCATTAAAAACCCCTTGGGGCGAAGTTTTGGTTACCTGTCCTTTTTGCGAAGTCGGTGAAAATTGACCTTTGGTTAAACCATAAACCTGATTATTAAAAAGCAAAATATTCACATTAACGTTTCTACGCAAACAATGAATTAAATGATTGCCGCCAATACTTAAGGCATCGCCATCGCCTGTTATAACCCAAACTGTCAGATCTTCACGCATTGCCTTAAGTCCAGTTGCCACTGCCGTTGCCCGGCCATGAATGGTGTGAAAACCATAGGTATTCATATAATAAGGAAGACGCCCGGCACAGCCTATTCCTGATACAAAAACATGCTTTTCAGGTGCGAGACCAAGCTCGGGTAAAACGCGCTGCAAGGCTGATAAAATCGCATAATCACCACAGCCTGGACACCATCGCACTTCGGTCGAATTCATGAAATCTTCACGTTTAAAGTTGCTCATTGATATCCTCAACCTGTGGCTTTTTCAACTTTTCAACAGTTATGCATTCAGTTTTAATCGACTCAATAAGTTGGCTTAATGAAAAGGATTGACCATTACATTGCGAAAGAGACTGGGCATCCACCAGATAAGTTGCACGGATGATTTGACATAATTGACCAGAATTTAATTCGGCTATTAATACTTTGTCGAATCGGGCGAGCAAATTTCCTAAATCCGCAGGTAAAGGGTTTAAATGACGCAATTGTACGAAAGCAATTGCTATTCCTTTTTCATTGCATTCGTTAACAGCGGACTTTAAGCTGCCGTAAGTCGACCCCCAACCCAGGATTAAAGTTCTGGCATTTGAATCGCCTTCAATAACCAAACTGGCGTAATCTTTAGAAATCCCCGCTATTTTATCCGCTCTTAATTTAACCATATGTTGATGATTTTCTGCGTCATAGCTGACCCGCCCTTCATCTCCCTGCTTCTCCAAACCGCCAATTTGATGAATAAAGCCGGGAGTGCCAGGAAGATTCCAACTTCTAGCTAAATTCTCATCGCGCTGATAGGGTTTTGGAAATCGATTGAAGTTAATTTTGGGAAGTTTAATCGATTCGGGTGCCGGGATTTTCCAAGGCTCAGCTGCATTAGCCAGATAGGCGTCCAGTAATACAATAACTGGCGTCATGTATTTTGTGGCGATGCTAAAGGCTTCAATCACTGTGTAAAAGCAATCGGCTGCTGATTTAGCTGCAATTACGGGCAACGGTGCTTCCCCATGTCGACCATATAAGGCCTGGCGTAAATCGGATTGACTGGTTTTTGTAGGCAAACCTGTTGAGGCCCCAGCACGCTGTACATCGATAACGACAAGCGGCAATTCAGTCATCACCGCTAAACCAAGGCTTTCTGATTTTAAATCAAGGCCTGGTCCCGAAGTACAAGTGAGCGCTAAACAACCTCCGAAGGCAGCCCCAATACAAGCGCAGATAGCGGCAATTTCGTCTTCAGCTTGCAATAATTGCACGCCATAGTCAGCTAATTTAGCGCATTCCTGTAAGATTGCTGAAGCTGGTGTAATTGGGTAGCCTGAAACGAATAAAGGTATTTTTGTTCCTACGGCTAGTGTAGCAAGTGCCAAAGAAAGCGCTTCCACGCCAGTAACTTGTCGATAGTCACCACTTTCCCGATTGACCTGACCTATCATAAATTCGCGACGGCTCAATTCAAGGGTCATCGCATAATTGTAACCGGCTAAAAGTGTTAATTCATTTGCTTTGGAGATTAAGGGTTGGGATTTAAATTTTTTTTGGATGAAATTAAGGCAACTATCAGTTGGTAAATCAAAAAGCCAAAGAACTAAGCCCAAGACGTAGAAATTTTTAGCTTTTTTAGCTTGGGCATGACTAATATCTAGTCCGGCAACTGCTTCCGTAGATTGAGTAATTAAGGGCAGGGAAATTAATTGATATTGTTCGGTGTTTTTTTGAAAAGATTCAGAATTAAGACCTGCTTTTTGCCAATCCTTTTCAGAGAAACTATCTTCATTAATGATTAACAGACCGCCTGGATTGAGATGCTCAAGTGAATTTTTTAAGGCGGCTGGATTTAATGCCACCAAGACGTCCAATTCCTCACCAGCAGTAAAAATCGCATGTTCTGCCATGGCTAACTGAAAGCCAGATACGCCAGCCACTGTTCCTGCAGGCGCTCTGATTTCAGCCGGGAAATCGGGTAAAGTTCTTACATCGCGGCCAGTAAGAGCAGCCGTAATAGTCAGTTGTTCGCCTACAAGTTGTACGCCATCACCGGAATCACCGGTTAATCGAATCACAATGGAATCTGTATTCGCCATAGTCTAAGCTTCCATTTTTAAGCCTTTCACCCTGAGGTGAGGCCAATTTGCTAAACCAATTTCTTGCTTTAGCTAAGCGATTTACATGCCAACTTGTCAGATTTTGCTAGAAATAAAGATCTGGATTTTAAAACTCTTCCATTCAAAAGATGGTCTATCGCCTGACGCATGATAAGTTTAGCGCTTTTTAAAACTGAGAGCGTTTCAAGCCGCCCCTCGGCCAGTTCAATAATATCTTTTCCAGAAAAGCCAGCCTCTGCTTTAACAAAGCCTTCGCCGGCAATAAGTTGGTAATAATGTTCTTGTTTAAACCCATTTTGTGGCTTAAGCGAATAACCACAGGCTTTTAATAAGATCCATTCAAACCGTCTTAGTAAAATTTCGATTGCCAAGCGCTCGCTTATGGCAGATAAACCTTGCATGACCTGTACATAGGCATTAAAAAGCTCGGGTTGGGGATCTTGAGGTTTAAGTGCATAATAAAGCAATTCATTCACATAAAAGCCTGCAAAAAGCGCATTGCCCTTGAGTGGTATCGTATTTTTGATGATTTCAATATGGCGGACAAAATACCAATCACGATGGACATTCAAATTGAGCCATAGCGATTGGAAAGGTTGCAAAACAGCTTGTTTTTTTGGGGTTCGTCCGCCTTTGTAAAGGCATTCTACAATTCCCATTTTACGAGTAAAAAATGTCAGACGTAAAGAACTATCGCCGGAGGGCTTTTTATGCAAAACCCAGGCTTCAAGTGCTTTAGTGGTCATAGCCTAGTTGCTTCAATAAGCGTTCATCATCAGCCCAGCCCGATTTTACCTTGCACCAACATTGCAGAAATACTTTTTTCCCCAGTAATTTTTCCATATCCATGCGAGCACTGGTTCCCATTTCCTTTAGCTTTTTTCCTTTGTCGCCGATAATCATACGTTTGTGGTTTTCCTTATCCACCAAAATTAAGGCATGAATTCGTACCAGATTCTCTTCATCTTTGAAAGATTCAATATCCACAGTCGTTGAATAAGGCAATTCCTGACCACATAAACGAAAAATTTTCTCGCGAAGAAGTTCTGCACACATAAAACGTGTAGAGCGATCGGTGAATTGATCATCGTCAAACAAATGAGGACCTTCCGGTAAAAAACCCTGTAATTTTTCCTGCAAATTATCTACCTGCACGCCGGTTTTAGCAGATAAAGGGATAATAGCCACGAATTCATGACGTTGGCTCATTGCTTCCAACCAAGGAAGTAATTGACTTTTATCGGCGATTTTATCGACCTTATTGACTACCAGCACACAGGGAACCTCAGATTGCTTAATCAAACGAAGAATATATTCATCTCCCTCTTCCCAATGGGTACCATCAACAACAAAAGCTATTACATCCACGTCGCTTAGCACAGCATTGGCCGTTTTATTCATCATACGATTCATTGCTTTTTTTGAACCTTGATGAATTCCTGGCGTATCGACGTAAACAAATTGATAATCGCCCTTGGTTTGAATTCCTAAAATAGAGTGTCTTGTGGTTTGTGGTTTGCGGGAAGTAATTGATACTTTTTGCTGCAATATATAATTCATCAAAGTAGATTTACCGACATTAGGTCGACCTACCAAAGCAATATAACCACAATAACTTGTCATTAATCATTAATCCTGTGTAATTTTTAGTGCATTTTAGCAGAGATCGTTTAAGTTAGCAGAATTTTTAAAAAACCATAAATGTGAACAGGCGCTTATCGATAGGAATCATTCTAAAAACAGATAATTGCATATTTGAGGACTCACTTTCGCTTAAGATCCAACTGAATTTATTTTATAATTCTCCCGTTTTCCTCGCCCCCAATGGAATCATATGAATCATCAAGGTTTTTCTCTAATAGAGATAGTATTTGTTATTGCTATCATCGCAATTTTTGCCAGCTTTGCTTATCCTGGATACCGCGAGTCGATTGTTCGAGCGAGACGTGTTGACGGTCAAATCGCACTTATTGAACTTGCCAATCAGATGGAAAATTACTACAGCAAGCAACAAAGTTACCAAGGCGCTACTTTGGGGACTGGCTCTGAAACGGATGTCCTTTCCTCAAATCAATCAGCACAAAGATGGTATAGCTTGGCAATAAGCCATCAAAGCTCTAAAGATTACCATTTAATAGCTATTCCTCAGGGAGCTCAGGCTCTAGAGGATAATGCCTGCAAAACCCTGCATCTGGATAATTTTGGCCGCAAAAGTGCTAGTTCTGCCACTAATGGCCCACCTAAGCGAGAAGCAGGCAATTGCTGGTGATGTAGTTCTTAGAAAAATCACTTTGACTATTGTATAGTCAATTCTTTTGTGTATAATTTAAAGTATTAGGTAAATTAGGTGAGTTTTACATGACAAAAGACAAACAAACCCCTACCGCGTTTGAAAAATCCCAACCTTCCAAATTGCAAAAGTATGATCAGGTTGAACTTCTTAGCGATAAAGCCCACGAAGGTGATTTAGTGCTTAGAGTCAATGGTAAAAAAGTCATTATTAGCGAAGCTGATTTAACCAAAATCTTACAACCCAATTTATTCAAACCCGGAAAAAATTCTGTTGTTGACAATAAAGAAATTAATTCTCAATTTCTTGGTCAATATGGATTAAAATCGGCGAGAGATGTGATTTCCTTTCTTAAATCTCCCGCTGGTGAGAAAACCAAAAAATTATTAAGTGATCTGCTGGTTCTACTAGTCGCATTAAAAGAACTCAAAGCTGAGCAAATTATGCGCGAAAGCCTCTTAAGACAGCTTTTAATGACTCAGATTCGCTTGGTCCAGATACGCCTGCATAAGATAGCGAAAAAAGAAGCCAGGTCTAAGCTTAACGCAGCCTATCAACAACAAATTGATAAAAGTTTAGCCTATGGGGCAGCAATGGCTGCTCAACAATCGTCGTCGAGTACATCTGTCAATCCCGATTACTACGACAATGTTTTAAGGGATCACATCATAGCGTCTTATTCTTTAGCCACTCGAGCTATTGAAAATGATCTACAGGAAACCTTGGAAGAAGCTCAATTGCTTGAAAGCGAAATTAATTTACATGAAGCAGAATCTGCCAAGATTTTGGAACGCTACGCCATTCTCGCTACCCATTTACAAACTTTAGATGAACATGCTGATTTTTTAACAACCTTTGAAAACCATTCAAAACGAATTGAAGTGACAGACGCAGCTCTTAGTGCAATTCGTGAGCAATTGAGACAATTTTCAGAGACTATACAACAACATGTTGAAAATGGTGAAGATTTAAAGGCTGAGCAACTTTTAAATCATCTTGATGGGCTTAATGTACAAGCTGAAGGGATGAACTCTATATTGTCAGTCCTTAACTTACAAAAAAAATACTACGATGCAGAAGGTAGTACCACTGATTCCTTTAAAAAGGCGGCCTTTGTTGTCGATAATCAACAGCAATTATTTAAAGATAAAGTTAGCGGCAAACTCTATTTGCTCAGTCCAGGTCAAAATTTTGATAATATGACAGCCGATGAAAAGGCAAAAGCGCAAGAAAGTTATGAAGCTTCAAAACCAGAGATTGCTCTTATTAAAACTAAAATTAATCAGTATAAAGCAACGGAACTTGGTCTTTTTGAAGAGAAAAAACAAAGTCTTATTACCCGAAGCGCCACCCTACAGAAAGACATCCTTGATTTAACCAATCAATTGAATCAGGCAAAAGCGGCAGAAGCAGGTGCGTTGGCGTTAATACTCGAACCTAAAATGGATTTGTCTAAAGTGCCAACTCCCAAGCCGACAATGAAATCCAATCAACCCCAATTAAAACCTCAATTTTCACAGACCCAAAGTTATCGGCAAATATTGCAATTAATGCGCTTTAACCCGACAGTAGAGGCAATCAATCAGTTTAAAAATGGTCTTCTACATTCGAATGGTCAACCAAATAAAGCTGCGCAGGACATTTTTAGCAATACAGTTAAACCCAATCAGAAAATTGAAGTTAGCAAAATGAATCATCTTTTAGCCAATTTGGAGCGACTCGGTATTTCCGTTAACAAGCCAGGAATAAACCCAATTCCCAGTGCGCATCCGCAAAAACACGATAAAGAACATCGCGCTAGCAACAGCCCAACTCCTTTTAAAACGACCCCTTCCCCCTTTAAGTTTTAGTGGAAATACTTGCTAAGCGGCTGCAACTCTTCTAACATGAACGGATGTTGCAGTCAGCTAGCGAATAAATAATGATGAGTGATAAATTATTTGGGAATCAGTTAATTATAGTAACCCTCGATGTAGATGCCCTCCTTTTTGAAAGGCTCCAACAAATTGTTCAGGCTGGTTTTTCAGTAGTTGAAATTAATTGTCACGAAGAAAGTTTATTGAAAAAAATTCTAAATGATTTTCCTGCTTTACGAGTGGGTGCGGGTAATATTATTAGCACTAAGCAATTAGAAGAATGTTATCAGGCCGGCGTTCATTTTGTTTCAAGCCCCGGTTTTCTTCCTGCAATAGCTCAAACCGCAGCTATTTATTCCATCAATTACATACCAGGTATTTCAACAATTTCCGAAGCCATGCAAGTAATGGCCTTAGGCTATCATCAGGCCAGACCTTATCCAGCTGATCTTGCTTTTTGCGCTTCACTGAACAAATGTTTACCGATGTTACGGTTATTTCCTGCTGAAATAGAATGGGATGAGGCCGAGCATTATTTAAGCTTACCTGCAGTCGCTGCTG
The DNA here is from genome assembly GCA_013697955.1 of Tatlockia sp. Classification (GTDB taxonomy): domain Bacteria; phylum Pseudomonadota; class Gammaproteobacteria; order Legionellales; family Legionellaceae; genus Tatlockia. The sequence goes on along the minus strand of JACCVV010000020.1, from coordinate 209,230 downwards.
TAAGTATATTGAATCCGGAAAGCGAGCATTTAAATGCCCTTTCTACTGGGGTTTTTGCTTAATACATAAAAAACATTTTATTGTTTAATATGCTCACGAAATTTGATTAGTTATTAAGCAAGGTCAGCTTTAATAAAGCTGAATAAATTCAATATATTAACTTTACCAATCAAATTTTGTGGCTCAGCTGCTACTATTACTTTTGTATTCCTTACAAAAGGCAGCACTTATTGGGAGTGACACTTTAGATAAGTGTGCTAATTTACTTTAATAATTAGCGAATGATGCTTTTAAACCTCTGTAAAAATACAAATAAATTCCAATTTTTAAAAAAACTTTGATTCTAGCAAATGCTGTGTTTCTTGATAATTTTCTAAAGTTGTTTGAGTTGGGAAATGAAGATAAAGGTAATTATCTAACTCTTTAGACGCTAAAAAGATATCCGAATGTTCCTGATTTTGACATTGCAGCAAATAATCGATGATTTTGTCCTGAGGAGCAATTGGATATTTATTAGTAAGGAATAGAAACATAAGAAGAGTAATGGGTGAATATCTATTTATATTTTTAGCGAGGTCAAAGGCTTCAGCAACTCCCAGTTGCCTAAAAAAAACTTCACAATTGCCTTCACCTTTCTGCTCTAACATAGATTTGAAAGTGCGAGCAGAATTCATTAGAAGTTCATAACTTCGTCCTGAGTATTCATGAACTAAATTAATTTTTTGATTGCATTTATCGAGTTCTTGGCCCAGTGGACTAAAAATATATAAAGCATGATTCAGCTGCTCTTTTTTTTGGTCCTTAGCATGCTGCGAAATCGCTTTGGATTTCGAAGGGCTACTTAAGGGAGCTAATGAAGAGGAAAGCTTTAGTTTATTTTTTGTAAAAGCTAATAAATCAGCACAAACATTTTCCCGCCAACAGCTAATTTTTATCGGATTAGCTTCTATATAGTTAAATAGATCTGAACTATCTTCACTGTCAGAAAAGAGAGATGAAGATAGTGTGCTGTGAGTATTTTCAGAACTTGTGGGAAAAAAACCTACAGATGAACTGTGGGATGCATTTTTAATTTCGAATCGATTTTTCATAACTACCTATAATCTAATGAGCATCTTATTAACATTTAACCAACATGCCGTTATTTTGTATATTATTCTACCAAGTGTTTATAAAATGATCAACCCTAATTTATCTTAAGGTTTAACTTAGGGGAAAAAGTTGATAATTATAAGGATTGAAAAATCAAGTTATTAATTAACTTCAATTTTTTGAAGTAAAAGTGGGGTATTTAGGCAGCATTAGTTTCGGATGTTGAATAATCTTTGAGCTTTTTATAATATTTGATATGTAAAGAAATTGAAAATATGAGGATTCTTCAATTAGGTTAAAGGGCTACAAGCCCATTTTCTAAGCTGCTTTTTAGATTTTAATCTTATTTATCAGGTGAAAAGTAAAAGCAATATAATCATAACTCTTTACTTAGATCAATTTAGTCTCAGTTTGATGTGAAAATCCCATATCAATAAGAAGCAAGAAAGCGCCCAGACAGATTGCAGCGTCAGCCAGGTTGAAAACAGGCCAATGGTGATTTTCATAGTATAAGTCAATGAAATCAATAACATGTCCCATTGCTGCTCTATCATATAAATTCCCCACAGCGCCACCCAGAATCAAACTAATTGCTAAAGATTGAAGTTTGGCTTTGGGTGATAATCGAATTAACCAAATAGTCAGAACCAGGCTCATTGCAATGCTAAAACCTGCAAAAAACCAACGATGCCAGCTTCCTACGCCGCTTAAAAAACTAAAAGCGGCTCCAGTATTGTAAGCCAAAGTAAAATTGAACATCGAAAATACAGCTTCTGGCTGATAGGGTACTAAATTGGCTTCCGCCCAATATTTTGTTAATTGGTCAATAACAACGACAAAAATACTTAATAAAAACCACGGCCATTTTTTCATGCAAAGTGCCTCACTTCGTCCTTCCCGCTGACATTACCCGCACAACGCAGGCATAGTTCAGAGTATTGTTCATTAAAGCCAACATCCTCACAGCGATGCCAGCAACGGCTACATTTCTCATAGATAGAGGTATTTACTGAAATTGCCAGATTTAAGTCCTTGTTATATACAATATCATCAATGGCTTCACATATTGGCTTCACCACCGCTGCCGATGTCATCAGAATGAAACGCAATTCATTATCCAGTCTGCTTAAAACAGGGTATAAATCCTCATTCGCATAAAGGATAACTTCGGCTGCCAGCGCAGAACCAATTACCCCTTCCTTACGTTTGTTTTCAAGAGCTCTATTGACTTCATCGCGGATAAGCTGCAGTTGCTGCCAAAAAGCCATGTCAATATTTTGCATTTCCGGCCAGGCCTGATACCAGCGCTCAAGAAAAATAAATTCACTGGTTTTTCCAGGGATGACCTGCCAAATTTCTTCAGCAGTAAAGGACAGGATGGGCGCTAACCATCGCGTTAAAGCATGAGCAATATGATACATAGCCGTTTGGCAGGAGCGTCTGGCTAGACTATTTTTTGGTGTGGTGTATTGCCTATCTTTAATAACATCGAGATAGAAGCTACCCATATCCACCGCGCAAAAATTATGAATTTTTTGATAAATCAGGTGAAAATGATAATTTTTATAGTCTTCTTCGATTTCTTGTTGTAGGTCCTGACAACGCTTAATGGCCCAACGGTCTAGTTCGACTAACTGATTTCCATCCAAGGCATTCTGTTCTGGAGAAAAATCAAACAAATTCGCCAGTAAAAAACGAGCGGTATTACGAATGCGACGATAAGCGTCAGCGTTTCGCTTTATTATTTCATCAGAAATAGAAACCTCATGGCGGTAATCAGTTGAGGAAACCCATAAACGGATAATATCTGCACCATGTTGATTAATCAGTTTATCTAAAGATACATAATTACCTTTAGACTTTGATAGTTTTTTTCCTTCAGAATCAACGGTATAACCATGCGTTAAAACTGTTTTAAAAGGAGCATGTCCATAAATGGCAACTGCGGTAGTTAAAGAAGAATTGAACCAGCCGCGATGCTGATCAGAACCTTCAAGATAAACCTCAGCCGGAAGCCCAAGTTGAGAATTTTGCTTCAATACGCAGTAGTGAGACACACCCGAATCGAACCAGACATCCAAAGTATCAGGTATTTTTTCATAGTATTCAGCGTCTACACCTAACAATTCACTGGCCTCGAGTTCGAACCAGGCGTCAATCCCTTTTTTCTCAACGAGTTTTGCAACTTCTTCGATTAATTCCAGAGTGCGAGGATGTAATTCTCGGGTTGATTTATGAACAAATAATGACATCGGAGTGCCCCAAGCGCGCTGGCGTGAAATACACCAGTCAGGCCTTGTTTCAACCATTGTGGAAATGCGGGCTTTCCCCCAATCCGGTACCCAATTTACTTTTTCGATTTCAGACTGAATGGCTTCACGCAGACCATTTTTATCCATGGCAATAAACCATTGGGGTGTAGCAAGAAAAATCATTGCAGTTTTATGCCGCCAGCAATGCGGGTAGCTATGGCGAAGTGTTTCCGCATGCAAAAGCACTTGGCGTTCGTTTAAAACCTCAAGAATTTTTTCATTGGCTTTTAACACTGAAATTCCAGCAAATAAAGGCAGATCAGGTGCAAAACAACCATTTGCCAAAACTGGATTAACTAGCGGCAATTTATAAGCGAGTCCAACTTGATAATCATCAGGCCCGTGCGCGGGTGCTGTATGTACATTTCCGGTGCCGGATTCGGTAGTTACATGTTCGCCAAGAATTATGGGTACTTGTCGCTCGTAAAAAGGATGCTGTAGTAATGCGTTTTCAAACAAAGAACCCTTCGCTTTACCTACCACTTCATAATTTTCAATGCCATAACGTTGCATGGCTGATTCGGCTAACTCAGCATTTAAAATAAAGTAACGCTCTCCTCCATCCACTAAAACATAATCTAACTCTGGATTTAAACAAACTGCTTCATTGGCTGGCAAAGTCCAGGGCGTAGTCGTCCAAATAGGTAAAATCAGAGGTTTTATGGGCAATGAATCATTGACTAAAGCAATTATTTCTGCGGGATTGATCGCTAGAAAGGCAACATCTATGGAAGGTGAGGTTTTATCCTCGTATTCAACCTCCGCTTCTGCAAGAGCAGAACCACAGTCAATACACCAATGAACGGGTTTAAAACCCTGTTGTAAATGGCCATTTTCGATGATTTTACCAAGAGCACGGATTATGTTCGCTTCATAGGAATGATCCATCGTGACATAGGGATTTTCCCAGTCGCCAAAGACGCCCAAGCGTTTAAATTCTTGACGCTGAATATCAATTTGACTTGCAGCATAGTCCCGACATTTTGTCCGAAATTCAGTAGCAGAAATTTTAACCCCGGCCTTTCCTACTTTTTTTTCTACATTTAGCTCTACAGGCAAACCATGACAGTCCCAACCAGGTACAAAAGGAGCATCAAAACCAGCTAAGGACTTTGATTTAATTATGATGTCTTTCAATATCTTGTTAAGCGCATGGCCGCAATGAAGATGTCCATTTGCATAGGGAGGTCCGTCGTGTAGAAGAAAGCGCTTTTGGCTCTTACTTGAGAGTCTGATTTTTCCGTAAATACCTTTGCTTTCCCAGTCTGCTAACATTTGTGGTTCCCGATTAGCAAGGTTAGCTTTCATCGGAAAAGTAGTTTCGGGTAAATTTAAGGTATCTTTGTATTCTGCCATTGTGCCCACTCTATAAAGCGTTAAGTAAAATTTTTAATTTAAAATGCCAGGGTTTAAATCTAGATTCAGGGTAAACCGGCTGGTTGAAAATTCCAACCTGGCGCTAGCAACATCTATATGTATCTGATCTATTAAGGCATCCACCGATGAAAATTTAACCTCATCGCGTAATTTGTGCAAGAAAAACACTTGCAACATTTCGCCGTATAAACTTTCGTCAAAATCAAATAAATGAATTTCGAGGATATTTTTACTGCCGTCAACGGTGGGTCTGGTGCCTAAATTGGCGATCCCATTTAGTAATTTCCCGCCATTCCTTTTAACTTGTACACAAAAAACCCCTTTAAGTGGAAGTTTTAAGCGCTGCATACTTAAGTTTGCAGTAGGAATGCCCCATTGTCTACCGCGACCATCTCCTTTCACTACTCTCCCACATAGACTGAAGGTTCTTCCTAATAATTGAGAAGCAGCCTCAAGGTCGCCCTGCCCTAATGCATCTCGGGTTTTAGTCGAGCTGACTCGATTTGTTTTGATGGAAAAATCAGGGAAGGTCTGCACCTTACAATCATGATTTGTGCCTAATTGAGTCAATAAACTGACATCGCCCAAGCGCCCTTTCCCAAATCGAAAATCTTCACCAATGAGTAGGAATTTGGAGTTTAATGTAGAAAAAAAATAGTGCTCCGCAAAATCTTGAGCGGACATCAATGCCAGTTTTTCATTAAATTTAAGACAAATTACATAATCAACCTGGCAATTTTTAAGAACTGCTAATTTTTCACGTAAAGTAGTTAAGCGCGCCGGTGATTGCTCTGGGCGCAAATATTCAGCTGGCTGAGGTTCAAACAAAAGTACGACTGTGGGCATTTCCAAAAGGCTTGCTTCTGCTCTTAGAGTCTTTAATAAAGCCTGATGTCCTAAATGTACGCCATCGAAATTACCGATTGTTGTGACTGTTCCCCTGGTAAAATCAGGGAAATTTCGCAAACCACGCAACAGCTTCATACTGTCCAAATAAAAAAAGAAAGGATTATACCGAGTTTAGATCAGATTGCGAAAGATAAGAACCCTCGTTTTATTTGAGCATGCTCGATTTTAAAGACTGGCTCTGTGTTTTTCTTTAATCACTTCGGTTTCTAGCTCTTCATTTCTGCCAAAATAAACAATTCGAGAATGGAATTTTTTAACAGAGGATCGATGAGCAATGCTAACCAGAGTCGTTTCTGGTAATTTTTCTTTCAGCGCCCGATAAGCCATATCTTCGGTTTTGTTGTCCATCGCGGCTGTGGCTTCATCTAAAAAAAGACGGTCAGGTTTCTGTAAAATAGCCCTGGCTATAGAAATAAGCTGTTTTTGACCTCCTGATAAGAAGGAACCCCAATTCTTTTTCTCCTCACGATGAAGATCAGGAATAAATTTAGCCATACCGCCTGCGTCTTTTATAGCGTTAAAGGCATCCAAATATTCTTCTTCACTAAAATCTTCAACTGGTCTAGGGAAAGCGAGAATTCCTTTCAAGGTGGAATTTTTCGGAATTGTTGGCATCTGCGGTAAAAAGCAAAGCCGCTCATTGACCGGTACAGTGACCTTTCCTTCGCCGTATTTCCAGGTTCCGCGAATCACTTTGAAAATAGTTGACTTACCCGTTCCGTTTTCTCCTTTTAGAAGAACATTTTCGCCTTTTTTAAAGGATAAGTTCAGGTTTTGAATGATAACATCTGTACTTTCAGCTTGAGGTTTCATAATTGTCAGATTTTTTAATTTGATGTCTTCCTTATCTTTTTCCCGTCTTAGAATCGATTTAGGATTGGCATCCAAACCTTCTTCCTCAAAGGCTTCCTGTATTTCCGTTATGCGCTCAATACTGGATTGATATTCGCTCAAATTCTGATAAGTATTTGAAAACCAACTTAAGGAATTGGAGACTTCAAAAAAGGACATTGAAACTTGCATGATGCTTCCCAAGTCGATAAGTCCTGCAAAGTAGAGCGGCAAGGATAATATAACAGGCAGAATAGAAGAAATGTTTGACAGAAAATTCTGAAAAGCATTCAATTTGGTTTCAGTTTTTAATTTTTCATTCGTTTTTTCTTTAATTTTTTTAAGATTTTCTTCAATAATTTTTTCATGGTAATTTTCAGCACTTTCGACTGCAATATTTTCAGCCTCGTTGGTTAAAATAGACAATTCATCCCGAAATTCTGCTTCAGCCTTTTCTTTATTTTTATTGGTTTCTGCAAGTGAGCGACCAATATAATAAGTCATTACCGATGCTATCACTGCAACAATTAATGCAACCCAAACTAAATATCCTGGAATTACAAAATTAAGACCAATGGCAAGAGCACCGCCAACCACCCATAAAGTGCCTACAAAGGTTCCGAAACTTAAGACGGATTTAAGTAAATCGGCACTCAGGTTAAGTGTTAATTCCACAAAATTCTTCACATCTTCCTGAATACGTTGTGAAAGATTTTCAATCTTTTTCGAAAAACGATGCAAATCAAGATAATTATTTGGGCTGCTAAATAATTGCTTTATCAGCTTTGTTGTTAACCAATCGCGCCATAGGACGGACAATTTTCCGATCAGATAACTTTTTATAACATAGGCGCTAACCATTGCTGTGATTTGTAAAGCTAAATAGCCAAGGCTAACTAGAATGGGGCCTATAGCCGCTTTTGCAGTTAAAAGCGCCCAAAATCCAGCCGACCACCAGGCGAAGGTTGCGGTCAAAGCCACAATTGCAACTACACAAACGACAATTCCAATGAGCAATAACCAGGCAATCCATTTTTCATCGGAATTAAAAAAATAGTCTTTCCCTAAGTCGAAGGCTTTGCGCCAGGGAAATGGTTTAGATTCGGGTTTTACGTCTTTTTCTTCAGTTTCTTCTTTTTCAACTGATATTTGGGGTTCTTGCATCGGTATGAAGATATATTCCTGGGTTTCTGGCCAAAAATAATTTTTAATCGCTCTGAGTTTTCTCCTCAGATACCTATATAAGGACATAATCTTTCCTCGATTTAAGTTGGAAATGCAAGCTGAAACTCTTTCATTTCAATTAGTTACGCATTTTGAAAACAGATTGAATAATTTTGGGACTCATTGAGTTAGGACAAATAATAAAAGCAAAAATAGATCTAATCAATATATAATTTAAATTTATTGATTTTTAAATGGACTGATTGATTAATTAGGTAGGAAATCGCTTAAAAAATTGATTTATTTGTTAAACAGGTTAATCCATTTTGTAAAACTATCCATAAAATGACTAAGAAATTCTTCAGTTTTATCATTATTCAGATTTCCGTTTTCATCGAAAAGCTTATCGATTCCCGAAATGTACATTTCCGGTTGTTGCAAACAATAAATTTCCAGGAAAACGAAGGTTTGGCGTAAATGTTGATTGGCACCAAAACCGCCAATAGCGCCAGGTGAGCAACTAACCACTGCAGCAGGCTTTTTACCCCAAACGGATTTACCATAAGGCCTGGAGCCTACATCAATGGCATTTTTCAAAGGTGCAGGAATGGAGCGGTTGTACTCTGGGGTAACAAAGAGTATTGCATCGACTGCTTTAACTTGTTCACGAAAGCGGCTCCATTCTGCATAAGGCCTTCCTTCATCATCCGGATCCTGGTTGTAAAGCGGAAGGTCACTTATTTCAATAATTTTAGGTCTAAAAGTGGGAGGAGTTAATTTAATTAAGGCTTGAGCGAGTTTTTTGCTAAATGAATCTTTTCGGAGACTTCCGATTATTACTCCAATTTTCTTTTCCATTAAATACCCCCGATTATCCTTTGTTTTAAAAATAGTCATTCAATGGTCAAAAAGCAATCTAAATCAAATTTACTTTTATAAGATCAAATCACAATTGTTGTTGAAGACATTCCTTCCGAAATGGATACATTAGAAAATATATGTATATATTATTATCAAACAACTCAACTCAATGATTCAAAATGAGATATACTACCTAAGCCGTAGATTGATTGTATGAGAAAAAACCATGGCCAAGCCTTTAATCAATATTTCTCGTAAACAAGCCTTGTTTTTTGCCAGTTTTTTAGTTCTTTATGAATTTTTAACTTACATCGCCAATGACATGATCATGCCGGGAATGCTCAAGGTTGTAGAATCCTTTGATGGCCCCGAAACTGCTGTTGCTACCTCTTTGACTCTATATATTCTAGGCGGTGCGTCTTTACAACTCTTTCTAGGACCTATTTCCGATCGTTATGGTCGCAGGCCCGTTATGCTTTGGGGTGCCTTACTTTTCTTCATCTGTACCATAGCAATAGCCTGTTCGAATTCGATTAACCAATTTTTGGCAGCGCGTTTTTTTCAGGGAATGGGTCTCTGTTTCATCAGTGTCATTGGCTATGCAACTCTGCAAGAAATTTTTTCGGAAATGGATGCTATTCGCCTGATTTCAATTATGGCAAATGTTTCAACCGCAGCTCCTTTATTAGGACCTCTTTTAGGAGCGGTTTTTATTTTATATTTTAGTTGGCGCTTTATTTTTGTGATTATTGGTCTCTTTGCCCTTTTCGCACTATGGGGACTTTGGCGGTATATGCCAGAACCAGTTGGCCAAATAAAACTGGATGGCGAAGAAATCAAAAGCATCTCCCTTGCACCTCGGGTCATTGCTCGGAACTATCTTAATTTGTTAAAAAATCTAACCTTTATATTCGGATCAATCGGTTTAGGCTTTTTAGTCTTACCCTGTGTTGCCTGGATAGCCTTAGCGCCTGTTATCTTGATCAGAGATGCAAAACTTTCAGTAATAGAATACGCACTTTGGCAACTTCCTGTATTCGGTGCTATTTTAGGTGGAAACTGGTTATTACAAAGACTTACAAGAAAGGGAACTTTGCGGAAAATTCTAGTCACAGGCTCAATTATTTCCTCTATAGGCTTGTTTTTGACTTTTATTATTCCCTATTTAACCTCTAACTATTTCATCTGGATTTTGCCCGGCTTTATCATTTATTTTTTTGGATTAGGAATCACCGGCGGTCCTCTAAACCGTTTCATAATTTTTTCAACAGACATTGGCAAAGGGACTGCCTCTGCGTTAATGTCGATGATAGCAATGTTTATTCAGGCTGTTGGAATTGAAATTGCCAACTATTTATATAAATCCTTACCCAGCAATGCCATTTTTGGTTTGTATTCTGCCTTTGCCGCAATTCTTTATTTAGTGGTTCTGTATTGGGCTTTAATTCTGGATAAGGGAAAAAAATAAAATTTAAAATTAAGGAAAAGCTATGAAATTATTTTATTCAAAAGGTGCCTGTTCACTTGCTGTGCGCATTATTATTAATGAATTAAACATCGATTGCGACTATGAATCCGTTGACTTAAAAACAAAAAAAACAGAAGAAGGGAAAGATTATCTAACAATCAATCCAAAAGGCGGGGTTCCAGCTCTGGAATTGGATAATAAGAAAATAATTACGGAAAATAATGTGATTCAGCAATATCTGGTCGACACTTTCAAAGCTTCCGAATTATGCCCGCCAATTGGTGATTTTCAGCGTTATGTCGTGCTTGAATGGTCAAATTATGTTTCCACAGAAATCCATAAGAGTTTTGGAAATTTATTTAATCCAAAAATTAGCAAGGAAATGCAGGAAACAATTTTTATTCCCATCATCAAAAACAAGCTTGGTTATATCAACAAACAACTCGAGAAAAATGCTTATTTAACAGGTGATCATTTTGCCATGGCGGATGCTTATTTTTTCGTCACGCTATTATGGGCTAAAAATATGAACATTGAATTGGAAGATATGAGAGAAATTCAAAATTATTTTGCAGAATTAATCAAAAGACCTTCGATTGAAAAATCACTTGACCAAGAAGGGATTAAAATATCTTAAAGTCTTCTAATGCCGCGTCTACCGCGGCATCACACAGCAAGCATGGGCCATCAAGAAATGATTAAATTATTTAAATATAACCTTGTTCGCCCTTAGAGGAGGAATCTTAGTCTTTGCCAAATCCTGAAACCAAAATGCCACTTTAACCAATAATCTTGCGTTGTTGGATACTCTGCTTCAACTGGGTGTTAAGGTAAATAATCAAACTATCCCAGGGAAAAATACCGCACTTCATGCAGCAGTCTTAAAAAACCTTCTCGATTACGTTGATTTATTGCTGAAATTTAAAGCTAATTCTAAAATAAAGAATAGGGAAAATGTTGATCTAACTCAGCTTGTAAGCACTTCTTCACCTGAAATAAGAGAGTTAATTACTCCGACCATTAGCTATTAGCCAAAAATATTTTAGAGATGTCCTTTTTCTTTGGTTAATTCTAAGATGAGCTCATATTGGAAAGTATTTTCCTGCCATAAAATATGGTAATAATCGCACCAATAATAATCAAAATTGCACCGAATACGGTTTGAATATCCGGCACGTGTCCCCAAATTATCCAGTCAAAAAAACCGGCAAAAATTACGGCAAGAAAGATTAAAGAAGACATTAATCGAACGGGGGCCGTTACGTAGGATAAGGTCGAAAAGACTTGATAGAGGGTGCCAAAAACGCCAACACCTAACAGCAAAAGCCAAGTTTTAGTTGAGAGCTGCGATTGCCATTGCAGTGTCGCAACTGCGGCAGATATTAAGGTGGAAATGAAGAAATAATAAAAAAGCATTTGTTTTATTGAGCTGCTTTTAGAAATCAATCGCAACTGAACTATGGCTAAAGCTGAAAAAAAACCGGAGGCTAAAGCAATGAGCGATTCGATTCTGAAAATTTCATTTCCTGGCTTCAAAATAATTCCCACCCCAATTAGCCCAAAAATTAGACCTATTAGGGATTTTTTTGGGGTTTTAATTCCTCTGAGCCAGACTATAAGAGGCACAAATAAAGGGGCGGTATTGTTTAATAACAAAGCATCGATTAGAGGAATATATTTGATCGTATAAAAAAGTAAAAAAAGAGCCATAAGAGCCGATACGATTCGAAAAATATAGCCCAAAGGTTTTTGAATTTTAAAGCTAAATTCTTTATCCGTTATGAGCCAAGGAATCAGAATGATAAGCGACATAAAAAAACGAAAAAAAATGAGTTGAGAGGTTGGTATTTGATTGCCAATTTCTTTGACAAAAGTGCCTAAGACAGCAAAGGAAAAGGCTGAAATAATCCCATAAAAAATTCCTTTTTTTATATTTTGCTGTCGCTCAAAGGACTGAACCATAATTTTTCCCAGAATAAACTCTATTCCAGTATAAGTCGGATTAGCGACGGATGAATATCTGGGTGAAATATAATTTTCCTCTCTGATCGCGGGCAAGGCCTATTCCAGTGAGGTTATAATTGCCTTCTATATTAATTCGATGTCCACGACTGGTTAACCAATTGCGAACAACATCTTTACCATCTTTGTAGTTATAAGCCACATTTTCAGCACCGCCCTTGCATTCACCAATTTCAGAGAATAAACGATGAATACGCTTATCAAAGTTTTTATGGCCAAATGGAACGGCGTGTTTTGCCATATCACGGCTATGTTTGGCCGCGGCTTCCGACATACGATCGTTCAGCTGTAAGGGATTGAGATGATGCTTAGCTCGGTATTCATTAACATAAAAAAGAATCGCTTTTTGATTAGCCTTATCAACATCCGGATTACTTGCTGCCCAGGCATGGGTTAAACATCCCATTAAGAAGAACCCAATTAGGAATAAATATTTTTTCATAGATCACCATTGTTATTTTTGAGCAGCCATAATGTAAAATAAATTGCCATTTGTCTAGATGAATATGACAGTTGATTAAAATTTACCTAAACTTTATAAGAAGGATTGTCAAAATGGACACCAAATGGATAGATTTAGAAATCGCCATGAAGCAGGTATTGCGCTCGCCAAGAAGTTAATAATATATGCTAAAAAGCCGGATATTCTGGTTTTAGCTTTGCCGCGAGGAGGTGTTCCAGTCGCTTATGAAATAGCCAAAGCGCTAACAGCCCCTTTAGATATTTTAATTGTTAGAAAATTAGGCGTTCCAGGTCATCAAGAACTTGCGATAGGAGCTATCGCAGCCGATGAAATTTGTATATTTAATGAAACTTTAAAAAATTCATTACACTTATCTGATTCTTTAATAAATACAGTTATTAAAAAGGAAAAAAAAGAACTTCAGAGACGAGAATCCTTATATCGCCACGAAATGCCGCCACTTTCTTTTATCAATAAAACCATCATATTGGTTGATGATGGCATAGCCACAGGTGCAACGATGCTTGCAGCCCTTGAGATTATCGCCAAAGGGAAAGCAAAACAAACAATTATCGCCACACCGGTCGCTGCTGCGGCTACTTGCAAACAATTTTCAAAAAAAGTGTATGATTTTGTTTGCTTACTCAAACCCATTGACTTTTATGCAGTTGGATTATGGTATGACAATTTTAATCAGACAACTGACGAAGAAGTTGCTGAATTATTGAAAAAGGCAAACCAAAACGGGTCTATTAATCAATAAAATATCACCATTCCTCCTTTGATTGTTATGCGCCCTAAATTATTAAAGCGCTGATTATTTTCATGTTTGAATTAGGATAATAGAAATCATCGAGGAATTAAGAGAGCGATTACCTATTTGGATTAAACGGTAATTTTATTTTTTAGGTGTGGGTAAAGATTCAATCGCAGCGTCAAGGTTTTCCTGTTTTTCAGCAGACTTGGTTTGCTCAGAGAAAATTCGCCATTTATCATGTTTATAGTCTTCGTATTTTCCTTTAATGCCCGCGATTACAAATCCAACACCTGTAAATCGCATTAATGCATTGCCTATAGAGGCTATTAGTTCCCCATAACCTCTGCTTGATTGCAATATATCTTTATGGCTCTCTAATGCTCTCTTTGTGTTTTGTTTAAATTCAGCTAAAGACTTACCTGGCAAATCTTTATAATCATTAACTATTTTATCAAGTGAATTCACAGTGTGAAATGCACCATTTATCTTTGCAAAGTCTTTATCAGCTTTGAGGTTTTCTTCCAATAATTTATTGAATTTTTTATCTGAAACGTCGGGATTCAACGTTTTTAAAGAATCAAAGGCATCCTTCCTGTAGGATTGTAGGGCTTTTTCAATAGATTGGTTCAAATCGGTAATAGTATAACTATTGTTAATATAGTTAATTAGAGACTTTAAAAGTGTGTTTTTGATTGGATTATCCAGAACTAAATCAATAAGATCCTTTACTGCCTTTATTCTAAGCTCTTTTGATTCTGCCAAAATTTCATCACAATAAGTTTCTCTTTGATCTTTCACTAAATATTTATATAAATCTAAACTTTCAAAACTAATTAGGGAGGGCGAACGTTTAAAATTTACCAAGTCGCTTAAGCCGAAATCGATTGTTAATGGTTGAAGATTCGGATAAAGGCTAATTATTGCATTTGCCACTTCTAAATTACCCTTTTCAATTGCCCACTCGCAGAGTGTTAAGTTGTCTTTTTTATTTTTATAATGAAACAACTCAAGGATCTTATCTTGTGCCTTATCTAAAGTAGTTTGGGAATAAAGTGATTTTATCTGCTCTATGGCTTCCAAGGATTTCTCTTCAGAAATTAACTTATAAATTTCTGTTAAATGATTTATTTCGGCATCAAATAGGGGCATAAGAGGTTACAAAATAGATGGACTAGCTATTAGTATAATACAAAAAAAACTCATAAATGGCATATTTTGATATATATGTATATTTTTTGGTCTAATAGATTAGGTATCTGCTTTTAGCTGGGTGATTACAAAATAAGACTAAGCTAAGCCAAATAAAGATTGAAAGTCTAGGCGAGGCTCCCGGAAAAAACCTTTGGAGATGTTTTTAAATCACCTAACTTCTTATAATTCACTTAAAAATTAAAGAATGAGCTGCGATTCTCTACAAAGTTTAAATAATCCTACCTATTCTCAGACCTCCTTTCCTGCCCAAACTGGAAAATTCAAAAATTAACCTGCTTGGCAATCGAGGAGAAAGCGATTTTTTAATAAAAATAGACTATAAACGGAATATTTTTTATCCGCCCTTCAAAAGAGGAGTTCTAATATCGATTTGATAAGGAACAATCCCTTATGCCCTTCCCGCTTTTAATGGGGTTCTGTGTAGCTCAGCTGTATTTGTATCGTTTACTCAATTAACCCCACATAGAACGTGCGGGGTCAGAATTTAAGATTATTATTAAGTAGCATGTGGGGGCAATGGTCGGACAATCAGAACATCACATTCAGCGCCATGGAGGATTGCGTTTGCTGTTGAACCTAGTAATAATGCAAGGCCGTGCTTGCCGTGACTGCCTGTTACAATTAAATCAATTTTCTTTTCTTGGGCTACTCGTAAAATCTCATTTTTTGTCGAGCCGAATTCAATCATGCAATGTTTTGCATCTACACCTAGCTGTTTAGCCAAGGTTGATAATTCTTTTTCAGCCTGCTCGCGAATTGACACTTCAACTTCTGCAAAACCTGCAAAGCCTGGATAGGCATAAGCGGGGATGGGTTCAACGACATGAACGAGAAGTAAATCAGCGCCATTTTCATCAGCAATCTTTTTTGCCTTGTGTGCGGCCTTAATACCTACTTCATCAAAGTCTGTTGCAAACAATACCTTCTTGTACATTATTTCTCTCCTTGACAAACACCAGCTTCTTTAGACTAACAGAATTAATTTTATTTTCCCATAGGATGTAATTTGAAGATAAATGCGCAAAATATCTTTCTTTTTGATTCCACTTTTTTTAAAAAAAGGAGCAATAAATTTGCCACTTAACCCAAAGCCTTGAGCTGTTCAAGCGGTCGAACCCATGGATTAAATTGAGTCAAATTAGCGGGTAAATTTTTAATTGAAGCTGTTGCTTGCACTTTTTGCTTATATTCACCGATTGTCACTACATACCAATTCACACCATTGCGCTTTGTTAATCGAATTTTAACTTGCTCATTCAATTTTAAATTAGTTATCAAACGCTTTAGTTTAGCCTGATCCGGACTTGCCATTAATTGAATAGTGAAAGGTTTACTAGTTGTTTTTATATCAAGGGCAATTTTTTGTTTTCTCTTTAAGGTCCCGTTTTTAGCTAAAATTGATTCTTTAGCAGCTATTGTCTTAGTGCCTTTTTGTTTGAAAGGCTTAGACTCCATAGTGTGTAAAATTTTTTCGATAGCTGCTATTCTTTCTCGCAGAACCAGAACCTCATCCTTTTGAATATCGATTGAGTAATCAACAATTTTTTTAGGAGAAGGATGTACTTGCTGAGAGGTGGAGGCTACTTTCCATGAAGGGATCTGGCTGCCTTTGGTTGCAAGCTCATGACTAATATTAACCATCTGACTATGCAATGTCGGTTTTTTATTTTTTTGTGAAACCACTACGCTATCTCGCAAAATCCGAGCTGCATCTTTTTCATTTTTGATAGAGATATCATTTCGTTTATTAGAAAGATGCACTTGCTGAGAAGTGGAGGCTACTTTCCATGAAGGTATCTGGCTGCCTTTGGTTGCAAGCTCATGACTAATATTAACCATTTGACTATGCAATGCCGGCTTTTTATTTTTTTGTGAAACCACTACTCTATCTCGCAAAATCCGAGCTGCATCTTTTTCATTTTTGATAGAGATATCATTTCGTTTAGGAGAAGGATGTACTTGCTGTGAGGTGGAGGCTACTTTCCAAGAAGGTATCTGGCTGCCTTTGGTTTCAATTTCATGACTAATATTTACTAATTGACTATTTAATATAGGGTTACGTTTGGGTATTTCTGGAATTAATGATGGTAGGGGCTGAGCTATTTCTGCAATTGGATGAGTATTTTCATGGTTGTTCAGATTTTTCGATGAGGGCAAAAAATGCTCAGGCCAAATATAAGATGAAGTGACTAAAGCAACCGCTGCGGTCGCTAAAAATCCGGCGGTTCTTAACAAATAATTGGTCTTATCCTTAGATTTCAAAACGGATTTAGGATAAAAATAACTTATAAGAGTATTTATCGCTGCAATATTACCTTTTGTAAGTTCGTAAAATTTTTCCAATTCCTTTTCTGTCATCACCTTATTTAATTTTTTAGGGGCGGGTAGGATAGAGTATAAATAAGTTTTGGTTTCAGAAACCGTAAGATTTCCTGGCTCTATAATCTGTATATATTCCTGTTCAAATTTTTCTAAAAAATTGATTAATGAGTGATCTGCCACTAAACAAAAATGTAAAAACCCTTCATTCCCCTGTCTTTTCAATTCAAATAAAATTGCTTGTAAAAATGATTCTGTTAAAAATTGGGCATCGTCAATGATGATTAATATTGGTACTTTCATCTCGAATATTTGTGCAGCAAGGCTCGCAAATGTAGTTTCACTGTTGAAATTCTTATTTAAAGCGGCTGAAAGCTGCGATAGAAAATCTTGTTCAGAAAATGATGAGCTAGCGCTTAAAACCCAAGTCTGAATTATAGTTTCTGTTTCTGATTTCAATAGATTGATGAAAGTTGTTTTACCCGAAGCAGGTTCCGCTAAAACAGTAATCAGTATATTTGAATGTACCAGTTTTTTTATAGTTTCAATTTTGGTTAGCCAACAGCCAGGTTTGAAAACCTGTTGGGCAATTAGATTTCTTTCCTTGGCATCTGGCCCATTTGCCTGATTTTGCATTGTTAAACTCCTTTAACTGAATTCTGCAACGATATTTTTAAATTTTCTTCTGACACTTGATCATCAAGATAACAATCACCAAAAGCTTTCATTAACACAAAGCGCAAGCGGTTATTTTTAATTTTTTTATCCTGCGACATTAATCCACGTAGTACATTAAGGTCAATATCATCAGGAATTCTTCGAGGTAGTTTGGCTCTCAGCAGCATTTCATCAACTATTCTTAATGAAGACTCATCAAGTCCAAGTTGTTGACGCGATAACCAGGTCGCACAATAAAGGCCAATGGCCACAGCTTCTCCGTGCAGCCAGCGCCTGTAATTTGTGTAAGCTTCTAGCGCATGAGCAAAAGTATGTCCAAGATTTAACAAGGCTCTAAGACCCGTTTCACGCTCATCTTCTTGTACAAATTTTGTTTTTATTTGGCAACATTGGCTTATTATTTCTGGCAACTTAGTACATTCATTGTCAGCTAATCCTTCTTTTAAAGCATTATTAACTTCATTCAAAAACTCGCCACCCTCTAGGAAAGCATATTTAATTACTTCAGCAAGGCCGGCCCGAAATTCACGTGAGGGTAGAGATTTTAATGTATCCAAATCAATAATTACTGCATTAGGTTGATGGAAAGAGCCTATCATATTTTTTGCATGTTGATAGTTTATTGCTGTTTTGCCACCAATAGATGCATCAACCTGAGCCAAAACAGTAGTTGGTATTTGAATAAAAGATACACCGCGCTGATAGGTAGCTGCGGCATAGCCAGTGATATCGCCTATAACTCCACCACCCAAGGCAATTAAGCAAGTGTCGCGATGATGTTGATTTAAGATTAAAGCATCATAAATTTTGTCTAAACTTTGCTGATTTTTGTAGGCTTCGCCATCTTGAAGAATAACGACATCACACTGTCTATCCTTAAAAGCTAACTGCAAATAGTTTAGATAAAGCGGTGCCACCGTCTCATTAGTTACGATTAGTACTTGCCCTGAAGCGACATAACGCCTAAGAACTTCTTCTTCGCCTAAGGCGCCATTTCCAATGAGGATAGGATAATTATGACCTGGCAGGCGAATATTCAATTCTTCATATAAATTAAATTTCGCCATAAATATATTTGATAATATTATTTGCAACCGCTTTGACAGTTAACTTATCTGTTTCAAAGCTAATATCAGCCATCTCATCATAGAAAGGCTCTCGTTCATCTCTTAATAACTCCAAACGCCCTTCCAGATCATCAGTTTGTAATAAGGGTCGTTTGTTATCGCGTTTAGTACGTTCATACTGTTGCTGCAGGGAGGTTTTCAAATAAATAACGGTACCCCGACCTGCCAGAGCATTACGATTTTCTGGGGTCATCACTACACCACCCCCAGTTGCTAAAACAATGTTAGTTTTTTGCGTTAATTCATCAATTATTTTTTGTTCTCGACGACGGAATCCTTCCTCTCCTTCAATATCAAAGATCCAGGCTATATCAGCTCCCGCCCGCTCTTCTATTACCTCATCAGAATCATAGAACTCAAGCTTGAGCTCTTTTGCCAAAGTACGGCCTATTGTGCTTTTACCAGCTCCCATCGGCCCTATTAGAAATATATTTCGTACTTTAACTATACTCATTTTTAATTAAATACCCCTTAGAACTGAAACATGGATTTCTACCAACTCCAGGCTTGATTAACATAGTACAACCTTTGGTTTATAGCTTGAAAAAGACAAGATGCCAACCTAATGGACTATTTTTTCCAGTTTTTTTCTAAGCTTAGGCATTAACCCCACCGGCTTACCAAACTTATTCAACTCAAAATCTCCTGCAAACGCTTTTCTTTGTCCCTCTAATGCTGTTCCTGACAAATTGTTTGTTATTATCCTAGGAGTAATGAAAATGAGCAACTCCTCATTTCTTACTATAATTGACCGATTTCTAAATAATCTGCCCACTATAGGCAATTCTCCCAGGAAAGGTACACGATTGATCGCATTATGTTTATCTTCTTTATAAATTCCACCTAAAACAATGGTTTGACCGTTATCAACCAGGACAGCAGTCGAGATTTCTTTAGTTAAAATAGAAGGAACCCCATTAAAAACTTTAACCGATGGTATATCCTGATTGATATGTAAATCCATCAAAATCTTGGAATCAGGTGTAATTTGCGGTGTTACCTTTAAGCTTAATACAGCCTTTTTAAACGCAACAGCGGTTGCTCCGCTTGTCATCGCTTCCTGATAGGGTATTTCCTCACCTGACTCTATAACAGCAGTTTGTTGATTAGTAGTTATAAGCCTAGGACTTGATATAATTTCCCCCCTGCCTTCACTCTCAAGGGCAGAAAGCTCTAAATCGAGAAGAATACCATTACCCAATTTAGCCAATGCTATACCTATTGATGCAGGTGTAGCTGAGAGGGGTAAGGCGACAAGATCAAGATTTAACCTTTCAGCTAAGGGCACAGTCTGAATTGACTTTGCATTTTGCTCTACCTGGGTTGTCTTTTTCAGGCTGCCAACCAAATGAGGTCCAGAAACTCCAAAACGGATCCCCAAATCCTTGGCAAAATCTTTAGTCACATTAACGATTCGAGCCTCTATCAAAACCTGTTTTACTGGTACATCAATCTGATTTATTAGTTTTCTTATTTTTTTTATCTGGCTATGAGTATCCTGGATCCAGATTGTATTAGTTCTATTATCAACATTTAAACTACCTCTTGCAGATAAAAGGGTAGAGCTCTGATCCTTCAGCAAAATAGCAACCTCATGCGCTTTCGCATAATTTATTTGTAACAATTCAGAGCGAAGTGGAACCAGATTTTCAAGATCGGACTGAACATTAAATTCTTTTTTCTCTCGGTCTATTATTTCTTCAGCAGGGGCTATAAGCATGACATTGCCAATACTTCGTTTGCTAAGGGATCGGGTTGTTAAAATAATATCCAAAGCTTGTTCCCAAGGAATTTCATTTAAACGTAAAGTAATACTGCCGGTTACTTTATCACTTACTACTAGGTTCATGCCAGTAAATTCAGCCAATAATTGGAGAACAGCCCTTACTTTTATTTCTTGAAAATTTAAACTTATACGTTTGCGTGTTAATTTTGTATTAGTATTACCTTCGATATTATTTTGGGGGCTAGGCTTTGTGACTAAATTTTTCTCGGTTAGTAATGGAACCTCTATAGCGAATAAAGGGGCTGAAAGTAAACAGGCTATAGATATAACAATAAATTTGAACAAAATAACTCCCAATTCTTTAAATTTATGATGCTTAAGCTATCACCAACTAAGCTTTAGTTTTGATGCTCCACATTGGTGTCAACCATATAAAGTTTTTTGACTTTTTTCTTCAATTTACCCGCAATAAAAATGCTCTCTTCTAATTGCAGATATTTATCATTTATAGCGGTAACCAGCGCTTCTTTTTTGCCAATAAAATTTCCAATTTTAATAGCAGATATTTGCCCATCTTTTCTGCTTATTAAGGCAGAGGTTTCTGAATTCGTTTTCATTAATCCGACGAAGGTTAAAGACTCTAGGGGAAAATTTTCTAGAGGATCTTTAATTCTGTTATTGCTAACTGATTGTGATGATTGCATTAACTTAAAAGGATTCAGGTTTTCATCTGCTGAGTAATTAATTTTTGCAATTTTGTTTATTGCAATTATAGGTTCTGGTTTCTGCATAGCCCGACTCTTGATTTTTTTAATATAATTTTCTAAATCTGATTCTGCTGATGAATTACAAGCTGTCAGTAGAAATACTAAGAGATAACTAATTTTTTTCATAAATTCTTAAATATAAAAACGATGGATATTTGCAGAAATTTTCATTCGCAATAAAGGATTAATTTTATTGTTAATAATTTCCGTTTGAATCTCAAAATTATCAAAAGTTATCAGCTTGCTAAGACTAGTAATTTTGGAGTAAAAAGTTGCTAATCCATGATAGTCGCCTAGAGCTTCAATCCTGATAATGGATTCTTTTTGCAAGGTATCTTCACCCCTTGATTTGGGTACTAAAAATTCTATAAGCAAATCAGAAGATGCTGCAGACGATGATATTTTGTTTAATACCTTTGATAATTCTTTTTCTTTAACAAGCAAGCTCAAACTCTTAGCGTATTTTTTTTTGATGTGGCTTAATTGTGTTTGTTGGGCCTCTAAATTGGATAACTGCTGTTTTTTTTCAAAGGCTTTTTTAAGATGAAGGGTTTCATCAGCCAGGATTTTATATTGCTCTAAACCAGAATAAAAAAAGAGTCCATGGTTCAAAATGATTATAAAAATTGGCAATAAAGTTAACAAAACATATTTACGCATTGGTGGCCAGCTTGCAAAGTTGATTATTGCCAGTTGATTTAAATTGAAAGTTTTCATTTCTTTAAAATCTCATTAGGTTGTAGAAAAAAACTTAGAGTGAAGCGGTGTGGCGCATCCAAACGATTTTCTTTTTTTATCTCAATTAATTTTACTGATTGCATCCAGGCATTCTGTTCGATATTTTTCATCAATTTGGATAAAGCGAAGCTGGTTTCAGAAAACCCTCTCAGAATTATTTTTTTTCCTGAAACACGCAATAAATTGATATATACCCCTTCGGGTATCAATCCAGGAAGCTCAGCAAAAAGATGTACCGCTAAGAAGCCTCTATTTCGTAATTCTTGTAAATGAAGCATCCTTCCTGCCATAATTTTTATTTGAATTTTTATTTTATTAATCTCACTTATCTTTGCATCGACCTTGTTAATTTCATTTCTTAAGAGTTGATTACAGTTTTCTTGCCTTTTACCCAAGATTGAAATTGTGTAATTCATTAAAAAACAGGTTAATAAAGCAATAAATGATGTTGATATCGAAAATTGAATAATTTTAGTGCGTTCTTTTTTTCGCCTTAATTCCCGCCAAGGTAATAAATTGATTTTAGTGGTCATTGGCTAACCTTAGAGCCAGACCCAAAGCTAGTAGATATATTGATGAATAATTTTTAGCCTTAGAGCTATCTAGTGATTTTGAGAGCGGTAACCGACTGAAAGGATTGGCAAAATAGGTTTGAACTCCAGTTTCTTGCCGAACAAATGTTGGCAAATTCCAAAGCCCTACAATCTCACCTGATAAAATAATTCGGTCAATAAAATTGTTATCAGCCATTGAAAAAAAATAATTTAAGCTTCTTGTAATTTCTACTGCGGTTAATTTTAAAAACGGGTTTAAAAATTCGGAACCGTAGTCAAGAGGTTTCAACTTTTGATTAAAAAGAAATCTGGCTTCCTCAATCGTTACTTTATAATGCTTGGCAATGGATATGAACAACTTCTGGCAGTCGAAAGTATCTTCTCTTGTGTAAATTATTTTTTTATTTTCGAGAATAAACAAACGAAGCGAATCATAGGCAATGTCAAAAACAGCTAAAAGTTTGGATGAATCTTTTTCTGAATATTCATAGAAAGAAGCGATTGCATAGGATTCCATATCGACAACTCTTGTGTCGAGGCCAGCGTCTTTAAGAAGCTCCACCCTTGCATGAATATTATCTTCCCGCGATGCAAGAATTAATACATCAATCATTCCGAATGATATTTTACTAGGTCCGAGGACTACATAATCAACATTGATTTTATTGGGAGGATAGGCAAGGAGTTTATCAGCTTCAAGAAAAATCAGCTCTTCTATTTCCAAGTCAGTTAAGCTGTCAGCTAATTGTATGGCTTTTGTTATTACAATCGAGTCTGGGACAGCGATTGCTGCAATTTTTGTTGAAGCCTTGATCCTAACAAGAATTTTTTTAATAGAGGAAACAACTATTTCTCTTGAAGTTTCTAAAGCATTAAAAGGCAATTGGTCATAACCATATCCCTCAATACAATAATTTGAACTAGGTCCTGAGATTTCAACTATCTTTATAGAAGTTGAACCAAGGTCGACGCCCAGAAATGAGCGATACCTGGGCTTAAATTGCCTAAGCATTCTATTTTCTCCATTAATTTGTTGGACTTATTTTGTTAAAAATCTTGATTCCATGTTTTAAGATTTTCAACGGGCGACATCTTAACTGAAGCTTTGCAGAAAAGAAAGCTCTTTATTTTTAATAAGTTAAGTGTTCACAAAAATATCATTTGGTGGAAAATAAAATCAAATATTTTAAAAAATCTAGGAAATAAAGGGCGTGAATATCTTTCAATGGCTGCTAATTAGCGTTTAATAGTTCGCAAAATGCGATTAAATCAGGCTATAATCGGCTATTCGTCTTTAAATTGTAAAATTCCCCTTCTATGAAAAAACCAGCATATTTCTGGCGCAAAGGCTTTTGGGCGTTAATAAGTCTTTTTTTTCTCTTATTCGTTGGTGCCAGTCTTCTTTATCTCTATCTTGAAAGCCAGCTTCCTAGTGTGGAATCGCTTAAAACAGTTCATTTGCAAGTACCCTTGCGTATTTATACTCAAGACGGCCTACTTATTCAGGAGTATGGAGAAAAGCGACGCATCCCCCTAACTTATGAGCAAATTCCACCCATGTTGGTGCATGCTCTTCTAGCTACTGAGGATCAACGATTTTTTGAGCATCCCGGTGTAGATATATTTGGTTTAGGACGGGCTACTGTTCGTATGATTCAAACCAGAACAAAGTCGCAAGGTGGTAGTACCATCACCATGCAGGTTGCACGTAATTTTTTCTTAAGCAGCAAAAAAACTTTTTTACGTAAATTTAATGAAATCTTATTAGCTATTAAAATTGATCGTGAATTAAGTAAAGAAAAAATTCTCGAACTTTATCTGAATAAAATTTATCTGGGTAATCGCGCCTACGGGGTTGGTGCTGCTGCAATGGTCTATTATGGCAAGCCTATAAAAGATTTAACCCTTGCTGAATTAGCCATGATTGCCGGCTTACCACAAGCTCCATCAACACAAAATCCTATAGCAAACCCGGCAGCCGCGAAAAAACGGCGTGACCATGTTCTTGAGCGTCTTTTGGAAGAAAAATTCATTACCGAAGAGCAATTTAAAGAGGCTATCGCTGAGCCCATTACAGCGAAATACCATGGTACAAATATTCAGGTTGAAGCACCTTATGTTGCGGAAATGATTCGTCAATCACTCTACGAGCATTTTGGCTCGAAGGCATACACTAAAGGGTATAAGGTCTATACAACTGTAAAAGGCCCACTGCAACTTGCCGCAAACCAGGTTGTCACCGCCAATCTGCTTGCCTATGATCGACGTCATGGCTACCGAGGTCCAGTAGCAAATATTAGTGCTGTAGTTGCTAATCCACCCGCTTCTTTTAAAAAAATTCTGGCTACTTATCCTCTTGTAAATGATCTTGTACCCGCAGTTATTTTGACTGTTGGCGAAAAGGAAGCCACTGCAGTTACCAATGAAAATCAAAAAGTAAGCATTCCCTGGGAAGGTTTGTCCTGGGCTAGACCTGCCTTAAAAAATGGCTGGATGGGTAAAGCACCATCCAAGGCAAAACAGGTTGTTGCTGTTGGGGATATTGTTTATCTTCGGTCGCAGAAAGATTTATGGCTACTAACCCAGATCCCTCTGGTTGAGGCAGCCCTTGTGGCCTTAAATCCAAATAATGGCGCTCTGGAAGCTTTAGTGGGTGGATTTAATTTCCAAAAAAGCAAGTTTAACCGTGCGATTCAATCTGAAAGACAACCTGGTTCGAGTTTTAAACCTTTTATTTATGCTGCAGCTTTGAACAAAGGTTACACGCTAGCCACTTTGGTCAATGATGCCCCGATAGTTGTAGATGATCCCAGTCAGGCTGGTTTATGGCGTCCTCACAATGTTAACCTTACTTTTAATGGTCCTACTCGGCTAAAAGATGCACTAGTACATTCACGAAATTTAGTTTCCATTCGTGTTTTAGATGATATCGGATTTGATTATGCAATCGATTTTATAAGTCGATTTGGTTTCAGAAAAGCAAGCTTACCAAAGGCACTATCACTTGCTTTGGGTAGTTTATCAGTCAGTCCTCTGGAATTAACTACGGCCTATGCGGTATTTGCAAATGGCGGATTTAAGGTTGAACCTTTCTTTATTGATCATATTACTGACAACGATGGCAAGATTCTCCTTCAAGCAAAACCTGTTGTAGTTTGTAAAAATTGTGATCCCGCTAAAGTTGATCCGGCAACCCAGGCACCGCGTGTAATTCCTGAGGATGTCGCTTTTCTTATGAATTCTGCTTTAAAAGATGTTATTCAGCATGGCACAGCCCATGCAGCCAGAGTTTTAAATCGCCAGGATATTGCGGGTAAGACTGGAACTACGAATGATCAGTTTGACGCATGGTTTTCAGGCTTTAATTCAGAATTGGTCGTTACCACCTGGATGGGCTTTGACAACCCGCAATCTTTACATGAATTTGCAGCGAATCTAGCTCTACCTTTATGGATTGATTTTATGAAAATAGCCCTGGCAAACACTTCTGAACAAGAACTTCCTCAGCCTGCTAATATAGTAGCTGTCCGCATCGATCCCGCTAGTGGCCAATTTGCTGCAAATAATCAGAATGCCATCATCGAATACTTCCGCGAACAAGATTTACCAGCAGGCGAGACTATAGCTTCTGTTTCCAGATCAAATACAAATAGCACTAATGAAAACCAGGGCGTTGAAATTGTAGAATCTCAAGCTGTAGCATCGGCAACTCCTCAAGAGCAGGACAATTTGTTTTAGGGTGTTAGGGATTTGTATTTGAGTGAAATTCAGGACGAAAATACCCTGTGAAGATTTAAGATTTAATTCAATTTATTTATTTGACAATATTCCCAGCTTTTATTGAAAAAAGCTGGAAAATGGGACATTCACAGGTTAATTCGCTAGAGCATCAGTTGCCGCAATGTATTCATAGCCTAAATCGCGGGCTACTGCTTCATAGGTGATCATCCCTTTATGAACATTCAAACCGTTTAGCAAATGACCATCACTCAATAAAGCTAATTTTACTCCTTTCGTTACCAAGCTCATTACAAAAGGCAAAGTCGCATTATTTAAAGCAAAAGTTGACGTCCTGGGCACAGCTCCTGGCATATTGGCTACACAATAATGAACCACATTATCGACAACATAGGTTGGTTCCTGGTGGGTAGTAGCACGACTTGTTTCAAAACAGCCGCCCTGATCAATTGCAACATCAACAAGAACTGATCCAGGTCGCATAGTTTTTAACATTGCTCTTGTTACCAGTTTAGGTGCGGCTGCACCAGGAACTAGAACAGCGCCAATCACTAAATCAGCACTAGCGATATATTGTTCCAATGCTTCTTCTGTGGCATAGATGGTATTTAATTTTGAACCAAATTGAAAATCAAGTTCGCGAAGTCGAGATAGGGATTTATCTAGAACAATCACACGCGCTTCCATTCCCATCGCCATGCGCACCGCATTGGTACCCACAACTCCCCCGCCAATGACAACAACATTTGCAGGAGCAACTCCGGGAACGCCGCCTAATAAAACGCCGGAACCTCCCTGAGCCATTTCCAGACAGTGTGCTCCAGCCTGAATAGACATTCGTCCAGCGACTTGTGACATCGGTGTTAACAGCGGTAAACCTCCATCATTTTGGGTTACGGTTTCGTATGCAATCGCTGTTACACCTGATTCTTTCAGCAAGCGTGTTTGTTGTGGATCTGGGGCCAAATGCAGATAGGTAAACAATGTTTGTCCTTCATGCAAACGACGGCATTCGATTGGCTGTGGTTCTTTAACTTTAACAATTAACTCAGAACGCTCAAAGATTTCATCGGCGGTATTAACAATTTCAGCCCCAGCCACTCGATAATGGTCGTCACAAATCCCAATCCCTAGCCCTGCGCCCTTTTCAACTAAAACAGTAGAACCGGCACGGATGATTTCCTTAACGCTTCCAGGTACCAGACCAACCCGATTTTCCTGGGATTTAATTTCTTTTGGGACTCCAACTAACATAAATTGTTTCCTTATTATCAATATTGATAGGTTTAATGTTTCAGTTGCTCAATTAACTTTGGAACTATTTCAAACAGATCGCCAACCAAACCATAATCAGCAATTTGAAAAATGGGAGCATCAGCATCTTTGTTTATGGCCACAATAATTTTGGAATCTTTCATACCTGCAAGATGTTGAATGGCTCCTGAAATACCCACGGCGATATACAGAGTCGGTGCCACTATTTTTCCAGTTTGTCCGACTTGATAATCATTAGGCACAAAGCCTGCATCAACAGCGGCTCTCGATGCGCCAACCGCTGCGCCAAGCACATCTGCAAGTTCTTCGATTAATTTAAATTTTTCTGCATTCTGCAAGCCTCGACCGCCGGAAACTATAATTTTTGCGCCCCCTAATTCCGGGCGTTCAGAAGGATTCAATTCCTGCTTGATAAAACGGGTATTAGCTTCTTCGAAAACTTTGTCAATTTGATCAATCGAACAAGGAATCTGCTCAGCTTGAATAGCTTCAAAAGCAGTGGAGCGAATCGTTAACACCTTAATATTATCAAGCGAACGCAGTGTCTCTATCGCATTACCGGCATAAATAGGATGCTCAAAGGTATTTGAATTAATAATTCGACTTACATCAGAAATCTGGGCAACATCTAATAAAGCAGCAACTCGTGGTAATAAATTTTTACCGAAAGTAGAAGCGGGTGCCAATATTGCTGAGAATGAGGAGACCATTGCTACTATTAATTGACTCAGATTTTCTGCTAACTGATGGGAATAGCAGCTATCATCGACTAACCAGACTGCATGTACCCCAGCGAGGGCGGCAGCTTCTTCTGCAACGCTTGCGCATTCATGTCCGACGACCAATAAAATCGGTTTTTCATCCAATTGTAAAGCGGCTGTCAAAATATTACGGGTTGAAGGGTTCATTATTTTATTATTATGTTCAACGATTACTAAAGTGCTCATAACTTTTCTCCCTGTTAAAGCACTTTGGCTTCATTTTTAAGTTTATTAATTAGTTCTTCAACTGAATCTAATTTTACACCACCGCTTCTGCTAGTTGGTGCCTTGACACTTAAGGATTCAATGTGATCTTTAAGATCGAGGTGAAGCGTTTCAAGAGGAATCACGTTCAGGGGTTTGGACTTTGCTTTCATGATATTAGGTAGACTGGCATAACGGGGTTCATTTAAACGCAAATCAACTGAGATTACCGCGGGTAAATTTAAGCCTAAGGTTTCAAGACCGCCATCAATTTCACGCACGGCATCAAGTGTATTGTTATTGATTATAAGGCCTGATACAAAGGTTGCTTGCGGCCAATTTAGTAAGGCTGCCAGCATCTGGGGGGTTTGATTATTATCGCCATCAATAGCCTGCTTACCCATCAATACTATATCCGGTTTTTCTTCTTCAACAATTTTATGCAAAATTTTTGCGATATTCAGACTACAAAGTTCTTTATCCGTACGTACCAGAATGGCTCGATTAGCACCTAAAGCAAGCGCTGATCTTAAGGTTTCCTGACTTGCTTCTGAGCCGATAGTTACTGCTATGATTTCTGTTGCAACCTTTGATTCAAGCAAGCGGATTGCTTGTTCCATCGCAATCTCATCGAAAGGATTCATCGACATTTTAATATTTTGTTTTTCTACGCCCTTTTCATCAGCTCTTATACGAATTTTGACATAAGGATCAATCACGCGCTTCACTGCAACCAGAATTTTCATAGTCCCTCACAAAATTTGAGTATGCCAGCATATTGCCAGAGATAGTGGTATTAATTCAAGTAAGCCTTGTTGGCTCCATCGATTTTCCCTTAAAGCCTTTTGCCGTTAGATCCTGCAAGTATTTCCTAAAAGCTAAACCAATTTCAGCGTGACACATTCCGAATTCTACTGTTGCTTCCAAATAACCTAATTTTGATCCGCAATCGTAGCGTTTGCCATGGAATTGATAAGCTTGAACATTTTGCTCCTTTAATAAATGTTGAATCGCATCAGTTAACTGAATTTCGCCACGTTGATCGGGAATTGTTCTTTTTAAACAGTTAAAAATGGCTGGTGTGAACACATAGCGGCCCACAGCTGCAAGATTAGAAGGGGCCAAATCGCGTTTTGGTTTTTCAATAATGTCCTGAATAGCTGAATAATTTTTTAAAGAATCCAGCACTCGCACTATGCCATATTGATTAACCTCTTCCCAGGGAACAGGCTGGACTGCCAAAAGAGAGTTGCCGTCTTTTCCAAATTGATTAGTCATTGCCGAGAGGCAGGGAATTTTTGTATCGTCAATTAAATCATCTGCCAGCAAAACCGCGAAAGGCTCTTCACCTACTACGTGCTCGGCACAAAGAACCGCATGTCCTAAACCTAAGGGTTGATTCTGACGAACATAAGTAAATTGAATGCCTGGAGGAGAAACCGATTTTACAACTTCGAGCAAACGTTCTTTACCATGTTCTTGCAACCTGGCTTCCAACTCAAAATGATTATCAAAATGATCTTCTATCGCCCGTTTGCTGGAACTAGTGATGAAGATCATATGAGTGATGCCGGCGCGGACAGCTTCTTCAACCGCATATTGAATAAGGGGTTTATCGACTATTGGCAGCATCTCTTTGGGATTTGCCTTCGTTGCTGGCAGGAAACGTGAACCCAAACCTGCTACAGGGAAAACCGCTTTTTTCACTGGCATTGTCAATCACACTCCTAAGCACATAAGCTCATATCCTTTTGATGGCAGGACGGCCTACGGAATAATAATAGGGAAGCTGAGCGGCATTTACTGCCCTTAACTCAAAACAATTTCGACCATCAAAAAGGGGCGCGCCCTTTAAGAGATTTTTTAAAAGACATAGTTCAAAATTCTTAAATTGTGCCCATTCAGTGGCAATAATCAAAGCATCCAATTTTGTAGAAAAGACCTCTTCTTCGGACTTACAGTAAGTTACTTCGAAACTATCCGCCAGCAATTGCTGAGTTACCGGGATTGCTACCGGGTCAAAAACACGCAGTATCACACCCTCTTTTAATAAATCTTTAATAGCAACAAGGCTACTCGCTTCGCGCATATCATCTGTACCTGGCTTAAAAGCCAAACCCCAAATTCCGATAGTCAATCCTGCTAATTTATTTGAAAAATGTTTTCTTATTTGTTCGACTACCCAATTCTTTTGCAGAGAATTAATTTCCTCAATTGCATCAAGTAATCCTATATTTACCTTAACTGATTTAGCAATCTGAATTAAGGCTCTTACATCTTTCGGAAAACAGGAGCCGCCATAGCCAATCCCTGCTTGTAAAAAATGGGGACCAATACGATGGTCCAACGCAATGCCTTCACGTATTTCATCAATATTTGCATCAAGCTCCTCTGCAAGCTGACTAATTTGATTCATAAAACTGATCTTACAAGCTAACATCGCATTTGCTGAATATTTGGTAAGTTCAGCCGAGCGAAGACTCATTTTTAAAACAGGGATATTTCGCTCACTTATTGGTTTATAAACAGACTCAAGAATTTTTAATCCCTTTTCGTCTCCACCAATAATCACACGATCGGAATTTAAAAAATCATCAACTGCCGTACCTTCTCTTAAAAATTCAGGGTTTGAAGCAACACTAATGCTAAAAGTCTTACCACTATTTAACAATTCAGCATTAATCTGTGCCTGAATTGCATCACCAGTACCCACAGGGACAGTTGATTTGGTTACTAAAATACAATCTCCTTCTGCCTCATGAACTATTTTTGAAGCCACAGCGAATACTTGCGATAAATCAGCTTCACCGTCCGGGAGGCTTGGCGTGCCTGTTGCAATTATATGAACATTAGCCTCTTTGATGGCTAAGGTTAGATCAGTAGTAAAAATAAGTCTGCCGCTAGCAAGTTGTTCTTGCAAAAGTTCGGGCAGATCTTTTTCATAAATGGGGCATTCCCCTTCTAAAAGCGAAGCAATGCGTTGGTCATTAATATCAGCACAGATCACGTAATGACCCAATTTGGCCAGACAAGCTGCAGATACTAAACCGACATAACCTGCGCCATATACAGCAATAATCATAAGATCTCAAAATAGAATTATAGTGAAGAAGTGATTGAACTAGACTCGTTTCAATTTCCCTAGACGAGAGCTTCTCTCTCTATGAATAAGGTAAAGATTTCGTGCATAAATGAAGACACCTGTTGATTGCCCTAGAATAAAAACTGGATCACGTTTATAAATCGAATAGAAAAGTAAAGTGATTCCGCCGAACAAACTGAGGTACCAAAAGGCGACTGGAATGATCGATTTTTTTTCCCTTTCACTCACAAGCCACTGCACAATAAATCGGGCAGAAAAAATACCCTGACCAACCAGGCCAATTACTAACCAAATAACGGAATTATTCATAAGTCGATACCTCCGGCGCACAAGGACGTTTCAACAACCAGCGAACACCGATTAAATCATGAATTCCCACAAATAAACGATTCATGACTCCATACTTAGAAACGCCATGCCAACGTGGACGATGATTTACAGGTAAATTTACCAACTTATATCCGGCTCGTTTGAATAAGGCTGGTAAAAAACGATGTAAATGATTGAAATGAGGCAGTGCCAGAAAAGCGTCTTTGGGAAACAATTTTAAACTGCAGCCAGTATCAGGGCATTCATCCTTAAGGAGCGAGCGTCTTATATTGTTTCCCACTCGCGAAGAAAATTTGCGCAAGCCATTGTCATCCCTTTTTTTTCGGTTTCCTAAAACAACTGTTTTTGTATCATCTAACTGCTCAAATAATCGGGGAATATCAGCTGGATCATTCTGACCATCGCCATCAAGTGTAACTAACATTGAATACCGAGCTAATTTTGCCCCACTAAGTAAAGCAGCACTTTGCCCATAATTTTTTTTATGATAAAGCACACGTAAATTGGGGTGAATTATTGAAAGATTCTTTAAACGCTCTTGTGTGCCATCTATACTTCCGTCATCAACAAATATTACTTCATATTGAAAACGTTCAACAGGCAGTGCATCAACGATTTCGAGATATAAGGTTTCAATATTATCCACTTCATTGTAAACCGGAATTACAATAGACAAGTCAACTGGATTATCAGAATGCATAAATATTATCCTGTTCACAAAAATTAATTATTATACATAGGTTTCCATGCAGGTGTTAGCCAAGATTTTCTTTTTAAAACAGCTAGTAGTAAACCGATTTCAATTACCAATAAATAGCTTGTGAAAAGCACATCGCTTAAGTAATGGTGAGTAAGAAGTACGCGCGAAAGTCCCACGGCAAGTCCAAGCAAAATTAATGCATAGAAGTATCTAGGTAATAGAATACCTAAGCCAAGAACCACGCTCATTATTGTCGTCACATGACCTGAGGGGAAAGACCAAAATAAAGGTCTGGTTTTAAAGCCAAAAAAACCATATAGATGAGCATTGTCTTGAAGTAATAAGGCTGGTCGCGCACGCCCTAGATTTATTTTAAGAAATAATGAGATGATTGCAGGGATAGCCAGGCAGAGAAATAAAAACCAGAATCGAGCTTCCCAAACTGGATCTTTACGTATGAAACGAAAAAAAAGTGCAAGACCAAAAAAAAGAGGGAAATAGATGCCTCCCAATCCAATCTTTGTTAGGTAATTTAAAAAAATAAAATTACTGCGCAAATCCGCGTTATAAAAATAGGTAGCAACGGGTATATCAAAATAGAACATAGAACAAATTACCAATGCCATATAGAGCACAATGACAAGTGGTTTTGTCAATATTGAAAATAAGCGGTCAAAGGGCTGCATGCTAGCTATCTCCAGATGTATTTTGTTTAACAAGCAAAAGGGTTAGCCACGATCCTTTGCTGTAATCAAAGCCCTTTAAACTTCCTACTATGGACAAGTTCTTCCCTTTTTGCTGCCAATTTTGCAAGGCTTTCTCTTCTACTAAGGCAAGCCGAGAAGAATCATCCTGTATGAGCTGACCTGCCGTGTCAGGATTTGAAAATTTGACCGTTTTAGTGTCCAGATTGAAAACCAGGGAAGGCTCTTCAAAACCGACTACCAACAAGGGTTTATCTACGGATATTAATGACTTATCTACTAATTTAGCAGCATCTTTCGTTAACCAAAGCGGTTTTAACTGTGGCAGAAGGCTAGAAAATATCAGGGGATAACTGATAAAAGCCATCAATCCAATGGTTAAGCTGGCACGTTGGTAAGCTCCCTTCCAGGAAAAATAGACAGCTACTAAGCTCAATCCAGTTATTAAAACAGAAATAATCAGCGCAACCATAGACCATCGGTGCATAAGTAAATAAGGCAGGCTCAGAAGACTCAAAGCTAAACCAATAGAAATTAAACTCCACAGAACTTGTAAAAACCGTAATAATTTCGACGGTAATTCTGCTTCGGTAAACTTAGATATTCCCATCGCACATAAAAGAGCAATAGCAGGAAAAGTAGGTAGAACATATTGCGGTAATTTAGTAGGCATAAATTCAAAGAAAAACCAGGTTGGTAAAATCCAGGCTAATAAAAATTTAACTTCTTTTTCATGGCGTTTTTCTATTGCATAACGTGCACCCTGCCAGAAAAACAAGGATGCAGGCCAGAAAGTCACTGCCAGTATCAGAAGATGAAATAAGGGCGGTTTACCGTGAGATTCATGGCCACCATGTAGTTTGGGAATTAAATCTTTGTGGATCATTTGCATCAGATAATTGGAATTTTCAGCATCATTAACCATTAAAATCCAGGCTAGATTGAGCAAAATAAATAAGGCTAATCCACTGAAAACATGCAACCTTCGCAGCCAATTAATTCGTTTCTCTAATAAACAAAGTGCAACTATGGTTAGAAAACCCACTAAAGGAGTCACACCTTTCAATACGAAGCCGAGGGACATTGCTAACCAAAAACATAAGGGCCATATCCAATGTGTTTGTACTTTTTCAAAGGCATTTCGATAGATTATCCATAGAGCAATTTGCATAAGTAAAACAGTTGTTAATAAGGATGCATCTATAACAGCCATATGCGTTTCGACAACTAGTAATAAAGTTGAAGCAAGTAAGGCAGCAGAGAGCCTGGCTGTTTTTGCATTGTCAAACTTCCTTGCTAAAAAATAGGTTAGCAATATGGATATTAAAGCAGCTAAAACTGAGGGGATTCGATAAGGCCAAATAGCACTTGCCTCAGCATTTGAAAATAATTTTACAGAAGCTGCTTGTAACCAATTAATGCCAGGAGGTTTTTGAAAGCGTGTTTTTTCTTGAAAACGGATTTGGAAATAATTTCCAGTTTGCACCATTTGCCGGCTTGCCTGTGCAAAATGCGCTTCATCTCTATCAATTACTGGAAGAACAGCTATTCCTGACATAAAAATCATCAAAGAAAATAGACTCAGGAGTAAATAATTATTCAAATAACGCAATAGAGTCGCCTAAGAGGGATTTTCTAATCCGGAAAACGCGTGAGTATATAAAACTATATGATTTAATTCTACTAAGGAATTCTTTTGGCACTTGAGTATGGCTATTACAATCCGCTAAAATGACCGCTCTCTTCTCAACCCGCCTACTCCATGCTTGAACTATCTATTGTCCAAAAAATTGCAATTTGGATTCTTCCTGTCCTTTTCGCTATTACTGTACATGAAGCTGCACATGCCTTTGTTGCGAACCGTCTTGGCGATACCACAGCCAAGATGCTTGGTCGTTTAAGTTTTAATCCGCTAAAACATATTGATCTGGTGGGAACAATACTTGTACCGCTCTTTGTTCTTATATTAAGCCAATTCTCTTTCGTCTTTGGTTGGGCAAAGCCAGTTCCTATAAATGCTAATTTATTTCGAAAACCAAGGCGGGATTTAGCTCTTGCAACGGGAGCAGGTCCTTTATCAAATCTTATAATGGCTTTTCTGTGGGCAATATGCTTAAAGTCAGGTTCGATGCTAAATCCAGCCACTTCTAATTTTGCTCTATTTCTTATGTTATCAGGTCAAGCGGGTATCATTATAAATCTCTTACTTGCTTATCTTAATTTGATTCCTATTCTACCGCTCGATGGCGGTCGTATTCTTTCCAGTCTTTTACCACCAAGGCAGTCCTTGCAATATCAAAAAAGCGAACCATACGGCATTTTTATTCTCTTAATCCTGATTTTTACTGGCATCATCGGCTGGCTGATTCGTCCGCCCATTGGTTGGTCTTTAAAAGGACTTTATTCACTTTTTAATTTATAAGAGTTGATGTTATGAAAATTCTTGCTGATGCAAGCCTCCCCGGTCTTTTAGAAGCTTTTCCTAAACCCTTCGAATTGAACTTGTACAACGATATTAATGAGTTAGCGGCAAAACTTGCTGGTCAACAGATTTTGCTTTGTCGTGCGAATTTAAAAGTTAATGAAGACTTACTAAAAAATGTTCAGACCCTTCTTTATGTTGCTACAGCAAGCAGTGGTTCTGATCATATAGATAAATTTTATTTAGCGCTCAATAAAATTGAATGGATAGATGCTAAGGGCTCTAATGCAATAGCTGTAGCAGATTATGTCATAGCAACACTCGCTTTTTTACAAAAATATAAAGGGTTTTCTGGGTCTAGGGCTGGAGTTATTGGTGTTGGTGAAGTCGGTTCGCGTGTGGTTAGCCGCTTAAAAGCTGCAGGAATGTCTGTCATTTTAAACGATCCTTTGAAAGCTGAAGTCGATAATAACTTTATCTCCAGCTCACTTAAGGAAATTTCAGAATGTGATTTGATAAGCGTGCATGTTAATTTGCATGATAATTTACCTTATCCAAGCAAAGATCTTTTGAATGAAAAATTTTTAAAGCAACTGAAGCCTGGTACGGTTCTTATCAATTCATCCCGTGGCGGTATTGTAAATGAAGAGGCCTTATTAAAAGAGTCAAAATCTCTTATTTATTGTGCTGATGTTTTTAAAAATGAACCATCAATTAATAAAAAAATTGTAGATATGGCAACTCTTTGCACACCTCATATAGCCGGTCATAGTATTGAAGCAAAATATAGGGCAGTTGCTATGATTTCTGAGAAATTACATGCGTTCTTGAACCTTAAGCCACCAGTTGCAAAATTCCCAATTATTGCTAAAGGAATACCGCTCCCGAGGGCAGCGAACTGGCAAGATTTGGTTTTAGCTTTATATAATCCTGGAAATGAAACAGCTCTTTTAAAAACCTCTCATAATATTGGACTAAGATTTCAGACGCTGAGAAAAGCTCATCATAATCGTCATGATTTCTGCTCTTATCCTATACAATCTAGCAATGGTGATTTGTATCAGTTACTTGGTTCTAAGTAAGAGAGTTTGCCACATGAAAAATTTGCCCGAACGAAATATTATATTTCTGTTAACCGTTCTTCATTCAACTAATTAAAGTCAGCAGTTTTCTGCAACTGGCGAATAACCTCTTGATCAGAAAATGCATTGCGTACTGAGCCAATTTGCTGATAATTTTCATGTCCTTTTCCAGCTACCAAAACAATATCGTTTTTGTCGGCCAGGCTCAGTGCTTTGGCAATAGCCTGTTTTCTGTCAGGAATTTTAAATAAATTCGATTTGGAGCAAAAACCTGCTTCTATTTCATCAATAATAGTGAGGGGATCCTCATTGCGAGGATTGTCGCTAGTTATTATTGAAACGTCAGCATATAAGCTGGCAATTTTACCCATAACTGGTCTTTTCGTTTTATCCCGATCGCCTCCACAGCCAAAAACAAGGAGGATACGCCCTTTCTTAACCTTTTTCAGTGTGGATAAAACATTTTCAAGAGCGTCTGGCGAGTGGGCATAATCGACAATTGCATAAGGTTCATGGGCTACAATTTCCATGCGGCCTGGAGCGGCTTTTAATTTTGCCATTATGGGAATTACTTTTTCTGCTGAATAGCCAGAGGCTAGTAGGGATGTAAATATTGCCAGGCTATTATAAATATTGAAAAACCCTAAAGCATTGATAATTAACTCATGGTTCCCCCAAGGAGAATTTAACTCAAGACGAGTTCCTAACAGACTGACATCCCAATTTAAAGCAAGAACGTCAGCACCCTCTTTGATGCCATAGCTAATAATTTTTTCAGCGCGAGAAGCCTTGCTCATTAGTTGACTATAATTATCATCCTTATTCACAATAGCCCATTTCAAACTTTCTTTAGAAAATAAAAGCGCCTTTGCCGCAGCATAAGCATCCATTGTTTGATGATAATCCAAATGATCATGGCTTAAATTAGTAAATATAGCCTGCGTAAAATCAATGCAGTCTACGCGATGCTGAGTTAAGGCATGGGAAGATACTTCCATGCAAAGCTGTTTAATTTCCTGTTGTTCGTAACTATAAAGCAATTGTTGCAAACAAAGTCCATCCGGTGTGGTGTTGGCTAAGGTTTTTAAAGAATGAACTTCCCCCTGTCCGATCGTTCCAATATAGGCAGAACGCTCACCTAATAAAGAATAGCCTTGGGCAAGTTGATAGGCAATAGTTGTTTTTCCATTAGTACCTGTAACACCAGTAACCGCTAATTTCTTACTTGGCTCGCCATAAAATCGACTAGCTAGACTAGCTAGTTTTGTTGAAAGTCCAGGCAAAGCAATAGCGGGAATATTAGCTGGCAAATTAAAGCTGGTAGGTAAATTATCTGGTTCATAAATTAATGCACTCGCGCCAGCTGCAAGTGCTTTATCTATAAAGGAGCGACCATCAGATGCGGCCCCAGGATAAGCAATGAATAAATAACCTGGCTTTATTTGTCGGCTATCATTATTTAGACCTGAGATATCGCAGATAGGAAGGTCTATATTTATCCATGGATGAAGGAGCTCAGCTAGCTTCATTTTAACCTCAAGTTGTTTGATCCGGTGGAATATCTAAAATGCGTAAGGCACCAGACATTACCTGTGCGAAAAGTGGTGCAGCTACAGCTGCCGCGTAATAACCATTTTTAGTTGGCTCATGAATGACCACAGAAATAACCAGTCGAGGATCAGAAACAGGGGCAATACCAACGAAGCTGGCGATATGACGGTGTTTATCATAGCCATTTTTTCCCGCAATCTGAGCTGTCCCTGTTTTACCAGCTACACGATAACCTGGAACGCGTGCCGAACGGCCTGTTCCTTCATTACCCAGTACGGCCTCAAGCATAGCTAAAACCTGAGCTGCGGTTTTTTCGTCTAAGACCTGTTCTCCAACAGGCTTTGTTTCATTGTGAAGTAAGGTTACAGGTATGGAGCGGCCTTTGTTTGCAAAAATCAAATAACCCTTAGCCAGTTGCAAAGGTGTGACTGACATGCCATAGCCAAAACTTAATGTACTAAGAACAAAGGGATTTGCATCTTTTACATTAACAATCGAGCCATCGCTTTCGCCAGGATATCCGCTTTCGGTGCGTTGGCCAAAGCCGCACCGCTGTAATAGACCAATCAAATGTTCCGGTGGGCTGGCTAATACCATTTTAGCAACACCAACGTTGGAGGAATGTTGCAACACACCTGTAACATTTAGAATGCCGTAATTATGCAAATCGCTTACCCTATGACCATGAACGACCATCCAGCTTGGCCGAGTATCGATAACGGTATCCGGTTTAAACTGTCCAGAGCCTAAAGCGCTTGCAATTGTAAAAGCTTTCATCACAGAACCGGGTTCGAAAGTGTCTGTTAAGGCTCTGTTTCGATAACTGTCCAGTGTATAACGGCCACGTGCATTAGGATTAAAGGAAGGGGCATTGGCTGCAGCCAGAATTTCACCCGTTTTTGCATCAATAACAACCACCGATCCTGATTTAGCCGCAAATTTTTCCATGGTATTTTGCAATTCGTGGTAAGCCAAATATTGGATATGTCTATCTATACTTAAAGCCAGATCGTGTCCTGGCTTGGGTTCCACCAAGGTGCCCAG
Organism: Tatlockia sp.; assembly: GCA_013697955.1. Taxonomy (GTDB): domain Bacteria; phylum Pseudomonadota; class Gammaproteobacteria; order Legionellales; family Legionellaceae; genus Tatlockia. Next base: position 169,939 of record JACCVV010000020.1, on the reverse strand, counting down.
GTCTTCAATAATTTGGCCCATTCGATCTTTGAGAACTCGTTTTTTTCCATGGATTCCCATCAACCAATCCTGATAAGCAAGCTCTAATCCTTCAATGCCAATATCATCTATATTGGTAAAACCCAATAATTGAGCAGTACTATCCACCTCAGGATAATAACGCTTAAACTCTTGCTGGAAGTTAACGCCTGGAATGTTCAGTTCTTCAATTTGCTTTGCCAGCATTGGCGGCAATTGCCGATGTAAATAGAGAAATTCTCTTGCCTTTGCTTGTTTAACATTCGCAACCAGGTTTTTGGGTGGAATTTGTAATAGTTCGCCCAATTTAGTTAATTGGTCTTTATCAGGTAAAAAAGCTTTTGGATTGACCCAAACCGATTGTACTGGAGTACTCACTGCAAGCGGAGTCCCCAAGCGATCAGTAATCATGCCTCGATGGGCGGGGATATCAAGGACACGAAGTGATCTGGCATTACCTTGCACTTGTAAAAATTGACGGTGCAGGACTGTCAAATCAACCATTCTCCAGATTAGAACAGCAAGAATTGCGATGAAAAAAGACGAGAGTACAATCAGTCTTTTCTGGTGGCCTTTATTATTCATTGGATCCCTAACACCTGGAATTATTTTTTCCAGGATAATACATAAATTTCTTTATCTGTCGGCAATCGCATTTCCAATTTTTCTCTGGCTAATTGCTCAACTCGTGCTGGTGTTGCCAAGCTTGCCTGTTCTAATAGTAATTGTCCCCACTGCATTTGTAACTGATTGGTCTGCTGTTCGAGGTGCTGCAATTCAGTAAAGCCCATGCGATATTCGTTGGTAGTATAAACAATAGCAAGCGCACTAACCAGAACCGTAAAAAGCAGCGATAAAAGAAAGCAAAGTTGTTTGGAAAGACGCATTTGCAGAATTTGCCCATTAAAAAAATTGCTTTGGTTGATCGCCTTGGCTGCGGCATTCATGCTAGTTTTTCTCCTATTCTCAACACTGCACTCCGTGCTCTGATATTTTGCTTCACTTCAATTTCTGTAGCTTTTATAGCTTTACCAATCCTTTTAAAGGAGGTTTTTATCTCTTCATAACGGACAGGAACTCCTAGCGGCAGCCGATTTTCATGTTCTTTGGAACGCATAAATTGTTTGACTATTCGGTCCTCAAGTGAATGAAAACTGATAACCGACATTCGACCACCAGGCGCTAATACTTCAGTAGCAACATTGAGAAAGGCACTGAGATCATTCAACTCTTGATTGACATGAATGCGAATAGCCTGGAACACTCGTGTCGCTGGATGTTTATGTTTCTCCCATTTGGGATTTGCTTCTTTAACAATCTTGGCCAATTCTTCAGTAGTTTCAATAGGGGCTTCGCTTCGCGCTGACACAATAGCTCTCGCAATTCGTAGTGCAAAACGTTCCTCACCATAAATTTTAAAGATATTAGCCATCTCTTCAGCTTCAGCCTTATTGACAAAAGCTGAGGCATCTAATTTTTGAGTTAAATCCATTCGCATATCCAAAGGTCCTTGCTGCATGAAACTGAAGCCACGCTCCGGATTGTCTAACTGAGGGGATGAAACGCCTAAATCCAGTAAAATACCATTAACCTTTCCAAATACCTTTGCCTCTTTAGTAAATTCAATCAGATTAGCGAAGGAGCCTTGAAAGATTTGGAAACGAGGATCATTTGCAAAATGCTGTTTACCATATTCAATAGCCTCAGGATCTTTATCAATGGCAATTAGTTGCCCAGCGGATGACAAGAGCTCCAAAATAGCACGACTGTGACCACCGCGGCCGAAGGTTCCATCGATATAGATACCGTCTGCTTTGATAGCCAAGCCTTCAATCGCTTCTTGCAACAATACAGGTTGATGCACCATCATTTTATTTCCATTACAAAGAAAAGGTTTTCATTTCTTCAGGTAAGCCATCTTCTTTAGATGCTTCTTCTGCTAGCCAATCTTCTCTTCTTGTTTGCCAAAGATTTTCATCCCAGACTTCAAATTTATTACCCTGACCAATAAGAACTACCCGTTTATCAAGCTGAGCATAGTCACGAAGTACTGGAGGTAGAAGCACTCGTCCATTACTATCCAGCTCAACATCAGTCGCATGCCCGATTAGCAGACGTTGAATTCGTCGGGCTGCCGCATTAAAACTAGGCAAACTTTGTAATTTATTCTCAATAATCTGCCATTGGGCTGTTGGGTAGAGTAAAAGGCAGGTTTCTTCTGTATCAATTGTCACTACTAAGGAGGTTTTTTCCTGCTCAGACAATGCTTCGCGATACCGCGTTGGCACTGCAAGCCGGCCTTTTCCATCGAGAGTAATTGCATTGATTCCACGAAACATAATTTTTTTATGGAGTACGAAGAACTTTAAAAAATTATAAGTTTTCCCGTCTCTCCACAATTCTCCACTTTTTAGTTATTTTAAACCACTTTGTTACACTATAGAAACATATTTTCCCAAGCGTCAACACTTCTGACTTATTTTTGTTTAAAAAATACCTATTCAATTTGCGAATGAAAAGGCAAATGATTAAATTAAAGGCATTCTGTAGATCTACAATCATTCAATAGAAAAGATTAAGAGGAAAAATCAAACTTTGCATACAACTAGGAGAATTTAGTCATTTAAATTGAGTTCTGAAGCCAGTCGAATGCCTTGTAATACTAAATCCGGAATAAGATGGTCATAAATCCCTTGTTTATCAAATAAAGAAGCAAAACCGCCAGTTGCTAAAATAACTGTATCCTGGTCTGCAAAAGTTGATTCCTTGATACGGGTGACGAATTCGCGACAAGCGCCTAATACACCGTAAAAAACACCAGATTGAATGCTTTCTATTGTTGAACGCCCTACCACTTGTTCTGGCTTTATAATTTCTACAGCAGGTAACTTAGCCGTTTTTGAAGCAAGCGCATCTACGGATAAACGAATACCCGGTAAAATTGCTCCCCCCAGATACGCTTTTTGGGCAGTTAGAACACAAAAAGTCGTAGCCGTTCCAAAATCAATGATAATAATATTTTGCCCGGGATATGAATGAGCAGCAGCAATTGCATTAGCAATTCGATCAGCGCCAACCTCGATTGGATTTCGATATTTGATATTGAGACCAGTCTTGACCCCAGCTTGCAAAGAGAAAGGTTCAAGAGAAAAATACTTAAGGCAGGCAGCTCTTAAAGAATAATCCATTTGTGGAACTACTGAGCAGAAGGCAATACGATCGATTTCTTCAGGCTTACAATTATTTTCTCTTAGTACGGCTTTTAGAAATATTCCCAATTCATCAGAGGTACTAACTTGAGAGGTGTGCCGGAATCGCAGAAGAATTTCTTCACCGGCAAATAGGCCGCCGTAAATATGAGAATTTCCAACATCAATACATAACAACATGGCAGGGCTCAATAATTAATTCTTTCGCAACGCAAGCTTGGTTTCGAATGAGGTTGATTTTAGGCGGGTGATAGTAAATCGAGATGGATTCATAATCAAGAGGGAATGATTCAGCTCAGTTAAGTAGAATAAAGGAAGTCGGTCGATAAGCCGGGTTCTGTCGCGGACAATCATTCATCTGGGACATGCGTCACCACATGCCTCAAGCAACCTACCCGAATCCCGTAGGGGCCCTACGTCTTTATCCTAAGATAAAATGGATTCCTATTTGGTCTTGCTCCGGGTGGGGTTTTCCCTGCCACGCCTGTTGCCAGCCGTGCGGTGCGCTCTTACCGCACCATTTCACCCTTACCTGTTACCCAAAGGTAAAAGGCGGTATATTTTCTGTGGCACTTTCCGTAGACTTTCGCCTCCCAGGAGTTACCTGGCACCCTGCCCTATGGAGCCCGGACTTTCCTCCCCTCGTACTAGACGAAGAGCGATTGCCTGACCGACTTCAAGGCCAATGCTAACAGAGTGCCCAATAGAAGACCAGTTTTAAATTTATTGGTGCAAATTATCAGGGATTAATTGGATTATCCGAAATACTAGCCCTGGGCTAAGGATTACAAAACCTGGGTTTAGCCTTCTCCAGATTTCTAAGGAGAAGGATAAATCAGATATGATTTTAATTAACCACGGGTACCAATGAACTCATCATCAAAGTAACGCTTCAATTTTGTACGTAAAGTTCCACGGCTTACACCAAGTACGCGGGCTGCTTTAGATTGATTGTAACGTGTTAATTCCATTACAGTTCGGAAGAGAGGAGCTTCAACTTCTTCTACTATTAATTGATATAGGTTTAAATTAATTTCCTTATTACCAACGGCATTTAAATAACCTTTTACAGCGCCAACAACTTGTTGGGCTAATGCATCGTTATATTGTTCAACTTGCTGTACAACTGCGTTCATTTCTTTCTCCAGAGACTCAAAAATTCAATAATGGTAAAATTGCATTCTGTTCAATCATTCAAAGAACATCATGACCGATATGCTACCAAATATCACAAACTATGTAAACATTGTTTGAATGATATTCATTTATTAAGGGAAGCTTAAGGAAATTTTAGAATTTTAGCAAGCATTTTTGAGCTATTTGCTGTAAATTAATTCATATTATGGTAAAAAAGCTATCGTTTGGTTAAATTATGATCATAACTAAAGTCAGCTAAGCACTTTCATCCAAATAAAGAGAATTTCTATTTTTCTTGTGAGTTCAACGAGTAAAAAGCAAATTGAATAGTAGGGTTCGAAATTGGTGGACATGCTCTATTACCTTGCCAGCGCGGGCGCACAATTTTACGGCGACCTAGTATTTGCCTGTTAGAAAATAAAACTCTAAAGTGCAGGATTTTTATTCACTCACCGTAAAACTTTCACCACAGCCGCACTGCCCGGTTTGATTAGGATTATTAAAAACAAATTTGGAATTAAGTCCTTGTTTGACATAGTCAACATTCATTCCTTTGAGGAAGGGATAACTCGCTTTGTCGATAAATAATTGATAATTAGAGCTAATTTTTTGCACAATATCCTTATCGTTCGCTACACTCACATAATCGACTACATAAGATAGACCAGAACAGCCAGTTTTCTTGACGGAAAATCGAATGCCTATGCATTCGCTTTGTTTATCAAGATAAGATAAAACATGGTTTAATGCAGTTTCACTCAAACTAAGATCACAGTCAGTTTCACTTCTATGATGCATTACGTCGCTCATCAATTTTCCCCTTGTAATCTTTCTTTCATAATTTTTACCAATTCACGATACCCGTCTTCTAGTTGTAAGGCTACGGGATAACGCAATTGGGGTATATCCAGCATTTTAAGCAAAAAGGCATATTCATAATGAGGATGCTCATTAATTTTAGAGCCTTCTAATTGTCGGCAAAGCCATTCCGCACCAGCGATAAGATAGGGATTACCATAAGCTTTAAATCTAGCTTTTAATATTAGCCCTTTTTCATCACAGAGTAGGTAGAAATCAATAACATCGCCGCGACCAGCCTCACCATTACGATGGTAAACACAGAGTTTATCGTTTAATTCTAAAACGCCAACATGTTTGGGCTGAAAAAAGCAATGCTCTACAAGTTCATTATACATCATATGGCGAAATTTCATGCAAACGTTTAATCTGGAAACAGATTGTTTCAATACTTCGCTTTATTTCTGCTTCTGTTGTAAACCGGCCAATCGACAAACGAATCGAACTATAAGCCAATTCATCACCAAGCCCGAGTGCCTTTAAAACATAAGAAGGTTGTCGACTAGCCGCCATACAGGCGGAGGTTGTCGAAACCGCCAACTCTTGAAGGGCTAAAAGTAACGACTCACCTTCTACTCCCTCAAAGGAGAGATTAAGGTTGCCGGCAACTCGTTGCTGCGCATTCCCATTTAATTGCACACCGGGAAGATGTTTGATTCCATCCCACAATCGTTGACGCAAATGCAGAATTCTTGCTTGTTCTTCCAAAACTCTAGTTTCAGATCTGGCAAACGCTTCGCCTAAACCGACAATTTGATGAGTCGCTAAAGTACCTGATCGCAAACCCTTTTCATGACTGCCGCCAAAAGAAAGCGGTTGCAAACGGATGCGGGGTTTTTGACGTACATATAAAGCGCCAACACCTTTAGGGCCATAAATTTTGTGCCCGGAAAAAGACATTAGATCAACCGATAACTGCTTTAGATCCAGGGGAATTTTTCCTGCACTTTGTGCTGCATCAACATGAAAAATAATACCTTTATTTTTTAATAAATCACCAATTGCCTTAATATCCTGCACAACACCTATCTCATTATTAACATGCATTATAGAAACTAGAATAGTTTCATCAGTCAAGGCATCTTTTAAACCATTTAAATCCAGTAAACCATCTTTTTGCGGCTTCAAAAAAGTAACCTTAAAGCCTTCTTTTTCTAATTGCCGAAATGAATCGAGAACGGCTTTATGTTCAGTAGACATGGTGACTAGGTGTCTTCCTTTGGCTTGATAAAAACGAGCAGCCCCCAAAATGGCTAAGTTATCCGACTCGGTAGCTCCTGAGGTAAAGATAATATCGGCTGGCTCAGCATGAATGCATTCAGCAATTTGACAACGTGCATTTTCTACTGCTTCCGCTGCCAATTTTCCGTAGATATGGGTGCTGGAAGCTGGATTACCAAAGCTGCTTTCTTTGCCCATAAAGTCTAACATTTTAGCAAGAACAGCCGGATCAATTGGCGTTGTTGCCATATAGTCCAGATAAATGGGAAGATTCTCAGGCATCTTTCCCCCTCCTCAAGACATAGAGAACCTGGCTTAACATTCCGCGTAGAATAGTTACTTCTTTATGTTCTAATCGAGTCCTATTGAAAAGGCGTCGAATTCTTTGTTGTAAACGCCGAGTTGGATTTGTAGGTTTTAAAAATTCAACAGCAATGAGAACTTCTTTTAAATGTACATAAAATTGCTCAATTTCTTCCGCAGTTGCAAGTCTGTCCTTTGAAAGTTCCACTTCAGCCTTTGGTGAAAGTTCTTTCATTCTCAATTCATAAGCCAATATTTGAACAGCTTGGGAAAGATTCAAAGAACTATATTCTGGATTTGAAGGAATATTGACATGATAGTGGCTGCGCAATAATTCTTCGTTGGTCAAACCTGCATGTTCTCTTCCAAACATGAGCGCTATTTCTGTATTATCTGGTTGCTCACTAATCAACTGCGCACATCCGGCTGGCGTTAAGCCTGGCAGGGATATCCCTCTTGGTCTTGCTGAAGTAGCGAGAATCAATTGACAACCTTTAAGCGCCTCGTCTAAGGAATCGGTAATCACAGCATTTTCGAGAACATCATCAGCTCCGGCAGCTAGTTCGGTTGCTTTCTGATCAGGAAACGATTTCGGGGAAACTAAATAGAGTTTCGACAAGCCCATTGTTTTCATTGCTCTTGCAGTTGAACCAATATTACCTGGATGGGAAGTAGCTACCAACACGATTCGTATCGATGAAAAGTTCATATAATAAAAACATAAAAAATTTAATGTGAGCAACTATACCAGCAATGACTCTCTGTACAAAAAAAAATGTGTTAGAATCGCGGACTTTGTAGAAAAAGAGTCTAATTATGCATCCCTTATTGAATATTGCTATTTCTGCCGCACGTCAAGCCGGCGATATTATCATGCGCCACATCGAGCTAGTTGATAGAATAAAAGTCACCGCCAAATCGAGTGAAGAGTTTTTTTCTGAGGTGGATGTCAAAGCAGAACAGGCAATTATAAGTGCGATTCATAAAGCTTATCCAGAGCATGGAATTATTGCTGAAGAAAGCGGCATTCATAATGAGGATTCAGAAGCAGTTTGGATTATAGATCCCCTTGATGGCACAACTAATTATTTGCACGGTTTCCCTTGCTTTTCCGTTTCAATTGCTCACCGTGTTAAAAATCGTATTGAGCATGCTGTGGTTTACGATCCGCTTCGACATGAATGTTTTTCAGCAAGCCGGGGAAGAGGAGCGCAATTAAATGATCGCCGTATCCGGGTTTCTAAACAGACTCAACTCAGTTCAGCCTTATTGGGTATTGGGTTTCCACATCGCAATGTTGCAATGGGACAACGTTACTTACCTACCTTTGAAGCATTAATTGGAAAATGTGCCGGAATAAGACGTACAGGGTCAGCAGCGCTTGACCTGGCTTATGTGGCTAGCGGGCGCCTTGATGGTTTATGGGAGTTTGGTTTGCGTCCCTGGGATCTTGCGGCCGGTTCCTTATTAATTAAAGAAGCCGGTGGGTTGGTGAGTGATTTGCAAGGCGGTGAAGACTATATAAAACAAGGCGATATTGTTGCTGGAACGCCAAAGGTTTTTAAAGGCCTATTGCAAACACTAATGCCTATAACGAAAAGTAAGGATTAAAACAGCATCTTTAAGAAAGTTTCTGGGCTACTTTAGTTATACCAAGGCGGCCGCCAAACAGGTTGATAAATAATCCGCTGATAACTAAGAGGCATGCGCCTAATTTCCAGAGCTGGAAAGGTTCGCCCAAGATTATCACTGAACTTAAAATCCCGACAACGGGTACTAATAAGGTAAAAGGAACTACAGTTCCAACAGAATGGCGGCTTAGCAGCCAATTCCAGACGCCATAACCAATCCATGTGGATATATATACAATATACAAAACTGAAGATAAGCCAAGCCAACTCAGCTGTTGAATGTTCGATCGAATCGACTCTGTTCCTTCAAAAAGCAGAGCAAGAAATATCATTGGCAGCGAAGCAATAAATGAGCCCCAAACAACTAAAGCAATCATTGAGATTTGCCTGGTTTTTTTGGTAATCAAATTTCCTAATCCCCAACTCGCAGCGGCACCGAGAATGCATACAAAACCCAACAAAGAAATACTTGCATCAAAATGAAAAGCTACCAAACCAATTCCGATAAATGAAACTATAGCTCCGATCACCTGCCATAAATTGGTTTTTTCACCAAGAAAAAAAGCTGCAAAAAACATTGAGAAAAAAACCTGGGTTTGCATAATCAACGAGGCCATTCCCGGCGTCATTCCAGCATGCATTCCGATAAATACAAAGCTAAATTGCAGAGCAAACATAATCAGGCCATACATGGCAATTAGCTTGAAAGGTATTGCAGGGGGTTTAATAAAAAAAATCGCTGGAATGGAGGCCAAAATAAAACGAAGTGCGCAAAGCAACAAGGGTGATATTTCTAGCAAAGCGAATTTTACGAAGATAAAATTTATGCCCCAAATAATGACAACAAGAAAAGCTAAAAGAAGATGAGGAAATGGCATAATATCTATTAATAATAAATTTAGTCTATTTTATCTTAATTTTCTAAATATGACTATAAATAATACATTTTACCGGTTTCAGGAGCCCTGGTTTACTAATCCTGATTTAAAGCTTGCATGGTCAATTACCGCTTCCAAATCTATTGCTGCCTGATCTCGTTCAGCTTGGAGATCTTTGTCCAATTCTTTGAAAAAGGTATAAACGCTAGTATTTTTAATTTTTCCGGAGTTAGTTTTAGTTAAATTTAGAGCCGTATGCAAAGCAGGGTTAACTTGGTCAATTGCTAAGACATTTTGGTCAACTTGCTGAACTAATATCGCTAAATTTTTAGAAAGTTTTTCAGCTTCCAAACTCAGAAGAATTCGATCATAGATGAATCGTCTGAATGAAGTCTTGGATAATAACTTGATAATCGGCCCAAAAAAGCTCATTTGGGTCATCGTTACAATTCCGGTATTTTGTTTTTGGCGATATAACTCTATGGTCTTTTGAATGTGAATAATATTTCTTACCACAGCTATTTTGTCAGCCAGGTTTTGAATTTCCTGGGAACTCATCGATTCAAAATCGTTTCCAGATAATTTCTGGCTTCGATTCTGTTCCTGACTATTATTGAGTGAATCTGCCAAATCAGAGATTAGCGTTTTAGCCGAAATGATTAAAGAATTTTTAATCATTTCATGATTTGTAGAGGGAATAATTGAATTATAAAGGTCTCCCACTGTTGTCGTCACGGTTGAAATCGTATTATTAACAATTTGAGGAGTAAAATAGCCTAAAGTATTACTGGTAAAGAAGTTAAAGGCTTTAAAGGGTAACTTAGCTATTGACAATGCATCGCTTACTAAATCGCGGGTTGCACTCACTATTAGATTAGAAGGTTTATTCAAAGCATATTGGCTTTTGATTTTTTCCCAAATTAATGCATTTTCCTTAGTAGAATTAATCGGATAATTTGGCGTCGCCAATTTTATAGGATCAATAAAATTTGCATTTAACTCTTCGATGAATTTTATACTGGAGGATAGATCCCTCAGAATTTTTTCTTTCTTTTTAAGCGTCAGATCCAGGTCGTCAAAGACTTGAATTAGACCCATTTGTTTATCCAAGTTATTTTGAATCGCCTCTGCTGCATCAGCTTCAAGTTGGATAATAAGTTTTTCTTCCAAGGGCAATTCAGCAAGTAATGAGGTCAATTTTTCAAACAATGTAGCTCCTGCTTGCTTTTCAACCTCTTGAAATGCGAGTTTAAAAGTGGCCAGATTAGCATCAAGACTGCAATAGGCATCAATCCTTTCTTTAAGTTTTTGTGCAGTTTCTGCAACAAGTGTTTTTTTCGAAATTACCCCATTTAGAATTAATGGGTTATTTGATTCATCAATAGCTTGAAATCGATTTAAATGGTGAAAATAACAAACAGCTAATAATAATTCTTGAGGGGTACTCACATTTGGTAAATATTGGGGGTCAGAAGCGAGGTCAGAAGAATAAGGAGAACCTAGCGATGTTAGCGCTTCTCTAATATTTTTATCTTTGGTTTGCGCCGATAAAATACTTTCTTGTTCAATACGAACACCAATATTGGCTATGGTTTCAAGGGTTTGCAGTGCAGAATTTTGATTAGTTAGGCCTTGCGATCTTAATCTTACTAAATCAGCTTCAAGTAACTCCCACCATTTGGTTAGACTCATCGCCATTACAAACCCCTAAATTAACCGTTCTGCCTACAGATTATACATATAGAAAATTAAGCAGACATTAAGGATCCGGGATATATTAGAAATTTATCAAATTGGACATGTTTTGCCCGCGAGGCGGGCTAAAGCATTTTCAGGATACATAAAGATAAAGCTAAGCTTTGAACCCTTCTTTAAGCCCCAAAGCTACAGGTAATTGATCTGCTATCGAAGCACCAATATTTTTGGCAACGCGATCAAAGACTGATTGTTTGTAGGTATAGTCAATCATCTGTTCGGTTTTAATAATATCACGGGCAATTTGACCGCTGCTGGCAAAGCCATCAATTAAACCGCGATCTTTTGCTTTTTGGCCTATCCAGAATAAACCTGAGAAGGTCTGATCATCAATTTTCAAGCGATTACCGCGGCCCGTTTTTACTCTATCAATAAAGATGGTGTGTATTTCGTCGAGCATGGTTTGCAGTAACTTGGCTTGTTCAGGATTAACCGGTGAAAAAGGATCCAGAAAGCCTTTATTGGCTCCGGCGGTTTGCAAACGTCTTGTTACACCTAATTTCTGTAGTGCATCAACAAAACCAAAACCGTTATATAAAACGCCAATTGAACCCACCATACTTGAAGGGTTGGCGTAGATTTCTTCTGCAGCTGCAGCGACATAATAGGCTGCAGAAGCACAGACATCGACACAAACCGCATAAACCTTAATCTCAGGATATTTTTTACGGTAATAATTAATGCTGTTGTACATATAGTCTGCTTGAACAGGGCTTCCACCAGGGCTGTTAATTCTTAAAATCAGCGCTTTTAGTCCGGTACTTTTAAAGGCATTATCCAAACTTTTAGCGAAATTATCGGCACTGCCCCCTTGGCCATCACTAATAGATCCGTTTAAATCAACTAAACCTACATGGGGTTTAGCATGCAAGGTGGAATCTTCTTCTGAAAATACCAGATAAAGCGTGATAAGCAGAATAATGAGAATTAAAATTCTAAAAATCCAGCGCCAGCGGCGTTTAGCTTTCTGTTGACGAAGGTATTCGCTAACTAATTGATTTATTACAGCTTGAGAATCAGTATTTTCATCGGGAAAAGAATTATTCATTAGCATTAGACTTGAATTTAGGTAAAAACCCCACATTTTACCTCAGAACCGTTTTAAATTAAACTAAAATTCAGACAGTAGCTGTTCATCTTGATTTAGTTTTTGTCCATTCATCAGAATGGATTTAATTTCTTTAATGCTAATAGTGAGGCTTTTATGCGAATGGATAAGCTAACTTCTAAATTTCAGATGGCTTTGGCCGATGCGCAATCTTTGGCTTTAGGCCGTGATAATGGGTTCATTGAACCTGAGCATCTAATGAAAGCCCTGCTTGATCAACAAGGAGGCAGCAGCCGTCCTTTATTTTCCAAGGCGGGTGTAAACCTCTCACAATTACGCAATTTACTTGATCAAGCCTTGGATAAATTACCCAAAGTCAGCGGAACTGGCGGCGACATTCATATCTCTAATGCCTTAAATCGCTTACTTAACTTAACTGATAAACTCGCGCAAAAAAGGAAAGACCAATATATTTCCAGCGAAATGTTTATTTTAGCTGCTGTTAGTGAAGACGGAAGTCTTGGCAGATTGTTAAAACAAGCAGGCGCCCAAACGCAAGCGGTTGAAAAGGCAATCGATGAAATGCGTGGAGGAGATACAGTTAATGATCCCAATGCAGAAGAGCAACGCCAGGCCTTGGAAAAATATACAATAGATCTAACGGAACGAGCTGAGCAGGGAAAACTGGATCCGGTTATCGGCCGCGATGATGAAATTCGCCGAACTATTCAGGTTCTGCAAAGACGGACAAAAAATAATCCAGTGCTTATTGGTGAGCCGGGGGTTGGTAAAACTGCGATTGTTGAAGGCTTGGCCCAGCGTATCGTCAATGGTGAAGTACCGGAAGGCCTAAAAAGCAAACGGCTGCTTTCGCTAGATTTAGGTGCTTTGATTGCAGGCGCAAAATATCGCGGTGAATTCGAAGAGCGCTTGAAAGCAGTGCTAAATGATTTAGCAAAGCAAGAAGGTCAAATAATCCTCTTTATTGATGAACTACATACTGTTGTTGGCGCTGGTAAAGCCGAAGGTGCGATGGATGCTGGCAATATGCTAAAACCAGCACTCGCTAGAGGAGAATTACACTGTATTGGAGCGACAACCCTTGATGAATATCGAAAATACATTGAAAAAGATGCCGCATTAGAACGTCGTTTCCAAAAAGTATTAGTTAAAGAGCCAACTGTTGAAGACACAATCGCTATTTTGCGTGGACTGCAAGAGCGCTATGAAGTCCATCATGGGGTCGATATAACCGATCCGGCCTTGGTTGCTGCAGCCACTTTATCTTATCGGTACATTACTGACAGGCAATTACCGGATAAAGCCATTGATTTAATTGACGAAGCCGGTTCTAAAATCCGCATGGAAATCGATTCCAAACCTGAAATCATGGATAAGTTAGGACGTCGTTTAATTCAACTTAAAATCGAACGTGAGGCTCTTAAAAAAGAAGATGATGAGGCTTCCAAAAAACGTCTTCATGATCTGGAAGAAAGCATAAATGAAATAGAAAAAAAATACGCTGACCTGGAAGAAATCTGGAAGGCTGAAAAGGCAACTCTTCAAGGTGCAAATCAAATAAAAGAAGCATTGGAGCAAGCTAAAATAGAGCTTGAAACAGCTAGACGCGCCGGCGATTTGGCCCGCATGTCTGAATTACAATATGGACGTATACCTGAACTTGAAAAACAATTATCGCAAGTGAACGCCACTGAAAAAGCAGAAAATAACGAGAACACCCTCGTTCGCAACAAGGTTACCGAAGAAGAAATTGCAGAAATCGTATCAAAATGGACAGGTATTCCCGTTGCAAAAATGCTAGAAGGGGAAAAGGAAAAGCTTTTGCATATGGAAGAAGCCTTGCATAAACGCGTTATAGGACAAAATGAAGCGGTCGATGCTGTGGCCAATGCAATTCGCCGTTCCAGGGCAGGATTGGCCGATCCTAATCGTCCAATTGGTTCTTTTCTCTTCCTAGGCCCAACTGGTGTAGGTAAAACCGAGCTTTGCAAAGCGCTTGCCGGATTTCTTTTTGATACTGAAGAGGCCATGGTTCGTATTGATATGTCTGAATTTATGGAAAAACATTCTGTTGCACGACTTATCGGCGCACCTCCTGGCTATGTTGGCTATGAAGAAGGCGGATATTTAACAGAAGCCGTCAGACGTCGCCCTTATTCAGTAATTTTACTGGATGAAATTGAAAAAGCGCATTCGGATATTTTTAATGTCCTTCTTCAGGTTCTTGATGATGGCCGGTTAACTGATGGACAGGGTCGAACTGTCGATTTTCGCAATACAGTCATTGTTATGACCTCAAATCTCGGCTCTCATTTAATTCAGGATTTAGGTCCTAAATCGAGTTATGAAGAAATTAAAGTCGCTGTTTTGGATGTTGTTAGCCAACATTTTCGACCTGAATTCATCAATCGTATTGATGATACGGTTGTTTTCCATTCGCTAAACGAAAAACAGATTGCGGAAATTGCTTCCATACAGATTCATTATCTACAAAGACGGTTAAACGATCAGGATATCCAGCTTGAACTAAGTTCTGAGGCACTTAATCATCTTGCAGAAGCCGGTTTTGATCCTATTTATGGTGCAAGGCCTTTGAAAAGAACCATCCAGCAAAAATTGGAGAATCCTCTTGCTCAATCCTTATTAACGGGTCGTTTTAAACCAGGCGATTTAATCAGAGTCATTTGGAAAGAAGATAAACTGCATTTTGAGACTGAATAATAAGATGCAGTAGGTCTCGCTTGTTAATAAAGAAGGGATCTATTAAAATTCTTCGCTTTTGCCGCTAGCTGCATGGACTCTGACTGATGAGATTAGAAGTCAGAGTTTTTAATGCCAGAATTTTTATGGAATTCATAATGAAAAATGACCAGTCCCCAACTCAGACGCCAATTGAAAAGATTGCTCAGACTGATTCCAGAAAAATTCTAATCACCAAAATTACCTCAATGGGCGATTTAATACAGACCTTACCTGCAATAACTGACGCCGTTAAAGCCTTTCCCGGCCTTAAATTTGACTGGATAGCCGAAGAGTCTTTTAAGGAAATACCACGCTTGCACCCTTCAGTTGATAAAATAATCACCCTTCCCTACCGTCGATGGAAAAAAAATAAATGGCAGGCGCTCAAAAGCGGCGAAATCGCAGAATTTTTGAAGGTATTACGTTCTGAACGCTATGAGATGATTATTGATGCGCAGTCCAATTTAAAATCAGCCTTTGTAAGCGCTCTGGCCAGGGGGAAAAGAGTGGGTCTGGATGGAAAGTCAGTTCACGAATATGGCGCCCATTTAGCCTATCATAAAAAAGTACGTGTCAATCGAAAACAAAATCATGCTGAACGTGTTCGCCAAATGATGGCAGCCGTTTTAGGTTATGAATTACCTAAAACTCAGGCGGATTATGGTGTTGATCCCGCCAACCTTCCCAGTTTGAATTTTAAACTTCCCGAAAAATTTGTAATGGCAATACCGATAACAAGTGCTTCTAATAAACTTTGGCCTGAATCTTATTGGGACGAAGTCATCAAGGATTTGGTTCGTTGCGGCTATGAGGTTGTTTTGCCCTGGTGGTCTGATGAAGAAAAAGCGCGCGCATTAAGGCTTAAAAATAACAGTCCGCTAATTCATTTATTGCCAATCCTTTCTTTATCAGAAAAAGCGAGCGTATTATTTCAAGCAAAAGCTGCTATTAGCATAGATACAGGCCTTGCTCATATGGCTGCTATGCTCAATATCCCTAATATTTGCATCTATGGTTCTTCAAATCCTGACCTTTGTGGAACGATTGGCGCCAAACAAATTCATCTACGAGCTAATGCACCTTCCTGTTCACCTTGTTCACGAGCTAAATGTGCGTATGAAGGCAGTTCCGACTATAAACCTGCTTGCCTTGAAACAATCAAACCAGAACAGGTTTTAGAATCATTTTATAAATTATTGTCTAAATGAGTTTATTTCGTAAATTTAATTCCTGAATTGGGCTCTTCTTTTGGTATTAGCGAGTCTCTTAAAGCTAAGAGCTTGGTTCCAATTTTAGAATTTTTACTATTTAAAAATAGCCCCATGATAGCATCATCAAGATGAGAGATTAATTTTGCTTTATTGGAAACCTGTTTAGTTTCATTCAAGAGAGTTGATAAAATAACATCGCGTCCTTCATCTTTGACACCTCTTTTAGTCATCTCTTCGATGGCAATTTTGACTTCAAGATTAAATTTTTCTACGAATTCGAGAGTTTCTAGGGAATCAGCGAAATCCAGTTGAATATTGGCCCCATCCTGGGTAGAGAAACTAATATTTTCTTTCATCTTCCCACATTCATTCTCAGCCCAAACAGAATTTTCTGTAACTGCCTTTATCAATGATTGACTATCCATCAAAGTATTTATCT
This sequence comes from Tatlockia sp., assembly GCA_013697955.1. Taxonomy (GTDB): domain Bacteria; phylum Pseudomonadota; class Gammaproteobacteria; order Legionellales; family Legionellaceae; genus Tatlockia. Next base: position 153,468 of record JACCVV010000020.1, on the reverse strand, counting down.
TTTCACCCTGAGTTGTTTTTAATAATTGTTCTCTAACTTTAATAACCAGCTCTTTAGTATCTTTATCCAATGGACTATATATCAATGCAGCTAAGGAATTGGATAAACTATAAATATCTGCATCGGATTTTATATTTTCTAAAATTGATTTTAAAAGGTGGATATCTACATCAGGATTTTTAAATAAGGGATTTATTTGGAATACCAGCCACTCTTTAATATTCTTATTAGAGAATTCAGATTCAACATGTTCCAAATCAGACCTATAGTTTTCTCTCTCATTAGCGGCTTTATAGCCATAAGCGGCTATTGAACTGCCTGTAGCGAAAAATCCTACCGTAGCGAGCGTTAGTGGCATAAAAGGACCACCAAGTACCATGACTCCTGCTATTCCTGCCAAAGATATAATTGTGCCCGAGGTTAGGACATGACCACCTAACTCCCTTTTATTAGCTGCATTTTCAGATTTTTCGATTCGTCTTGCATATTTTTGAAAATTTTCAGTGCTTGGATTAATTAAGAGATCACCCAAAATGTTTAAATCTTTGGCAAGACTTTCTTTTTTTAAACCTGCAATATATTTCAAATTTAAATGACTTTCCTGAATCTTTTGTTGAAATTTTTGAATCTCGGTTTTCAAAGGAGATGCAGGATTGGCAGCTAATAAGTAGGTAAGACGTGTATTTTGTAACTCAAAATTATCCTTCGGAAAAAGTGTGGGACACAAAATTTCCTGAACTTCCCTTGAATTTAATTGGCTGGAAGAATTTTGAAATCGAAGTATAAAATTATTTTGCTTAAGTTCAGCAAATCTTTCGGGAGTGTAGTTGTTCATTGTCTTATTTATCAATGAGATTGTATTGTCTAAAGTAGTCGTCTCTGAACTATTTTTTATTTTAGTTAAAGTAGCTAATAACTGGCAAAGTTCCACTCTATTTGAAAATTCTTTTATCTTTTCATCGGGAAGATCAAACATCGAAGATTTGGATTTTATGGAATTGCTAAGTAGATCAAATTCATTGAGCTGAATATTTCCTTGTGCATCAAAAAGGTTAGCAAGCGCATTCTGGATGAAAAGATTATTTAAGGCAAAGCCGAAATGCTCACCTAGCAATTGCATATTAAATACAAGAGGTTCATTCATTTCTACCTGATCTTTAATCTGATTTTCAAACTCTTCTCTAGATATATTTTTCTTCTCAAGTGCGACTGGAATTTTATTAGCTAAAGAAGTTGTATCAAAAAGCTCAGGAGAAAATTCGGGGATAAAAATAGAAACTTGCCTTTGGTCAACAGGGGCTGGCGTATTTACTGTAATTGCGGCAAACCATATTGATGGACAATCTCTACAAATGGTTAAAGTAAATCCACAGGGATTGTTATTATCATCGAAATAGGAAAAACTTAATCGCTCTGCTGAAGCAATATCCATCGCAAGTGTGAATTGAAGGTACATCATCAGGGTAGTCATTTTTGTACCGGGAATAAAACTCCCTTCAATACGTCCCTGGTTATATTCATTCTTTTCACCATGTTGATATTCATTAAGCCAAATGTTTTCCAGGACGTTAAACTTCTTTTCTTGATCAATAAGGCAGGAACTTCCAATATCTCTTTGAATGACGCCTCCCTCTTCCAAATCGGCTTGAGTTACAGCGAAAGTCGCTTTAATCTTGGATTTTTCAAGTGCAACTCGAAAATCACCAGCTACTACCATCTGACAGTTTTTTGTACGCATTTTTTCCCCAATTACTCTAGATATTTATTCAAAACAATTCCTAATAGTATAATACTAGAACATTAAGGAATGATTAAATGCAGCATATTATCGGGTGAAATTACCGTGTAAGAAATAAACGACAGGCACAAAGAGAAGTTTTCAATACCCAAGCTAGACAAATTTCTATTTTGTAAAAATCAGTAAAAGTGAACGATCAGTCATCGTTTCACCAGTTTGAAAAGATATATAAATTTATTGATAGATCTTGCCCGCTTGCGCGGGCTGACCAATATTTGTCTACAAAATCAACCGGCATGTTCAGAAGATTGAGGTCAGCCGGCCTCTCTACTTTTTTTAGATATTAAACTCTTTATCCAAATGTGGAGCTTCAATATCCGAATGCATTATTTGTGCATTACCAAAAAATGTATGATTTATTAAGCCTGAAATTTGATTTACGACCACGGTGCTATGGGTTGTTTCGTTTTTATTCCATCGAGGTGTTGAGAGTAACTCAGCATTAACTTTTCCATTTGTCTGTTCATCTTGTCTCCAATTTTCTAAAACCTCGTTATATTCTTTTGCTGGTGTATTAGCTAAACGATCTCCAAGAGTTCTAAATGCCTTTTGTTTAGAGTCACGGTTGCTTTCAAATAACCAGCCGGTATTTTTTACTTCCTGATCGACTAATTTCCGTATTTGTCGGCAGGTTATAAATTCTTTTAGCTTATCCAGAGCAGTCTCTTCATGTTCTTTGATGAATTGAATTATCCATTTTCCATAGTGAATTAAACTCTGCATGTGTCCATGTTTATTCATCGTGCCGCTATCATTATGCTCATTTGATTTTCGCGAACCCATTTCTTGTTCCATTTGGTTCCACACGTTTTTCAAGCTTTTCAGATCTACGCAATCATTAATCATTTGATGGTAGCGATCGTTAAGGTTATTCGCTTTAAATGTTCTTGTAAAAAAGGAGTACCAGGGTTTTTGGTAGCTATCCAACAGGCTGATTAAAATTTTCTTAACATCTAAAAATTCCATTTCATTTTTATTATCAATATGTTCTTTGAGAATTTCGTCATATTCAACCAAAGCACGACGATTTGTTATTAAGTTCCTGTATTGAAAGGAGTGCGCAGGTAGTTTGGAGGTCTTAAATAATGCTTGTCTTTGGCCAATTTTTGGAATTATGACTGAGTTCAGAATTATTTTAATCAGTTCTTGTTCATTGAATTGCTTATCTCCATCAAAAACCATTTCTTTAGCTAATTTCAGAACCTTATTATAGGTTTTCTTTTCATGAGGCGCTAAATGCATAGTTCGCCACTCTTCACTTTCATTAAAGGCAGCAACAAGTCGTTGATAACTAAAGGTCGTATCTTTAAGACGCAAATTGCCGAGTTTAAAGGTAGAAGTATGGTTATAAATGGTTTTAATGGGTCTGATTATATTTTGAAACTCACTAAGAGTTGGTAATTTACCCTTAAAATCAATATATTTCTGATAATGAGAACTCAACATTTTAAAATGCATTTCAATACCATCAACAGAGGATTGATGAGTGGATTCCATATCATCTCGATTTTCATCAGGTCCACCCGGTTGGATGGAAGTTGAAATATTAAATCGATTGAAAATAGGATCTGTGAGCGAAGCATCCATTAAAGCGGTATCACCGGCAAAATAGATATCGCCTTCCGACTTACTATTAGAGGAAAGTACATAACCATTGAAAGCGGAGCGATGCGCATCATGCGCTCCGCGGCCAGACCAATGCCTGGCAGGGACTGCGGTAATTCGCATAACCTCATTTGAGTTATTACCATCTATTGCTTTAATTTTAACTTGTTCCCACCATTCCAACTCAACAATATCGGTAAAGCCCAATTTGGCAAACAAGTCTTTATCGCCTTTCGGTATAATCATCTTTGGTTGCTGTTTAACTAATTTTTTCAGGGTGGATTTAGAGAGATGATCACGATGATTATGAGAAATAATGACTACATCGACTTTCGGTAAGCGTGAATCACCTTCCCCATCTATCAGCTTTCCTTCAGCAGTCATTCGGGGATAAATCACGGGAGCCATATCACCTTCAAAGGGATCGGTAATGATATGCAAGGGTTTTCCATTATTAGGATAAACAAAATAATTGGTGGCATGGCCGACCCAATAATGCTGGGTTTTATTGTCAGTTGGGCTTGCAATTGCGGTATCGTAGGCATAAATTTCGCTGTCCAGGTAATCATGTTCTTGATACCGCGCTGATTCAAAAATACTTATATTGATTTTTTCAAAGAGCCAGTTTACCAATCCTTTAAATCGTTCGAATTGTGTCGAGAAAAATATAGAACCGGCTTCTAAACCATGTTCATGTGCTTTGACATCATCCGGCGAAGTATAATGGCCTGTATGGGGGTTGTATTGAATTTTGGGAAGCTCAGCGATATCTTTATTGAATTGATTGGCTGGTTTTTGATGACCCAAGTGTTTTTGTTTCAATTCATGTCGTCCAAGGTTCTCTAACCGCAGATTCAAATCTCTAAGCACTTGATTTTTTTCTATATTTAGAAAGACCTCAAGGGTAGACAATAAATTTATATATAAGGAATTTTTATAATTAGCTTCTTCGCTTGTTAGATGATCAATAAGAAATTGAAGATATTCTTTCAATGGTTCTGTGTGGGATTGCGAATAAAAATTTTTGCTTATTTTATTTTCACTACATGTGAACCGGGAAGCCGAACTTTCGGCATTAGCTATCAGCAAATCAAGATTTTCAATAGCTTGTAGCAAGTACTGATCAGAAAGCATTAAGATTTCTCCAAGTAATTTCTGGAAGAATTATATCCAGTGATTATTAAGGTTTTATTAGTCTATTGGGGAGTTTATCTCTCGATTTGCAATAAAATGAATCAAAATAAGCTATCAATTCTCGCAATCAATTCTTGATAAATATTACCAAAACCACGATTAGACATTATCAATACAGCATCACCAGGTCTCAACACCTCAGCTAACCTATCTACTATCTCGTTAGTTGTTTTTAATACCTGATGGGGACAACGCCAATCCTTGGCAACCTTGGCAATATTAAATTGCTCGGGATTTAAAACAAAGGCGCCATCCACTGGCGCCAGAGCATCAGCCATTGCATCGGCGTGTACTCCTGTTTTCATCGTATAGGAAGCAAATTCCAGCACAGCGAAAATTCGTTGATGCCGACCGCTTTGTTTTAGAGCATTAATTGTTTTGGTTATAGCAGTAGGATGATGGGCAAAATCATCATAGACCGTTATGTTGTGGTTATTGTATTTTACTTCAAGGCGGCGTTTGACTGGTTGGAATTCAGCTAAAGCTCTGGCTGCTGTCTCGATATCAACCCCGGCATGATAGCTTGCTGCTAATGCAGCCAAACCATTTTCGACATTAAATTGACCAATGAGCGGCCAATGTATGTCTGCAACCACTTTTCCCTGATGCCATACTCGAAAAGACTGACCGCTTGGCTCCGTCAATTCAGCTCGCCAGGCTGCATCGCTGCTAAAAGCAAAATCATTAATCCGGCAGTAAAGCCCGCGTTGCAGAACTTCATTAAGCGCTTCATCATCCCGCGGTTTGATCACTAAACCTTTTGAAGGAATGGTTTTTAAAAAATAATGAAACTGCTGCTTAATTGCGTCCAAGTTTTCATAAATATCCGCATGATCAAATTCAAGATTATTCAAAATCGCGATTTCTGGTCGATAATGCATTAGTTTTGGTCGTTTATCAAAAAAGGCAGAATCGTATTCATCCGCTTCAATAACAAACCATTCGCCTTCACCTAACTGAGCAGAGGTATTAAAATTTGGGGCAACACCACCAATAAGAAAACCCGGTTTAAGACCTGCTTGATGAAGGATAAAGGCTAGCATTGTGGTTGTCGTTGTTTTTCCATGAGTTCCTGAAACAGCAAGAACTCGGTAGCGGGTTAGGATATTTTCTGCCAACCACTGAGGTCCAGAACTATAATTTTTGCCTGAGTTTAGTACGGCTTCAAGAACTGGCATACCTCGTTTTATTGCATTTCCGATGATGACCTGATCAGCTTTTAAAGCTATAGAGGACTCTTCATAACCTTCAGACCATTCAATCCCCTTGGCTGCAAGTAAATTGGAAACTGGAGGATAACAATTGGCGTCACAACCTGTTACTTTGAAGCCTGCTTCACGAGCTAGCAATGCTAAAGCGCTCATAAAAGTCCCGCCAATACCTAAGATATGTAAATGCATAATTCTCTCATTGCCAATAGGATACGGTTAAAATATTACAGGCTAATAAACCAAAACTGGCCAAAACGGCTCGAAGATTATCTAATTCAAGAGCTTGTTTGTAAATATATACTGTTACAGCAAATTGCCAAAAAGTTAATAGTAAAGTAAAAACCAGATACAAAATACCGATAAATAATACAGCCATTTGCTGCAAATCAGCCTTGACAAGAAAGGGAGTTGCGATTAATAAAGGAAAAGCAAATAAATGGACAATCATATGGCTAGACAAAAGAGTAGTCAGCGTTTGCAAGGCTCGGTTTGCTTTGCGATAAATAGTAAGGACAACATAAGTGTAAACAAAATAAGAACAAAGCAGAGTTAGAGCGGCCAAAATTGAGATGGCTAGGTTAAATTCCTGCTTAATATCCGCCAGATACCATTGAATAATGGTCAATGTGAAAAATAAAAAGGAAACTATGACCATTAATACTGAGGAATAAGGAGTATTTCCTGGGCTATCTTTTAAAATTGCCACACGCCAAAAACGCTTTAGCACGGTCCCCCACATAAAGAATTTCCTTTTCAATGGTCCAAAATTAGCTGTTAGAAATCACTACCCCTATCCCCTGAGAGGGATTCTTTGTTTTGCACTCACCTGTTTAATCACAGGCTGCTTCCACGGCCCAGTTACTTTATAGGTATAGCCAGAGAAATTATTCATACTATGGTTAATAATTTTGGAGGCAACTAATGTTGCAAAACCTACTATAGGCCCTCCTGCTATAGTTGCAACAATGGGTAAGCTAGAGGTGATATGTGGTTCAATCTTTAAATCGAGATTAAAGTGCTGCCTGGCCATATCAAGATTTCCTTTCATGGATGCATAAGCAACTGGCCCATCAATATAACTATCCTGTGTTAACATCACACCCTTATCCAGATCAAATGATCCTTTAAACTTATCAAAACTATAGCCAGTTTTCGATAAATCACTAAAGTCCAGTTTTAAACGCCTTGGTAATGTTTGCAAACTTAAGATACTCAAAAGCTTGCCCAATCCTAATTTTTCTTCAGTTTCAGGACTTAAATTGGTGATTCGGCCATTCTTCAGATCGATTTTAACCTGGCCTTTTACCTTTGACAGTTGAAAATCAACAATTGAACCCGTCCAGCCGCCTTGAAATTCAATCTCTCCTTTTTTAGCTTCCACAGCAGGATTTATTTTCCAACGCTTTAATCCATTGGCCAAATCGTTTATTTGCATTTCGGCTTGAATATTTGTCGAGTTTTGCTTGCCGTTTTGTGACCAATCGCCTTTTAAATTAATTAAATAAGAAGGCGATTTAATTTGACAATTTTCAAGCTTCCACTCTTTTGCAGTAGATTTGGTTTTGATAATCAATTCGCCTAAATCCAAATCTCCTACTTGCAGCGAGGCAATATTCAAGTCCAAATTGGGAATATCCTTCGGCTTTAACTCTGTAGCTGTTTTTTTATCAGAGAGAAGAGTATTTCTAAGGTGTAATTTATCAAAACCACCCGATAAGGTATTGGTATTGGGCTGATAGCGCAGTTCTGCTCCCAAATCAGCTTCTTTTAATTGAATAGACCAATCGTTTGCAGTTGTTTTATCAGCCTTGAGAATTAACTCTTTGAAATTTTCTTTCCAGATTCTAGCTTGTAAAAATTTAACATCAATTCGATTGATAGCTTCTAATAAAGGGTTTTTTTCTTTTATTTCAGGCATTTTAGTTTTTAAAGCAAGCCATTGTTCCAAATCGAAAGTTTCCATTGAACCTGAAATTCCCAATCCTTTAGGACTCGGTTTCGCTTTATTAGAACTGCCTAAATAAATATCGCCCTTTTTTAATTGCAATGAGCCCTTTGAACTTGAAAATGTTAAATCTGAACTCAAATGATTATCATAATTAGCTCTCATTTTTACAGTTTTTTCAGAATTAAAATCAACATCCAAAATTAAGGGGACTTGAGTTTCAGCGGTTTTACCATAGGGAGAAGGCAAATCAACATCTAATCCTTCCAAAGTGGTTTGCAGATGGAGATGGCTGAAACCCTTAGGCTCATCAGTTAATTGGAGGGTACTTTCTATTGCCATGGAGCCATGCAGCAGTTCAGAAAATGGAGTAGAAAATTTCTGGTTTAACTCTTCGGCTTTTGCTTTTCCATTTACTTTAAGCTCCATATAGGGGTGGGGAACTTGAACTGATTTGATAAAAATAGTTGCAGGAAAGCCATGGATGTTGGCATTTAACTGGGAATTCTCTATTCCATCCTGATTGAATTGCATATAACCATTGACCTTAGTCAAATCCACATTAGTTACACTGTGGTGAACTGATACCTCATTATTTTGAAAGTTAATAAGGCCAAGAGTCAAAATTTTGTCATTTTCAGGATAAAGCGGAGCCTCCAATTTCAGATCAACAGATACAAGCCCTTTCATCTTTAACATTGCCAGCGTCGATATTTTTTTATTTAAAGGTGAATTATTAAGCAGATTTAGTATTTTAGCTGCCTTTGCATCTGTCTTTGTTCGAAAAAGCAAGATTTCTTTATCATGGCCAATATCATCGATTTGAACATTTGAATTATAGCCAATTATTCCTTGCAGATTGGAATGCACGATATCTGCATCGAGCTTGCGTTTATTAATATGCAAATAGGCATCCACATCTTTAACTAGCGGCCAATTTCGGTTAAAGGCAAAATCAACACCTTTGAGATGAGTATTAATCTCAAAGGTGCCTGGTTGACTATCAAAGGGGAAATTGTCAATAGCGCCATTAACTACGAGCTCACCACTTAATTCTTTAATACGTTTCAGATCCTTTTTAAGCCAGGCTTCAAATTTGGGCTTGAGATGTTTCCCTGGGATAAAAGGTAAAAAAAACTGGGAATTATTTCCAGAAAATTCAGCTTTCAAATTTATATTTCCGGAGGATTCATTTGAAATTTTATCAATAATTCCTTTGGCAGATAAAATTAGATTGGGATGATTTATAAGAAATCGTTCTATATTTAATTTCAAACCATCGCTTTCCGACTGCCAATTAAAAGCTGCATCAAGGGCAGATAATTTTATTGATCGTTGTTTTTGCAGATTAATTTCAATCTGGTTACCCGTTAACTCCAATTGACCTTTTTGCGGCTGCCACTGAACTGCTCCTGAAAGATTTTGCAAGCCTGGGATTGAGCCAAATTCTTTCCAGCCTAAATTTGAAAAGCGAGTTAAAAAATAATCCATCCCGGAGGGTTTGAATTGGAGTTGCGTATCGTAAAGATTACCCTGTAGTTTTGCTGATTGATAAGCTCTAAGATTTTCAGGTAAAGAAAGCGAAGACTTCAGTAAAGGCCCAAGCAGAATATTTTTAACAAAGACAAAATAGGCTTGACTATCTTTGCTAAACCGTATCAAAAATGAATTTTCTGGCCAAGGGGTGTCATCCAAAGCTAAATGAACCTGATCTGCGCTTAATTCCCAGCCAGTATTTGTAGGCTTCCAGGCCAGATTAGCCTTTATAGCTTGAATCAATTGATCTTTATTTGTTTGTGTATCCAGCCAGGCCACATGGTGAAAGTTCAATTTACTTTGCACGAGGGTGAATTGTCCTTGAGCTATATCCGCCCAAAATTGTAAATCCCCTTGACCATCCTTAGGCTGAAAACGAATCAATGGAACAAAACCAGCCCATTGAACAGGTAATATGTGTTGAACTGCAAAATACACCTGGCCATTGGTTTCATCCAGCGCATAAGGATTTAATGCCAAATCTGCAAGAAGCTGGAAATGGGTAGCGGTGGTTTGGGCAAGACTTCCCTTACCTTTAATATGGTATAGTCCAGAACGATTGGAAATTTTAAGATTTAGCTCATTAATTGGGATGTGAGTGCCGTTTTGCATAAAAATATCGGCGGATAAATTCTTGATGATGATTTTTTGTTGACCCAAAATCCAGGCTAAAATCGGTTGGTAATTAACAGGATTCCAGTCTAATTTCTGATTATGATGATCATCCAGACCATCAATCTGCCAAGTTCCTTTTTCCTGGTGAATTCCAAGGTGTAAATCTTCTATTAATAGGATTCCGGGTTGAATCTGCCAATGCCAAAGTGAACTAAAGACCTTTATTCCTATTAATAAATTGGTTAATTTAACAGCGACTTGCTTACCATCTGATATAGAAATTTGGTTTAACTTCACTACGGGTTCAAACCAATACCAGCCTGTTTCCATTGCATTAATGGTAACTTTTTGGCCAAAAGCAATCGATAGCTGTTGCTCTACTTCTGTCTTATATTGTTTAGCCCAAGGTGTTAAAGCGCGAAACAGACAGGATATAAGAGCTGCTGTAATGATGAAAAAGGCCAGGATTACCCAACAACGTTTTAAAAATTTAGTCAATGCGTGTGGTCGTAATAAAGATAAAGCACTAACTATATCATTATTTTGCGCATTATTTTCAATATCTTTCCTTTTCCTCATTTTCTCACGTGAATAAATGCCTTATAGCTAAGCAGAGAGAAATCGCTCTGCTTAGGCTGTGATAATTAAATGTTATAACCTTCTTCTCTCATCTTGGCTAATTTATAGCGAAGCGTTCTTTCACTAATATTTAAAATTGCAGCAACTTTTTGTCGATTGCCTTGATGAGCTTTTAGTGTTTTTTCTATTAAATCAAATTCATGATTTTGTAAACTTCTACTATCTGATTTGATTTCAACCTCATTTTCGGGGTCAGGCTTTTTGTCAGATGCTTCGGTTGCAAAAGTTAATTGCAAATCAGCTACCTGAATAATGCCATTTGATTGTAAGACCAGAGCGCGTTGCACGACATTATCAAGCTCCCTAGCATTCCCAGGCCAACTGTATTCCAGCATGGCTTTATTAGCTTCCTCAGAAAAAATTGGAATCATAGGATGATTAAGAGGACAATGGCGCCTTATTAAATAATTTGCCAAAGGCAAGATGTCGCAATTTCTTTCCCGAAGCGGTAACCAATGCAGAGGAAAAACATTGAGACGGTAAAATAAATCTTCGCGAAAACGCCCCGCTTTGACCTCATCCAGTAATTTTCTGTTAGAGGTGGCCAATACACGGACATCAAGATTTATTAGTTTATTCGCACCAATTCGTTCTACTTCTTTTTCCTGCAAGACTCGTAATAATTTCGCCTGTAACCCTAAAGACATTTCGCTCACTTCATCAAGCAAAAGGGTTCCTCCTTGAGCCTGCTCAAACTTTCCAGGAGTTGCTTTGTAAGCTCCTGTAAAAGCGCCTTTTTCATAGCCAAACAGGGTTGCTTCCAACATCTGCTCCGGAATTGCGGCGCAATTGATTGCAATGAAAGGATGGTTGCGTCTTGGTGAATGATCGTGAATAAAATGCGCTAAAACTTCTTTTCCAGTGCCGCTTTCACCACTTATCATAACCCCGACATCGGATTGCGCAACTCTAAGAGCCATTGTTAGTAACGCTTGGCTTTTTGGATCGTGAGCTACCGGCTGGCTGTCGTCTTCAACGATAGAGGGTTTCATATAGCGATTAATTTTTTCTGTTAAGGCATGAGCACTGAATGGTTTTTGTAAATAATCTACAGCTCCATGACGCATAGCAGCCATCGCATCTGCAACTGATCCTTGTGCAGTCATGAGAATGACAGGAACGCCTGGGTTACGACGTTGTATCTCAGCTAGCAATTGCTGACCTTCCATTTTATCCATTCGAATATCAGTCAATACAATCGCTGGACTATGGCTTTCAAGCATGGCGAGTGCTTCTTTGCCATCTTTAGCAGCTAAAAAAGAATGTCCGGCAAGATTCATGGTTTCTGCAAGTGCTTCGCGTAAAACTGGGTCATCTTCAACAATTAATACATCACTCATGGCCAAATCCTTTTAGACTTGTTATGTAACTTTGCCCTGATAAAGACTCTCAAAAAGGGTCCCAATCTCGCTATTCTTAATAATTAAAAGAATGGCTAACTTACAGCCTACCTTAGTACTGAAATCATTTCTAGCTCTATTAACGATGAGAGAAGGAACCCTATTTATTTTTTCGTCAAACCAGAGGACAGATCCAATTCGCTTATTTTCGTTAAAAGCTCTTGATTTAACTCACTATTTTCACCGGAAATTTTGGAAATTATTATTGAAGCTTTTTCAAAAGCTTGCTCCGCTTTCTGCAAGTCTCCATCTTCGTTATACAGCATTCCTAAATTTTTAAACGCTTCAGCAGTTTCTAAAGATAACTCGCCATAAACCTTGATTGAAAAGGTTAAATCCAGTTTTCTTAATTGCTTTTCAATATGCAAAAGGTCTGGCTGTCCTGTTTGATAGACTTGAGATCCGAGAGCATAGGCCATGTTGATTTTTATATGTGCATCTACTAGTTCACCTTGTTCACCATAAGCGAAAGCTAAGGCTGAGTAACATGCAATACATTCTTTCGAAATTAAACCTTTTTGAGGAATAAAAAATGCGAGTGCTTTATTAAATAAGTGAATTGCTTTGGAATAATCCCTCTGCTTACCCAGAGTTAAGCCAGCCTGGTAAAGCACAAGCGGATTCGTATAATTTTTAAAGAATTCACTTTGATTGGGTATAGATTGATTGCTAACTCTTAAGCGCTCAATTCCCTGCAATGCTATTTTTTTTTGGCCAAAGTGGTTTTCATTTGAACGAAGAATTTGGGGATATACTGCTTCAAAATGATTTAGTGCCTTGTTGGTCTCACCTATATTTTCATAACTGATTGCTGAGATTCCGAATAAGGTGTTCCATTCTACCATCGTATATTTTTTTTTCTCATCAGGATCTGTTAATACTTTGGCTATAATTTCCACTACCTTTTCATAATTGTGTTTATCAAATTCGTTCAGGGCTACTTTGATTATTTTTCCATAAATTGGTCCCAAAATTCCTTCTAAATTTTCGTCCTTTTTATTAATTTGGCTATAAGCTAAATAGAAAATGTTTTTAGTTAAATTAAGTTCATTTTCTGAAACTTTATTTTCATTAGAATCTTCATTAGCGAGCACTTTACTACACTCTTCCAGGCACTCTCTATAATTACCTTTTAAATATTCAAGACAAGCTGAATTGAGATCAGGAATAAAATGCAGCCACTCAAGAACAAAATGCGAATGTATTTTTTTAATCACTTCGTCATACGTTTCGGGATTATAAATTTCAAATAGTTTTCCCCATCCATCTTTTTTAATAGGCTGTAGCGAAGATTGAAGATAAAACCAAAGAAAAGGACTTTGAGGTATGTAGTTTCTAAGTTGGAGAAGGAAATTTTGCAGCATCGAGCCATTGTCAGGTATGTATCGTTCCCAAGTCACATCGCCAAGATCAACAGAAAGGTTATAAACTCTATTCAAACTGTGAGCAATTGTAAGCTTGGTCAGCGTTTTTTCTCCATTAAAAGGAGCAATTTCAAAGGCTTTTTTAATAATCCAGAAATTTTGATCTTCATTAAAAGAATCGATTGTAGCCATCTTTAAAAGTAAATGAAGCTTAATGAGATCATCATCCTGATGTGAAATTAATGTAGATACATAATTTCTCAACTCATATTCTTCAAATGATTTTATCAGCTCTGGTGGAAATAAAGTTTCAAGCTCATCAACGCGAGAAATGTGATAATTGGGTTCTTTTTTATGGTGCATGAGAAATATATCCTTGATCCCTGTCAAAACATGTTTATTGGCTTTAATAATACAAAAATGATTATTTGGGTAGGGTGTAATTTTTATGATTGGCAAATGTATATCATGCCTGGACAAATATCCATGGCCAATTTATGCGCTTTAAATTTTTTTGTTTAAGGTATAGTATCGGCATTCAATATCCGCTTTAAAAAAACAATTTTTGGAAAAGCTATGCAAGGTCTACATCAACTTTTAGATTTTATTTTACATATTGATTCTTACTTAATTAATTTTGTAGCGGATTATGGGACCTGGACTTATTTAGTTTTGTTTCTTATCATTTTTTGTGAAACCGGACTTGTGGTAACTCCTTTTCTTCCTGGTGATTCCTTACTTTTTGTTGCTGGCTCGATTGCTGCGCAGCCTTCAGAACCCCTTTCGGTTTTATTGCTTTGTTTCTTGCTAATTGTTGCCTCGATTTTAGGAAATCAACTTAATTATCTGATTGGACGAATGATCGGGCCTCGTGTGTTTACAACAGAAAGTTCCTGGCTTTTAAATAGAAAACATTTGCAAGAAACGCATCGCTTTTATGAAAAGCATGGTGGAAAAACAATAATCTTTGCTCGCTTCATGCCGATTATTCGCACCTTTGCTCCTTTTGTTGCAGGAATAGGTTACATGGATCTTTACCAATTTACTCTTTATAATATCTTTTCTGCTTTTTTGTGGATTGGCTCTCTCTTGGGTTTTGGGTATTTCTTTGGTTCTTTACCCTGGATCAAAAACAATTTTACACTCGTTATTTACGGGATCGTGTTGCTTTCCCTAACTCCGCCTTTAATGAGTTTTGCTCTTAGAAAGCTGACCACTGACAAAGCGTCCTCAAAATAATTGGATTGCGCTATTTCTTCTTTTTAGCTTCCGTATCTAATTGATGTAAAAAAGCCAGCTTTTCGATAATTTTGGCTTCCATACCGCGAGGAACGGGCTCATACCACTTAGGTTCTCTCATGCCTTCTGGAAAATAATTTTCGCCTGCTGAATAGGCATGAGGCTCGTCATGGGCATAGCGATAAGCATAACCGTAGCCTAGATCTTTCATCAGTTTGGTAGGTGAATTGCGAAGATGAATAGGCACTTCGCGGGATTTGTCTTTTTTGACAAAAGCCATAGCCTTGTTAAAAGCCATATAGCCTGCATTGCTCTTTGGCGCCACTGCTAAATAAATGACAGCTTGGGCTAAGGCGAGTTCACCTTCAGGAGAGCCTAAGCGTTCATAGGTTAACGCGGCATCGTTAGCCAATTGCATCGCTCTTGGATCAGCAAGACCAATATCTTCCCAAGCCATGCGTACAATTCGTCGAGAAAGATAATAAGGATCAACCCCTCCATCTAACATACGACAAATCCAGTACAGAGCTGCGTCAGGATTCGATCCTCTTACCGATTTATGGAGTGCAGAAATTTGATCATAAAAATTTTCTCCTCCTTTATCAAACCGGCGTCCACTTGGACTTAGAGCATTTTGAATGAGTTTATCGGTAATCTTGACTGAACCCTTTGCATTTGCGGCCGTATTCAGTTGTTCTAGTAAATTGAATAAACGTCGGGCATCGCCATCAGCGTAGTTCACAATATGTTCTATTGATTGGGCATCAAACTTAAGATGATTTAAATATTTTTCCTGGGCTCGTGTTAGTAATATGTTTAATTCTTCTTCCGTTATAGGTTTAAGCACATAAACCTGTGCGCGCGAAAGCAAGGCTGAATTCACCTCAAAAGAGGGATTTTCTGTTGTTGCTCCAATAAAGGTAAAAAGACCTGATTCGGTAAAAGGGAGAAGTGCGTCTTGTTGAGCTTTATTGAAACGGTGAATTTCGTCGATAAAGACAATCGTATGCCGATGTACGCTATGGTTTTGCTTGGCTTTTTCAACGGCGGCACGAATATCTTTAACCCCTGAAAATACTGCTGAAAGCGCTATCCATTCGCAATCAAAGGCTTCAGCACTTAAGCGTGCGAGGGTTGTTTTTCCAACCCCAGGCGGACCCCACAAAATCATGGAATGAGGTATCGCCGATTCAAAAGCCAAACGAAGTGGCTTGCCAGGAGCAAGTAAATGAGCTTGGCCAACCACTTCATCCCAATGCCGCGGACGCATTAATTCCGCAAGAGGTGCAGTCGGATCGGCCTCAAAGACGCTCATTGCTGAACAACGTCCATACCTTTCGGCGGTTGGAATTGAAATAACTTGGCAGGAACTTTTGGGTTCGTTTTTACTTTTGTCAAATTCACAACAGTATGCTGTCCTAACTGATCAAACATTTCTATGCCCGTCAAAATATTCTTACTAAAAATCAATTTTAAACGCTGGAAATTAGCTTTCTCAGATTTAGACAGTAGATCGTAAGATTGATCAGTGCCTGAGCCACTGACCTTAACTTCAAAATCGCGAGTCACATTATCAGTATTTCCGCTTAGAAATAAACCAGCAGTTCCGCCCATACTATCATCCTGCTTTTTTACAGTAACCTGCTCCAGGTCAACATCGTAAACCCATAGTTTTCTGCCATCTGCAACAACGAGCTGAGCCATAGGTTCTTTGGTTTGCCAACGAAATCGCCCGGGCCGCTCGAGTGCCATTGTTCCAGAAGAATTGGAAATGTCTCGTTTTTTGCTTTTTACAACCTGTTTGAATTCGGCAGTCATTGTGCGCATTGCATTTAACCTTGCCTGCAGCTCCTCTCCAGCAGTTGAAGAACTGGCAGCAGAACAAAAAACCAGACTTAATAAGCATAATAATAATTTTTTCATTTTATTCCTCAGTAACAGTAGATACTAATACATCACGAAAACCACCATCTAATGGACCAACAATGCCGGTTCTTTCCATTTCTTCTACTAGCCTCGCTGCACGGTTATAACCGATTTTAAAACGGCGCTGCACAGCAGAAATACTGGCCTTTCTGGTTTGAATTACAAATTCCACCACTTGATCATAGAGCGGATCAGCATCCTCGGTGTTTTGTCCTTCTTCAGCAAAGCCACCATCCGCCCCATCTCCAAGAGCAAGAGTAATATCTTCTATATATTCTGGTGCGCCACGTGAGCGCCAGTCATCAGCAATACGATGTACTTCCTTATCATCGACGAATGCACCATGCACGCGTAGTGGAGCGCCGCTTCCTGGGGCCAGGTATAGCATGTCGCCATGACCTAATAATTGCTCAGCACCTTGTTGATCAAGAATAGTGCGCGAATCAATTTTTGAAGAAACCTGAAAAGACATGCGTGTTGGAATATTTGATTTGATTAAACCGGTTAGCACATCAACCGAAGGTCTTTGAGTTGCAAGAATTAGATGAATACCCGCTGCCCGTGCTTTTTGAGCAATCCTTGCGATTAATTGCTCAACTTTTTTACCAACAACCATCATCATGTCAGCTAATTCATCAATAATGACCACGATATAAGGCAGAGTTTCTAAAAATGGCGCTTGTTCATCCATTGAATCTACAGGTTTCCATAATGGATCAGCTATCGGGCTGCCCTTGGACTCTGCCTCTAAAACTTTACTATTAAAACCAGCAAGGTTTCGAACACCCAAAGCCGACATCAGGCGATAGCGCCTTTCCATTTCGCCAACACACCAGCGCAAAGCTGCGGCTGCCTCTTTCATATCGGTGACAACTGGCGTTAATAAATGGGGAATACCATCATAAATTGATAACTCCAACATCTTTGGATCAACCATAATCAATCTTACTTCTTCTGGAGTCGCTTTGAAGAGCAAGCTTAAAATCATGGCATTGATTCCCACCGATTTACCTGATCCAGTGGTGCCCGCCACCAGTAAGTGCGGCATTTTAGCCAAATCAACAACCATAGGATGACCTGCAATATCAACCCCTAAAGCCAGCGTTATAGGTGAATGAGCTTGCTGATAAACATCGGCACATAGCACCTCTGATAAACGTACCATTTCACGATGTTGATTGGGTAATTCGAGACCAACCACTGTTTTTCCTGGAATCAATTCAACGACTCTGACCGAAGTCACTGAAAGCGAGCGGGCTAAATCTTTGGCAAGCGTGGAAAGCTTGGATACTTTTATACCCGCTGCCAATTGCAATTCAAAGCGCGTAATTACCGGGCCTGGGTGTACAGCTACCACATCGGCCTGAATCCCAAAATCGAGTAAATGCTGTTCCACTTCGCGGGAAAGATTTTCTAATTCCTGATGAGTAAAACCGCCCATAGCCTTGCCTGGCTTGCTTTTATCAAGCAATTCTAATGAAGGCAATCCTCCTGAGCTCATTGGCATTCCTTTCGGACGTGGTTCTTTAGGCTGTTCTTTAGGAATTTCTTTGGTAACCGTTTTGGCAATTTCTTTTGCGGACTTAAAAGTTGCGGCAAGAGCCGGAATCGATGGTGCTGGATTTTCCACAACTGGACTACGGCTTAAGAGCTCTCCACCAAAATCAACGGACGATTCGGATTTGTCCTGTTTGATGGACGTTAATCTAGGCGTTGATTTAGCAGGCACGGGAGACGCTTTTTGAAGACGAAATTCATGTATTTTTGACCTGAAGGAGCCTGAGGTAGTCATCAATGTACGAAAAAAGCCATTGAAAATAAGTAAAGTATAATTCCCAAGCTTTTCTGTTGCATAGATCCAGGAAAGACCTGTTAACAGGGTTACTCCGACTAAAAAAATCGCTAATAAAAGCAAGGTTGCGCCTTTGATGCTCATTGCATATTCAAAGCCACCCGAAACAAAACTCCCTAAAACGCCCCCAGCACTATGAAAGGTATCGATTGCTTTAATTTGTGGTTCCAGACTCAGCAGGCCGCAACCCCCAATCATTAAAAAAATTAAGCCGGATGTGCGTAAAAACAAGGCCGCTCTGTTTATTAATTTAAGTGCGCGATGATCTTTTAAAATAAACCAGGACATGTAGGCGGCGCAAAGTGGTAAAAGAAAAGCCAAATAGCCAAATAAAAAATAAAGGGCATCAGCAATATAGGCACCTAACTGGCCTCCAGTATTAACAATTTCGCTATTTACCTTGCTAACATGGGTCCAACTTGGGTCTGTTAATTCGTAAGAACAAAGAGAAA
This sequence comes from Tatlockia sp., assembly GCA_013697955.1. Classification (GTDB taxonomy): domain Bacteria; phylum Pseudomonadota; class Gammaproteobacteria; order Legionellales; family Legionellaceae; genus Tatlockia. The sequence continues at coordinate 134,692 of JACCVV010000020.1, read as the reverse complement.
GCAAAACAAACAAGGCGCAGGCGGATATAAAAATGAAAATACCTTCTGAAATACGCTTGAAAAAAAAGATTGGCAGGTTTGTTTTAGGGTTTTTAGCTTGATTACCCACTTGTTGTTTTCCCATAGACTTTTAATGTTTGTTATTTTGTCATAGTATTTGCCATCTTAACATATTTATGAGGAAGTCAGTGATATGAGCAATCACCATCGATTGATAATTCTAGGCTCTGGCCCTGCTGGGTATACTGCCGCTGTTTATGCAGCCCGCGCCAATCTAAATCCAGTTTTAATCACCGGTATGCAACCTGGCGGACAGTTAACCACTACTACTGAAGTCGATAACTGGCCTGGCGATATTGAAGGTTTAATGGGTCCTGCTTTAATGGAGCGCATGCATCAGCACGCTGAACGCTTTGAAACTAAAATTATTTTTGATCACATTACTAAAGCTGATTTGCAACAACGTCCTTTTGTGTTGCATGGAGATAGTGAAATTTATACCTGTGATGCACTTATTATTGCAACCGGAGCTTCCGCACGTTATTTAGGACTTGAATCCGAGAGTGCTTATCAAGGGCGAGGCGTTTCAGCTTGCGCTACCTGTGATGGCTTTTTTTATCGTAATAAAGCAGTTTGCGTAATTGGCGGGGGTAACACTGCAGTTGAAGAAGCATTGTATTTGTCAAATATTGCTGCCTCAGTTACCTTAATTCATCGTCGCGATAGCCTACGGTCTGAAAAAATCTTACAAGATAAACTTTTTGAAAAAGTTAAAAACGGTAATATTAAAATCATTTGGCACAATACCTTGGATGAGGTGCTTGGTGATTCAATGAAAGTAACCGGTATAAAAATTAGAAATGTTGTTGATGAATCGGTTCAAGAGCTTAAAGTGGATGGCGTTTTCATTGCGATCGGCCATGATCCCAATACTGCCCTATTCAAAGATCAACTGAAAATGAAAGATAACTATCTTATTATAAGGTCTGGATTGGACGGTATGGCTACAGAAACTTCAATTCCTGGCGTGTTTGCCTGCGGTGACGTTGCCGATCATGTTTATAGACAGGCAATTACCTCGGCAGGCTTTGGTTGCATGGCTGCTTTAGACGCTGAAAAATATTTAGATAATATTGGAGAAGTTCGTTAAATCGTCTTTTTTACTTTCAGAAACAAATCTCGACTTTCCCAATCCAGAAAGTAGTGATAAAAATGGACTTGTTGCGATTGGCGGCGATTTGTCGCCAGGGCGTATACTTTCAGCCTATAAACAGGGGATTTTTCCCTGGTTTGGACCAGAAGATCCCCTACTTTGGTGGTCGCCTAATCCCCGACTTGTATTGAATCCAAATGATTTTAAGGTTTCAAAAAGTCTGAGACAAGCTCTCAAAAAGCCTTATATTTTTACAATTGATACCGCCTTTGCTGAGGTGATTAATGCCTGCGCCAATTCTCAAGGGCGAGCAAACAACACCTGGATTACCAAGGAGATGTGTCAATCTTATACTGACTTATATTTGCTAGGCTTCGCCCATTCTTTTGAAATCTGGGATGATGAAAATTTAATCGGTGGTTTGTATGGGCTTAGCCTCGGCCATGCTTTTTTTGGTGAATCGATGTTTCATCGTGTTCGTGATGCTTCCAAAATAGCAATGTTTCATCTATGCCAAGTCTTAACCTCCTGGAATTTTCAGTTAATTGATTGCCAATTGCCGAATGCTTATCTGGAGCGTTTAGGTGCGAAAAAAATCAATCGAAAGCAGTTTTTGTTAAATTTGCGAAAGGCTTTAAAACAACCCACTCGGCATGGCCGGTGGACTTCATTGGTTTAGCCAAATTTAGGATTTCGAAACAACAAACTCTAAAATTTATAGATTTAATAAAACGCCTGATTGCGAATCCCGCTATAAAGATAAAGGATTCTCAAAAAAAATATCTGAAAAACAATAACTATTTCATAGGAAAAGAAAAATTAGCGGTAGCCTATCTTAATAATAAATTGACTATCGAAGAAAGAAATCTGGTTCAAAAAATTGCAATTATTTGCATGGACCCCGAAGAAATTCCGCAAGCAATGATAGAATTTGCGGAAAATACCTTGGCAGATTGGAAAGCCTGCAATAAAAAGGATAAAAAAGCGGTATCTGAGTTTCTAGCCGAAATGTTTTATCAGCTTACTGAAGTTTACCCATACGGAAATGCAAACGGCCGAACGGCAACTTGTGTGAAGAATCTATTTCTAAGAACAATTGAATTACCGTCTATATTGCTACGTAATCCAGGTGATAGAGACTTGGAAAATTCACCTTATTCCGTTGCTATCAATCTTATCAATCAAACACGTAAACCACTTGCTGAGCATATTTACCAAAGAATCACAGTCGCTGAAAACGAACCTTTTTCCAACTTAAAACTTGAAGAATCGGTGGCTTTACGGTGTGGTTTTGTAAAAAAGATTCAACAACTTCAATTGAAATTTCCCCAATACGATATTGATGAGATTCAGGAAAAATTACAACAAGTAGGATTTATTGGTCTGAATGAGGGTCTTAATAACAAAGATGACCTTAGCATTTTTATTTTTAAAAACATGAAGTCTATTCTTAATGAATTAGAAGAAAATTTACAAAGATCTTCTATAAAATCAGAAAAACTTCATTTTTTTGGAGCTACATCCTTAAAAAAAGAATCAGTAGAAGAAATTAAAGCAGGGTTAATCAAAATAACTCATACTGAAGGTTGGAGAATCAATCCCAAAAATCATTTAGAAGGTTGGGTAGAAATTAATGATTTAGCAAAAGCCAAAGAAATTGCAGAAGAATTAAATCGAGCCAAGATAGGAACGGTGGTTCAAAGTAAACGTAAGGATAATGGCATTCCGGTTGTTAAATGCTCCAATATTAATGTTAACACTTTGGAAATTGCCATTAAATCAATTGAACTAAACTCAAATGATGAAATTATCCCAAGCGCGACTTCTGAAAACAAATTTTAATCTACCCTAGAGATAAGTTACCCTAAGTCACATTCTATGATCTAGGGTTTCGACTCTAAATAGATAAATTTTCACTAAAATCATAAGACTTTTAAAAGTGTAGATTGCCATTTACAAAGTTTTAGTGCATTATTTGCGCTTTGTTTTCTGTTAAATTTTTGAGAGACCCATGGCGAAAGAAGATCATATTGAAATGCTTGGCACCGTTGTTGATACCTTACCTAATACAATGTTCCGGGTGGAACTGGAAAATGGCCATGTGGTCACTGCTCATATTTCTGGCCGTATGCGTAAAAATTACATTCGCATCCTAACCGGAGATAAGGTTAAAGTGGAGCTGACTCCTTATGACCTTAGCAAAGGGCGCATTATTTTCCGTGATAAAAACTGAATTTGTTTTACTTCCCCGCTCCTGCAATTGGAGCGGGGCGGCAAAATTTCTAATGTCCGGCAATCATCATTTGTTCAATAAGAATCGAACCACAGCGAGTGGAAATATTTGGATTCAAATCATTACCCACTGCAACTATCGCTTTGAACATATCTTTAAGATTTCCAGCAATAGTGATCTCTTCGACAGGAAATTGAATTTCACCATTTTCAACCCAAAACCCTGTCGCCCCTCGCGAATAATCACCTGTGAGGCCGTTAACACCCTGCCCCATCAATTCGGTAACAAGTAAGCCCGTCCCCATTTTCTTTATTAGCTCATTTAATCCGCCAGCAGTGGGGTCAATGGTAAGATTGTGTACACCACCGCTATTTGCTGTGGTCTTTAACCCCATTTTGCGGGCTGAATAACTGCCTAGCACGTATTGTTCGACTATTCCATTTTGCACAAATACATTGTTTCTGGTGGGAACTCCTTCACCATCAAAGGCCGAACTGCCTAAAGCTCTTGGTATAAAAGGCTGTTCGTAGATTTTAATAAATTTTGGAAATACCTGTTGCCCAATCGAATCGAGTAAAAAGCTGTTCTTTCGATATAAATTTCCCCCATTAATGGCATTAATAAAAGAGGAAAAAAGTCCGCTGGAGACCCGAGGCGAAAATAACACAGGCGTCTTTTGCGTTTTTACTTTTTTAGCACCTAGACGCTTAGTTGCTCGTTCAACTGTATTTCTGGCTAAATTTTCCAAGGAATCCAAATCTTCTGACCGCCTTGAAGTTGTGTAATCATAATCACGCTGCATGGAATCGCCCTCTTTTGCAATCAAAGAGCAACTTATACTATGTCGGGTGCTTCGTATAATTCCTTCGCCACCATGAGTATTAGCAAATCCGTGACAGAAGGCATAGGTTGAAAAATTAACGCCATCTGAATTAGTGATTCGACTATCCCCAGCTAAAGCCTGACCTTCACAGGCAAGCGCTTTTTCAATAGCTTCAGGTGGGCTGATATCCCAGGGAAAATAAAGATCTAAATCCGGGTAATTGTTATTAATTAAATCGCGATCAGCAAGCCCAAAACAGGGATCGGCTGCACTTACTCGAGCTATATCACAGGCAGCGGTTACCAATGCGTCAAGAGCAGCTGGCGAAGTATCGGTACTTGAAGCTCCACCTTTACGCTGACCTATATAAATAACCAGACTGACCCCTTTATCTTCACTAAAAGCAACCGTTTCGACATCACCCATGCGCACATCAACCGAATAACCACTATCATGATTGACAGTGACCATTGCATCCGTTGCACCTTGGTCTTTGGCTCGCGCCAATACATCATGCATTAATTCGGATAAATTGTTGGTTGACTTAACCGCAACACTATTGCTATTTTTCCCTAACGTTCCCATGGTAATTCCGCCACTATTAAAATTTGTTCATAAGGATACAAGATTAATATGCCCAGTCAAACCATTGACCTTCTAAAATGGCTGACCCGAGCCCTTAAGTGTTTAACTTTTTCATGTTTGCTCTTGCTTTTTACAAATTATAGTAATGCTAAATCTGAATGGCGAAATCTAGCTCCAGGCATTGAATATCAAGATCTTGATGGTAGTTTTTTAACGCCTTGGTCTCATGTTCATGTATTTCGAATTAATCTTAAAGTCAATAAGCTTTCACTGGTTACTGCCAAAGACATGGCGCGTCCTTATGCTTCAATTGAGGAATATGCTGCCTTTAGTAAGGCTCTTTTAGCCATTAATGGCGGCTTTTTTGATAGTAATTTTAAACCGCTTGGCTTGCGAATTGATAATAAACGCAAGCAAAGTCCTGCAAAAAATATTAGCTGGTGGGGAATTTTTTACGTCAAAAATCAAAAAGCACACTTAACCAATTTCGCTCAATTTTATTCTGACCGGCAAATCGAATTCGCCATACAAAGTGGGCCAAGGCTTTTAATCAATAATCGGATTCCTCCGTTAAAAGCAGGAAGAGCTGAACGTTCAGCCTTAGGCATTACTCATGACGGCAGAGTAATTATTTTAGTTACTGATAACATGCCTCTTTCGACTACTGAATTAGCGCAATTAATGAAAGCAGCTCCCCTTAATTGTTACAATGCCCTCAATCTTGATGGCGGCAGTTCGAGTCAGTTACGGGCTCATCTTGACTCTTTCCAATTGGATGTTCACGGATTTTCCAATGTGAGCGATGCAGTTATCGTCAAAACAAAATCCTAATTTTTTTTTTGTAAATTTTTTTGTGTTATTAAAAACGATTTGCCGACATTTTTCGCATCCACAAAACACACACAACTTATCCACAGCTTATACCGTATTTATCCTCTTGACCTAGGCAACAAAACACAATATATAGGCAAAAAAATTTTTTTACTACAATATCTTGTGCCTTGCTGGGTCTATACTTTAAGATATGAATCGTCCAGTTAGTTATGGACCACCTATTCTCAAGGAATGTGTTAGGTGGATAAAAAATAAACTTCAGTGGAGAAAAAATGTCTGAGATTCTAGAACCGGTAAAAGATGTACCGCAAACAAGTCAACTGGAATTGACCGCTAATGCCCCTGGTTCGTTGAAAACAATCAAGCGTAACGGCAAAGTTGTGGCTTTTGACGATAGCAAAATTAAAGTTGCCATCACTAAAGCCTTTATTGCCGAAGAAGGTAATAACGCAGCGGCTTCTAATCGTATCCACCAACAAGTTGATGAAATCGCTCAACAAGTTACCCAAGCTTTTAAACGCCGTCTCCCAAGCGGTGGCACAATTCATATTGAGGACATTCAGGATCAGGTCGAACTTGCTCTGATGCGTAGCGGTGAATATAAAGTGGCTCGCGCTTATGTTCTCTATCGTGAAGAACACCGTAAAGCTCGCCAAATCAATGTCAAACAGCAAGCGATTGATAGCAAAACTCTGTTAATCACAATGCCGGACGGTAAATTAACACCTTTGGACATGAATAGGGTTAACACTATAGTTGCTGAAGCCTGCCGTGAATTAGAGAATGTAAAAGCAGAGCCAGTGATAAAAGATGCAATGCGCAATCTTTATAATCACGCCAAACTTGAAGATGTCCATAAAGCCTTGATTATGTCTGCCCGTGCCTTAGTCGAAAAGGAGCCCAATTATACTTTTGTGAGTGCTCGTTTACTGCTAGATAGTCTGCGCACTGAAGCGCTAGGCAAGTTAAAGGTTCAAAACGAAGCAACCTTTGATGAAATGACAGGTCTTTATCCTATTTATTTCAAAAGTTATATTGCTCATGGAATTAACCAAGGTCTTTTAGATCAAAAACTTGCGGAATTCGATCTTGAAAAGCTGGGTAAAGCTTTATTGCCTAAGCGCGATATGCAATTTACCTATTTGAGCCTACAAACTCTTTATGACCGTTACTTCCTTCATGACAAGGGCGTTCGCTACGAATTACCTCAGGCCTTTTTTATGCGAGTTGCTATGGGTCTTGCGATTCGAGAAAAAAATCGCAATGAAAAAGCAATTGAGTTTTATTTACTTCTTTCTTCTTTTGATTACATGTCCTCTACTCCGACCCTTTTCAACTCCGGAACGGTAAGACCGCAATTATCTAGCTGTTATTTAACAACAGTTCCCGATCATCTAGATGGTATTTACTCTGCAATTAAAGATAATGCCTTGTTATCAAAATTTGCCGGCGGCCTGGGTAATGACTGGACACCGGTACGTGCCATGGGTTCCCATATTAAAGGGACTAATGGAAAATCACAGGGTGTAGTTCCCTTCTTAAATGTTGCTGATGCAACTGCCGTGGCTGTAAACCAGGGCGGTAAACGCAAGGGAGCTGTTTGTGCCTATCTGGAATGTTGGCATCGTGACGTGGAAGAGTTTCTTGATCTTCGAAAAAATACTGGCGATGACAGACGACGTACTCATGATATGAATACTGCGTTGTGGATTCCTGATTTATTTATGAAACGGGTACATGAAGAGGGTGAATGGACTCTATTTTCACCGGATGAAGTACCTCAATTGCATGAGTTGTATGGTACAGCCTTTGAAAGCAAATATGTTGAATACGAAAAAATGGCAGCTCATGGGCAAATCAGCAATGTTAAAACTCTGCCAGCGCTTAAACTATGGCGCCGAATGCTTTCAATGCTTTTTGAAACAGGGCATCCCTGGCTTACTTTCAAAGATCCTTGCAATCTTCGTTCACCACAGCAACATGTCGGGGTTATTCACAGCTCTAACCTTTGTACTGAAATTACGCTTAACACTTCGCAAGATGAGATTGCGGTTTGTAACCTAGGCAGCGTCAATCTTCCAGCGCATATCCACAATGGTGAACTGGATCGCAAAAAACTGAAACAGACTATTAATACTGCTATCCGCATGCTTGATAATGTTATCGATATCAATTATTACTCAGTTCCTCAAGCACGAAATTCCAATTTACAACATCGTCCAATTGGAATGGGTCTTATGGGCTTCCAGGATGCTCTTTATGCCCTTAAGATGGATTACACTTCCAAAGAGGCTGTCGATTTTGCCGACGAATCAATGGAGTTAATCAGTTATTATGCAATTGAAGCCTCCTGTGAATTAGCAAAAGAAAGGGGCAGTTATTCAAGTTATGAGGGTTCGCTCTGGTCTAAAGGAATTCTGCCAATTGATTCCATCAATTTGTTACAGCAATCCCGTAACCAATACATGGAACAAGACCGTTCGCAGCGATTGGATTGGGAAAGACTGCGTGTAAAAGTTCGCACACAGGGAATTCGCAATTCTAATGTGATGGCAATTGCTCCTACAGCAACCATTTCTAATATTTGCGGCGTCTCTCAGTCCATTGAGCCAACTTATCAAAATCTGTATGTGAAATCTAATTTGTCGGGCGAATTTACGGTAATCAATCCCTATCTGGTTGCTGATTTAAAAGCGCTTAACCTTTGGGATGAGGTCATGGTCAACGACCTTAAGTATTTTAATGGCTCAGTGCAACCAATTAGCCGTATTCCGGCTGAGTTAAAAGCTCGGTATGCGACTGCTTTTGAAATTGATCCCATATGGCTTGTTGAAGCAGCATCACGCCGCCAAAAATGGATAGATCAAGCACAATCACTCAATATATACATGGCAAAACCATCTGGTAATAACTTGGATAAATTGTATAAACACGCCTGGATACGCGGCCTGAAAACAACCTATTACTTACGTAGTTTAGGCGCGAGCAATGCTGAAAAATCCACAGTAAATGACGGTGCACTCAATGCAGTGAAGATTGAAGAACCCAAAGTTTGCTCCATTCTTGATCCGGATTGTGAAGCTTGCCAGTAATGAGGAGAACTAAATGTCAGAAGTATTAGAACTAAGAAAGAGCCCTGAAGTCAGGGCTGTTACAGGACTTGAAGCTTTGGAAATGGGTGCTGGCCGTATTCACGTTGATGATAAAAAGATTATTAATTGCCGAGCGGATTTAAACCAGTTAGTTCCATTTAAATATACTTGGGCCTGGGATAAATACTTAACTGCTTGTGCTAACCATTGGATGCCCAATGAAATCAACATGAGTGCAGATGTAGCTTTGTGGAAAGATCCCAATGGCTTAACTGATGATGAACGCCTCATTATCTTGCGTAATTTAGGCTTTTTCTCCACAGCAGACTCACTGGTAGCCAATAACCTGGTATTAGCCGTTTATCGCCACATTACTAATCCGGAATGCCGTCAATATCTATTGCGCCAAGCCTTTGAAGAAGCACTGCATACCCATGCCTATCAATATATTATTGAAAGTTTAGGGCTTGATGAAGCAGCTGTGTTTAATATGTATCGTGAAATACCAGCAGTTGCCAACAAAGCCTCTTGGGCATTGCCTTTCACCCAAAGTTTAGCTGATCCTAATTTCCATACTGGCACTCCTGAAAATGATCAGCGACTTTTACGTGACTTAATCGCATTTTATGTTATTTTTGAGGGCATTTTCTTTTATGTAGGCTTTACCCAAATCCTTTCAATGGGAAGACGCAATAAAATGGTGGGAACTTCTGAACAGTTTCAATACATTTTACGCGATGAATCCATGCATATGAATTTTGGTATCGATGTGATTAATCAAATTAAAATTGAAAATCCTCATTTATGGACACCTGCTTTCAAAGAAGAAATCATTCAATTAGTTAAAGATAGTGTCGCATTGGAATATCAATACGCTAAGGACACGATGCCACACGGTATTTTAGGTATGAACGCAGAAATGTTTGAAGAATATCTTCATTTTATCGCCAATCGACGTCTTAATCAGATTGGTTTGTCAGACCAGTATCCCGGTGCTGAAAATCCATTTCCATGGATGAGCGAGATGATGGATTTAAAGAAAGAGAAAAACTTCTTTGAAACACGCGTTATTGAATATCAAGCTGGTGGAACTCTGAGCTGGGAAGATGAAGATTAATATTTAAAGAACAATGTTGTAAACCGAAGTGTTGAACCGCAGTCAACCGGAATGACATCGCAGCATTCCCCAGGGCTTTTTGCTGGGGAATTCAGCTGTCAGGCTTAAAAATAACTCTCAAATGAATCAAAGACTCTTACACTAAATAATTCAAATTTCAAATTTGTCATCCCAAGACGAAGTGCAGCTTAAAATAAAATTGAATATGAGTCTTACTTTTCGGAAAAAAACCGGTAAGCATATTTCTTTATATACAAAAATTAAGTCTTCTAAAGATAGCCTTGATAATAATTTTTTAACTGAGATAATGAATGCCTTTTAAATGTAATGGCTGAACTTTAGATGCGTTTACTCTTGGCAATATTTTTTCCTTTTTTTGTTTTTTTCACGATTGGTAGACCCGTCGCAGGCATAATTTGCCTGATTCTACAATTTACATTGATTGGATGGATTCCAGCTGCATTGTGGGCTGTTTATGCGCTTTCCCAATACAATACCGATAAAAAAATTAGAGAATTTAAAAAGTCAGGGTTTTAATAAATTTTTATTAAACGGAAACTTAACAATACGAGCTAAAAAAAGATGGCTACTTTGTACTTATCGACCTATAGTAGTTATTAATAAATTAACATTACCTATCAAGATGAAACTATTATTTTCCTTTTTTTCATTGATTCTTAGCCTTGCAGCCTTTGCAGCACCTCGTTTTATTCCGGCTAACCCTTTACCCAGTAGTCACTCTGAGATCAATGGACAGGCCTTGTGCGCAACAGCCAAAGAAACCCTTAAGTATTTAAATAAAGGCACACACTATGATCCTTCTGTAATTCATGAGGGAAAAGTAGTTAAAATTCCGCTTCAACGAGTTAAAGCAACCCTGGCATTTATTTGCCTGCATCAAAAACAAATGAATAATCCTGATTTTGTTAATAAACATTTTGATTTTCTTCAGTGGTATCCGGATCGTGAGCAAGGCAAAAAGCATGGATCCTCAAAGGCATTGAGCGCTAATCTACCCGAAGATAAAATTTTAATGACCAAATATTATGTTCATCGAGCAAAAGGATCCACCAAACCCAACTCCAATTATCCATTTGCACTTTATGCCCTTCCTAAAGATGAGGCATCACTGACACTTGAGGAGGCCAATGCCAAGCCAGAACTTACTCGCCTCAAATATGGGAAACAAGACATATTAAAAGGAAAGTTGGCTAACAAAGGAGTCCCTGTTTTAGCGTATTTAAAACGGGACGATTTAGAGGCTGCATTGATGGAAGGTACTTTGGTGGTAGACTTTAGCAATAAACAAGAAAAAATCTTCAATGTTCATCGCTGCAATAACATACCCTACAATAAATCGCAAAATCCCTATAAACAGGAGCGTTTTTGGTATTTTAAACCAGTCGATGGAATTAAAGGCTATGGTAAAGATGGTGATTATAAAATCACAGTAAATAGCGAGGCCACTTTTGCAGCTGATCTGGAGCAGCTTGGTCTAGGTAAATTGTTAATGGTCCAATATCCAAATCAAAAAGGTGAATTAGTTTCCAGAGCTGGCATCTTGGCGGATACCGGTGGTGCATTCAAATCTAACCTTTATCAGGTTGATTATTTGACAGGTACTTATGCAGATAGAGCGGCTTTCTATCGAGCAAATCATTATTTACCTAATTATGTAAAAGCCTATTTTATGGTATTGAAAAATTAATATGAGAATTTTTTTATTATTTTTTATCTTGGCAAATTCGTTAGCACATGCTTTTTCTTGTCATGATTCTCAAAAAATTCATCAACTACCAATACAATTTGATCAAGAACGGATTGCGTTAACACAACAATATCAATCAGCCCACTATGGAATTGAAAGTAAATCAATTGAAATTGACCCCAAAATAATCGTATTACACTGGACAGGAATACCCACTTTAAAAGCAACATTTCGAGTATTAAACACTCCTACCTTTCCTTCCAACTCACCACGAATTAAAGACTTACCCGGCAAATTGAATGTATCAGCTCATTTTGTTGTCGATAAAGATGGAACAATTTATCAGCTCATGCCAGAAACCTGGATGGCAAGACATGTCATTGGCCTTAACCATTATGCAATTGGTATTGAAAATATAGGGGGAATCGATGACAAGGATGATTTAACTGAAGCCCAGGTTCAGGCAAATGCCTTTTTAGTTTGTTACTTAAAAGGAAAATACCCTAAAATTAAATATGTTATTGGTCATAATGAGTATTTAAACTTCAAAAATACTCCACTTTGGCTGGAACGAGATCCCAATTATCAAACTGACAAACACGATCCAGGTCTCTTTTTCGTGAAAAAAGTGATGCAATGGGTCAATTAAAGTCAATATTTAGCCGCTCTTATTAGACATTTTTGAAAATCCATTAGTCTATAGTTTATACATTTAACAACACGGCAAAATATTTCATAAAGAGCTATGAAATTAATTGATCTACCTACACTGGTTCTATTGGTTATAATAGCAAACTGGTGAATTAGAAGTTGAAACTGAAGAACAGATTCACAAATTGGATGAAGTAGCACAACTTCGAGCAAATTACATCAATGCCCGGGGTCACATGGAATTTTGTATCATTCATCGGGATTAGAAGACTGCAAGATCCAATCAATTGTGCCGTTGGGCGGGTCATTACAATCTATGTCATTCTTATTAAATTTAGCGTACTGAAGAAAATTAACAGGTAAATAAGCGCTTGGTGTGCGCTCCTTACCGCTAAATTTCATTGCTTGTAAATTACCTCTTTGACTCGCAATTTCCTCTATCTGCAAAGACCATTCAATATGTGCATAGATCGAAGACAAAGGTTTACCAAATTGACTCCCCAAGATTGCATTTTATCCCTTTTAAAGCATCGGCCAATTTTGCACTAGGTAGATGGTCAAATAGAATATTAATCATGAAAACAATTGACTAACCATATAGCATAAAAAAGCGGGGATAAACTTTCCCAGACTCTTCCGCATATTTCAGAAGTCTTAGACAACTGGCTTCCTTCCTTATTCAACAAAAAAAGGGTCTTAAAGCAGGCTAAATCTATTTAGCCCATGCGCTCTAAATTGGAACTACACAGGCATTTTATTATTAACCCTGGCGCAGATGCGGAAATAAGATCACATCCCGTATGGAGGAAGAATTAGTAAACAACATTACTAATCGATCTATGCCAATTCCCTCACCAGCAGTGGGCGGCATGCCGTATTCCAGTGCTTCAATGTAATCACTATCGAAATGCATGGCTTCCAGGTCTCCTGCTTCTTTTTCCGCAACTTGTTGCTGAAAACGTAGCGCCTGATCCTGAGCATCATTTAACTCGGAAAATCCATTGGCAATTTCACGTCCCGCAATGAAAAATTCAAAACGATCGGTTACTTCTGGATTAGAATCACTGCGTCTAGCCAGAGGCGATATCTCTGTTGGGTATTCAGTGATGAAAGTGGGCTGGATTAATTGCGATTCAACTTTTTCATCAAAAATTGTCATGTGTAATTTGCCTAAACCTTCGCTTTCTTTGTATTCAAGACCTAACTTGTCAATAAGAGCTCGGCAAGATTCCAGTGACTCCAGTTCATCAGCATTTATTTCAGGATTGTATTTAAGAATCGATTCCTTAACACTCAATTTGGAAAAAGGTTTGCTGAAATCAAGTTGATATTCTTGAAACTCAACGACTCGCTTTCCTAAAACTACATCGCAAAGATGATGAAGTAATTGCTCTGTGAAAGTCATGAGATCTTCATAGTCTGCATAGGCCTGATAAAATTCAACCATGGTAAATTCGGGATTATGACGGGTTGACAGGCCTTCATTCCGAAAATTACGGTTAATCTCATACACTCGTTCAAAGCCGCCTACAATAAGTCTTTTTAGATAAAGTTCAGGCGCGATTCGCAAAAACATTTCCATATCAAGGCTATTATGATAAGTCACAAATGGACGCGCGACCGCACCTCCAGGAATTGGATGCATCATTGGCGTTTCTACTTCTAAAAACTGGTGGCTATCCATAAACTGTCGAAAAGCTTTAATTAACTTTGAACGAATTAAAAAGGTCTGTCGACTTTCTTCATTGGCGATCAAATCCACATAACGCTTGCGATAGCGCATTTCCTGATCAGCTAAACCATGAAATTTATCTGGCAACGGTCTAAGTGATTTAGTTAGTAACTCAAGGTGTTCAGTATTAACCGTTAATTCACCCGTATTCGTTTTAAATAATTCACCCTTCACGCCGACTATATCGCCTAAATCCCAATGTTTAAACTGTTCATAAAGCTCGGGTAAATCATTCTGGCGTACATAAATCTGAATGCGGCCGGACACATCTTGTATGTGAAAAAAGCTGGCTTTTCCCATAATGCGGCGCAAAACAATTCGTCCAGCAACAGCAACCTTTACCGCCTGCTCCGCTAGAGTTTCTTTATCAGAGGAATTGTATTGATTCATTAAATTTGCGGCTAAATATTGGCGTCTGAACTGATTCGGAAAATTAAAACCTTCCGCGCGCAAATCCGCTAATTTTTGCTTGCGGATTTGGTAACCCTCGCTCTCATCTAATTGAATATCTTGTTGTTCATCTGTCATGTTCTACTACCCCTACTCCAGCTTTTAAACTGGCAACAATAAATTGATCCAAATCACCGTCTAAAACAGCTTGCGTATTTGACGTTTCAATATTTGTGCGCAAATCTTTTATGCGCGATTGATCCAAAACATAGGAACGAATTTGCGAACCCCAGCCAATATCTGACTTGGTAGCTTCCAGTGCCTGCTGAGCTGCATTTTTCTTCTGCATTTCCATTTCGTACAACTTAGCGCGTAATTGCTTCATCGCATAATCTTTATTTTTATGCTGTGAACGATCCGTTTGACACTGAACCACAATGCCACTTGGCGCATGTGTAATTCGCACTGCTGAATCCGTCCGGTTAACGTGCTGCCCACCTGCTCCCGAGGCACGATAAGTATCTATTCGTAGATCGGCAGGATTAATTTCAATATCAATGTCATCATCGATTTCGGCTGAAACAAAAACAGCGGCAAAGGAGGTATGGCGGCGATTACCCGAATCGAATGGGGATTTGCGTACCAGGCGGTGCACACCCGTTTCTGTTCGCAACCAGCCATAGGCATATTCACCAGTAAAATGAATCGTTGCCGATTTAATACCGGCAACCTCGCCAGCAGAACATTCAATCAGTTCGGTTTGAAAACCGTGGTGCTCGCCCCAGCGTAAATACATTCTCAATAAAATTTCGGCCCAGTCCTGCGCTTCAGTTCCACCAGAACCTGATTGAATATCTAAATAGGCATTACTTTGATCCATTTTTCCTGAAAACATACGACGAAATTCAAATCCCGCAACCTTTTTTTCAATGAGACTTAACTCATCGGCAACATCGGTAATTGCAGCCTCATCCTCTTCAGCTCGCGCCAATTCAAAAAGTTCAGTTAAATCTATTATTGAACGTCTTAGATTAACAAGCTCAGTTACAATTGCTTCTAATTGGGAACGTTCTCGTCCCAAGGATTGAGCTTGCTCAGGATTAGACCAAATTTCTGGGGATTCTAATTCGCGGACTACTTCTTCTAATCGTTCACTTTTCCTATCGAAGTCAAAGATACCCCCGAAGGGCATCAATACGCTCAGCCAAATCGCCTAGATTGGCAGTGATTTGATTAACTTCTAACATGAAATATCCAATTTTAAGCAAAACCGCTATTGTACAGCGAAAGCTGAAAGCAGGCTATAGGGTCGCGTTTGTTATTAATAAAAGGGAATAAGATGCTTAGTTAATTTACAATAAGCTCAAATTTGATTAGAATCGTCAATCTTATTAATTAATTCCAGGTAAATAATGAAAGAGCGGATTGAACCGACAAATCTATTGGATTTGTCCAAATTAGATATTCAACAGATTGGTGCTTTTCTTAATTCAAAAAAAGATAAATCCAGTTATTCTCAAACATGCAAACAAATCAATTCTTTTCTTCAGACCAATTTAATGGATATGTCCGAGCTAGAAATACAACACATTGGTTCTTTTCTTAATTCAAATAAAGATAAATCCAGTTATGCCCGTACCAGCAAACAAATCCATTCTTTTTTTCAGTCCGACCTGGATGAAGTACTTTTACAAAAATTACAGGAAGCTGTTTTAAATGATGGCAACATGCCCTTCTTTAATGATAAACAAACAGTAAAAAATTTACTCGATAAATACCCTTTGCTTTTAATAAAGAAACCAAGAAAAAGCTCAACCCTGACTCTAATACTGGGTTTTTCTAATCCTCCGCAAACCTTTCATGCCGAAGAAACAACCTTTACGCTAGCCCTGAAACTTAAACGTCTTGATATGGTTCAATTAATTTTGCCTTACTTCAATAAGCTAGACGATGGCAAAGCCATAGCCTTGTCACAATGGAAAACAAATGAAATAACCGATAAAAAGAAAGAGGCCTATGGAGAGATCATGAATGGATTAGTGAGGGAAATTTCAAAAGAGACTTTTAGCGGTGATTTCAGTAAAAGTGTAACTAATATAATAGTCTATGATTTTATAGCTCAACTTACTACCAACGTTAATGTTTCCTCTAATAACTATTTTGATGTAGAACATCTACTTGTTGCAGCTTATCAGGCAGATTATCTTTCTTTAAACCAGCCACAAAAGAAATTATATTCACTAGTCCTTGGCCTTATTAAAAACTCACTTCCTCCAGAAATTCGTTTGTATTTGGCAAATAAAAATGCCTTACTTCATGGTAATGAGATAATTACTAATAGGAAAATATGTTCCGATTTCATCGAATTTGTTGATAAACGAGATCTTTTACTTCAAGAACTTAAGTCCAAGCTATTAAACGATTTTCTTGACGAGACCTTTGCGAATATCGATCCCAGGTCTTCTCGCCAAAGTACTATTAAATAAATAAAATGAATCAATTGCAAAAAAAGTGAAAATTTTTGCTCACTAATGGTTTAAATTAGCCATCTTCTGATAATCTGGATGGAATTTGATGTGGAGATATAAAATGGCGAAAACTGATAAAGAGATAGAACTCGATGAACTTAATAAAAAAAACCTGATGGTAGAGCAAGAACGTCTGGCTAAAGAAGAAAGTGATAAAATTTTGGCAGCGCAGCAAATTAATGTAAATGCTAAAAAGCTTATGCCAGAAGAAGAAAACGACAGCTTAAATTCACCCGTTGTGAATTATAATCTGAAACCCGAGGGAGTTTGGAAAGAGATTATTGATGATTATGAAAAAGAAGATTATGCGAAACCACGTAACGAAAATGGTGCACTAATTTTCCCTGGTCCAGATGAAGCAAAGAAATTTTTTACTGAACAGGCTGGAAAAAATCGAGAGTTTCTAACGACCTTGATAGAAAATGGAAAATCTACCGATTTTCACCATTTTTCTTGCGGTAGTGGCAAACTCTATACAGGCTCATATCAAAGCATACATAATGAATTAACTTCTGATTTGAAGGCAGCCAATGGTTCAGACAAAGCAATGATTGAAAAGGGAATTAAACAAATTTCCTCTTTTATGCAACCTCAACCTGCTCCTTCTCAATCGCTAAGCCAGTCAATGAAAGCCAGAATGCAGGGTTTTAAAGCTGAAGAAGAAAAGCCTAAAGAAGGTTTGGATCAAGAAAAACCTGATTACAAATCTCCCTCACCATTGTCTACATCCCCTAAGTTAAATTAACTAAATTTTTAAGGCAGCTGCTGTGTAAAACCTCAGCTGCTTTTTTTATGAATAATAGGAACTGGAACAAAATAAATAATTTTCCGTTGCTACCTCTTTACTTCACAATATATTGCTTGCACACCCTTTGAAAATTATCGCCATAAATTTGCCTATGTTGCCCAACTTGTGCCATTAGTAGCAATTTTTTTATCTCTTTCGATTCTTTCTAATATTAATTACAATGCGGTTAATTATTCCAAGAAAAGAGAAAAAAAATTGTACTCTTTGCTTTTAAGCTTGCAGCATTTTGATTTCTACCTCCGCGGAAGCAGTTCCAAGTCTCTAAAAAAGTACATGAAGTTTTACGAAGGAAGACATGCTAACTTCGAAAGAGACTTCAATCGCATCAAAATATCGTCTTCCGCAGAAACCAAAGAGTGGATACGTGAAATTTTAAATAATTTAAATATACCGAGAACAGACTGGAACAAATTTAGCCCAAGACTGACCATTTATGAGTTTCTCCTGCAATTAGCGAGAGATGGCCATCCGCAAATAAATTATATCATTGAAGTAATTGATGAAAAACAAAGGTTAAGCACATTGGAACTAGTCCTTGGCGGCGGCATTATCTTTTCTTTTATTGCCTATTTGCTAACCCAACCCACTTTACAATTTATAATAAACACCACGGTTTCTTTTTTCTCCTCTATTGTTAGTTTTCCTATTTTGGGCCTGGTTTATAACCTTGGCCTTTATATGTACTATTTTTTTGACTACTATAAGGATCGCAAGAAAACTAATTTTAACCGATTTCGAGACTATACCTTTCTAACCCTAAGCTCTGCCGCTACTGTTGCAGCCTATATTGTTTTAATAACTACCGCTGCTACCATGAGCCCTGTGATTGCTGGTCTATATGTTACTTCGGCTGCAATAGATTTTCTGAGAGAAGTTTTTTGTCTGGCTCAAGAATTTTTTCAATATGTTTATAGTCCCCCGATCAATGAAAATGATTATCTAAGCGTGCATCGTGATTATGCCCGAAGGGTTTTTGGTTTTGAAAAACGCCGAAATGCTCTCGCAATCAGTTTCGTGGCAGGCCTTGTAGTAGTGGGCATAACTGCACTTTGGTGTTTTTTACCCGGCGGAATGGCGGCAACAATTTTTGCACTTTCAGCCATTGGCATTGTTTATCTTCTTAAAATTGTTTTAGTAAAACGAAATGAGCAGGTGCTAAGAGAGCATTTACAGGAACAATTAAACATTCTTGAAACAACCTATGGCGATATCGAGCTGGATCCCAGTCAAAGTCCTAGTCCTAACCTTTCAATACAAGATGAGCCTGAGTTGACTCCACGTCATCCGCATGACCCTATCAATTCTTCTCAAAATATCCACTCGCCACGTGTAAAATCTGTATCCACTTTTTCAGCTCGACACCGTCCTTTTTTTGCTTCTCTTGAAGACCAAAATCTTATGCATGATGACTTGGATAGCTCAGAGTGGGAATTTTCAGAAGAAGAAAGTTATAGCTTTTTCTAAACTGTTTGCTCAATGTAGCGCCAACTAATCAGTCCGGTAAGGGTATCTTTTTGTTGTTTAAGCGGACAATCTTCCAAATTGGCAAGACTAGCCTGCCTTAATTGTAAAATGGCTTTAGTCTTTTTGGATTGGAGACTAAGGCGATAATGCCGGGTTGAGTAAAGTTGCTTGCCCTTTTTGCTGTGTAAGCAGGGAAATACTCCCAAATCTTCAATTAGGTAATAAAATTGTTGGTTTTTATAAGTTAATAAGCAGCCTTTTTTAGATAAATTATTAAAAATATTGAACAGATTCTCAGGCACAACGCAGGAACCTTGCCCTTTCAAATCAATTTGTCTAACAATCTTATTTGCGGCATTTTCAAGTATCCTAAAATCCTTTTGCTTATTTCTCTCTAAATTATAAACCTTGGAATTTAATAAAAAAATTTGCAGTTGTGAAAGGGTCATTAGAGTGAGTAGAGCGATTAACATGACAGTTGTAACCAAAATAATGCCACTTTCTTTAGTTTTCATCCGGCACGAATCTCTGTAATGATTTTTATTTTCTGAGAAAGTTTTGCTCCAAGATCTGCTTCAACTATAGTCTTATTCTTGAAAGTATTTAATTCAATAGAAAGGTTGTCCACCAAAGAACTTAATTCATCAACGTGATTTTGCTCGTAAAACAATGCATTTTCCCCCTGATTATTTTTTTTAATAAAAAATGATTCTTCAATCCATTCACCAATGTAAACGGGGGCTTCATACTGAAACTCTAATGGCTGGCTAAGGCTAAGCAGAGTTCCAGCGGTTGTTTTTCTAGCCTGCGAAATTTTTTGAACTTCGGCATGATAACAATCAGCAACTATTATCGGCTTTTCCTTATCAAAAGGCTCATCGGTTTTTACTAATATTTGAGTTGGATTTACCTGCTTTATTAATAATGCAAAATGCTCATCCATGCGATTAATTTTCAAACCTGTTACATTTTCAACCGCTACCAAACCCCTTTTACCGAGACGCTTATCGATGGTTTGCAAGGAACTAATACCTCCGCAGGGAGTAAAACCGGCGCGGCGTATTGAACCACGAATAAAATTACTAAGCTCTTCAATTTCAGTTAGATGCTGTAAACGGCCTTGCATTTGTATAAATTGTCGTTTGCAAATTAAAAATTGCTGCATGATTAGAGTAATTAATAAACTTGCGGCAAAAAGAGAAACTGCTAATTCGATGAGACTAAAGCCGTCTTCTTTAATCATCTTGCTAATTCTTGTTGATTAATTTTTTCAATTAGACTGATAGAATCGCCAAGCTTTTGATTGATTGACTGATTGAGCGCCCATTGTTGGCGTAAAAGCGTTAGAGAAGTTCCCGTTATTAATAATAGGGCAATCAGGATTTCAATAAAGGAAAACCCTTGTGATTTTATCATATTCCATTCCAGAGATTTGCTTGCGCCGCGTAATATACGTTTGCAGAAAAGTAAATGCAAGAGATAGGATTCCCATTTGCACAACTGTTCGGTTAAGATGAAATGAGATCAAATTTCAGGAGATCCCCCTTGCCCTGCGACTTTTATGGCTTACCCCACCCAGGAATACGTTCTTTACATCCTTATATACCCGGTAAATCGATTGAGGAACTGGCACGCGAGCAAAATATAACGGACATCATTAAACTTGCGAGTAATGAGAACCCACTTGGCTGCAGCCCTTTAGCCAGAGAGGCTCTGGCTAAACTTAGCAGCATTCAGATTGCAGCATACCCCTCACCTGGTAATCACCCTTTAACAACTAAACTTAGTCGAAAACTTGGGATAAGCGAGGACATGCTGACGCTTAGCGACGGCTCTGATTTATTATTTTTTTTCTTGCTAACGGCCTTTGCCTTGGCGACAGGTAAAAAAATGTTAACGCACGATTGTGCTTTTCTTTCATACAAAATTCAGGCACAAACACTGGGAATTCCGCAGCAAATCGTTCTTCTTAAACCTGCCTGGGAAGTTGATGTTGATGCAATGATTAAAGCCGCCTGTACTGAAGGTACGGCAATTCTTTTCATAGCCAATCCAAATAACCCTACTGGACTTTTTATTGAACCTGAGGAAATTGAGCGGTTATTGGAAAATATTCCTGCTTCTACAATTTTTGTTTTGGATGAAGCATATTATGAGTTTGCTTATAAACCTGATGATAAAAGAACTCTCAATTTACTTTCCCGTTTTCCTAATCTAGTGATCACTCGAACTTTTTCCAAAGCCTACGGCTTGGCTGGTTTACGCTTGGGATATGCAATAGCTAACCCAGAAATCACAGAGCTTCTGCATCGAGTTCAGCCACCGTTTGCGGTGAATCAAGCAGCGCTTGCCGCGGCCTATGCTGCACTTGATGACGATGATTTTATTCAGCAGACACGGGAACTTAATTCGTGCGGAATGCAACAATTAATTCAGAGCTTGAATGCGTTGAAAATAAAATTGCTTCCCTCCTCTTGCAATTTTGTTACCATTGACTGCCAAAGAGATTCTCTGGAAATTTATCAAAACTTGCTGAATAAAGGCATTATTGTTCGCCCTTTACACCAATATGGCCAATCCAATTTTTTGCGAATAAGTATTGGTACCTCACAGCAAAATTCGCGATTAATTGAGAGTTTACAATCCATTCACAGAAAATTTAATAAGGAGTTAGAAAGTGAAATCTGATTTAAGCCAGAAGCATTGCGAATCCTGCGAAGGAATAGGTCAAGCGCTAAATTTTGAACAAGTCCAAAATCTGATGCCGCAACTCGATGAAAATTGGAAAATTAACGCAAACAATGAAATTCAACGGTCTTTTACATTCAAAAATTTCTACGAAACAATGGCCTTTGTTAATGCTCTTGCCTGGATTGCCAACAGAGAAAACCATCACCCCGACCTTGAAGTTGGCTATAACTACTGTCATGTTCGTTTCATGACCCATGCGCTTAAGGGACTTACACATAATGATTTTATTTGTGCTGCAAAAGTGGATTTGTTAGTCATTTAAATTGATATGTAATTACCCACTTCATTTCCAGGTAAATAAATTATGTTCTTGTTATCGTTCTTTATAGATTAAATTTAGAGACCAGCGTGGGAAGAGAAATTCTGACATAAGAAGCAGATGATTGGCAAAGATAGGGGTAATGTAAATTTAAGCTAATAGCCAGATTGATTATATTGCGGTTAAAAAGCAAAGGAAGAGTGACTTTCGGCGATCTCACCTGAAAGTTCGGTAAAAAAGCAGTGAATAAACCTCAAAATAAAATTAGTTTGTTGCCTTATTTTTCTTAATGATTGAACATAGCACCCGAATTTTTGTAAAAACAGGGTGCTATTGAAAACAGATATAATGCCTTTATATACTTTGAGCTTTTTGGAAAAGTGAGCTGTTAAAGCTTAAATCATCTAACTGTTCACAACTCATTAATTTGTTTGTCAAATATTTTTCTCTATCTGTTGGCGCTGAGCTAAAGAAGACAGTATCAGAGATACATGCCCTACCAATCATAATGAAAGCACCTAAGCCGCCAAATAAGACACTTACCACCATTAATATATCGGCAATTAGCCTCTCCTGAGCATGTCTATGTTTAAATTCTTTATGTGCTGTATCAATTATCTCTTTAGCTTGTTCCTTAGCTGGTTTATCCGATAAACGAATTTCTAAAGATTTCCCGAAAAAGCTATCAAGTGATGCGTAATAATTAGCATCATAGGAAGGCCCTGTCTTCTTTTTATTATCCAGATAAAATTTATAGAGAACTAAGAGGTCATCAGTCTGTTCCTTTGAAAAACCATCGAGGGATAATTTATCAATCACTTCAATTACAATTCCATTTTCCTTAAATTCCTTATCCAGATTGTATTCAGTTCGGTTTGTTAATTTTGTTACATCGAGATCATAGGCAGCTCTACGTTCACCATTGCTACCACAACCCCATAATTGTTTTGTGTTTGTTGTTATATCTTTAACAGTTTGCTTAAAATTGGCATCTATAAATCCTTCGCCCTTAATACAATGTTTCAGCCCAAAAATCTGCTGATTATATTGGTTTAAATTTAAAGTGACATTTTCAGGTATAAGATCCGGATTTAAATCATTAAAGAAGTAAGCTAAGGCTGCGATAATATCGGGCCTATCGTCATAAAAATTAAATACTATCTCTTCACCTGGATTTTCGAGAGCGACTTTATGCATTTGCGCATAAATTAAATTTACCTTGTTTTCATCAAACTCGTAATCAGCATGGTTTAACTTTTTATCGGGATTGTTAAGTTGGTCAATAGCCAATTTAAAAGAAGTACCAAAGGGTAAATCACCATAGATATCAGCCAATAGGAAGGTATCAAGGCTGGTGTTTGGGATGGCTTTATTTATTTCCTGGATTGAATTAAAGCAAGATTCAGTTCCATTGTTTTGTCGATTAATTTTATCCACTTGGTAAGATTGGCGGTTAGAGCCAATTACTATAATAGATTTCGAATAATTCTTTTCTTTACATTGTTGATTTATAGAATTTAAAAGATTTGTATTTGCAGTGATAATATCTCTGGTTTCTAAATACTCTCTGTTATATAAACAACCGTCAAAGTCAAAGGATAGTACTAGAATGGTCATGGTGATCTCACTTGGAAAAAAATACATTATAAGTTTGGATTATTAAGGCAATATTAAGGTATTTATCTAAACTTGTTGAATTACAATTTTTTACTGATATAAAACAAAATGTAAGATTTATCACTTAGAGTAATTAGATCTTTGATCCCGTCGCTTAAGCAGAAAACAAAGCGCTGATAAAAACCACCTTTAAGACTTACCGATGTAATCTAAGT
Organism: Tatlockia sp.; assembly: GCA_013697955.1. Classification (GTDB taxonomy): domain Bacteria; phylum Pseudomonadota; class Gammaproteobacteria; order Legionellales; family Legionellaceae; genus Tatlockia. The sequence goes on along the minus strand of JACCVV010000020.1, from coordinate 110,732 downwards.
ATTCAATTTTTTGAGAAAAATATCTATTCGAAGCATAAGTTATTACAAAGAGGATGATTGGTTTATTTTTACAAATTGACAAATATTAATTAATTCAAATTTTTTAGAGTAACTTTTTTCATGCACTCTTAATCAAGAGAAGCTGTTTAAGTGATCAATATAACTGCATACGATATTGCTGACCGTAGAAAGACTTAAGCCTCATTGAAAATAAAAATTCTAACAAGGCTAATACAGCACATCTGAATTTGTAAAAATTAAATTCCAATAAAATAAAATAAATAAGAGGAAATTTAATAATTTTAAAATTTCAAATTCAGTTGTTAATTGTTTAAATACTTAATTTTAAAGTATTTATTATTATAAAATAAAAGCTGTAGCGACAATATTAAGGCCTTTCGTCTATTTCTTTTCGCTGTGAAGGGAGGAAGTCTTTGCGATCCAAGCCCATTACGACCGCTAAAGCACCAGCGACATAAATAGATGAATAAGTTCCAATAACAATTCCGATAATTAAAGCCAGCGCAAATCCATGGATAGTTTCTCCCCCATATAAAAAGAGGGCGACCACTACAAACAAGGTTAAAACTGAGGTCATGATTGTTCTTGATAGGGTTTGGTTGATTGAAGTATTCATTATCTCTAACGGACTAGCTCGCCTTATTTTAATGAAATTTTCACGAACTCGGTCAAAAACCACAATAGTGTCGTTAAGAGAATACCCTATCACTGCTAATAAACCAGCTAGGGATTTTAGATCGAATTCAATACCAAACATGGCAAAAACGCCAAGGATCAATACAGGATCATGGATAAGCGCGACTGCGGAGCTAACTGCCAGGCGATACTCAAAACGCATAGCAATATAAATCATGGTTGCAATTAGGGAAACTATAATTGCTAAGGCTCCCTTTGTTGCTAATTCCTGTCCTACCTGAGGACCAACAAACTCAACACGCTGTTTGATAGCACCTGGCAGTTGAGCCATTACTTTGTCAGTAATAAGCGTTTGATCCATACCAGCATGGGGAGCAATGCTAATAAGCACGTCCTTGGACGTCCCATAACTTACAACCTGTGCTTCTTTGAAGCCCGCTTTATATAAATTGTCTCGGATGACTTCCAAGTCTGCAGCTTGCTTGGGGTAAGTTATCTCTATCTGAGTACCACCAGTAAAATCTAATCCCCACTTCAATCCATTAATGAACAAAGCTGCCAGGGATACCACAAAAATAAGCGCAGAGAAGAAAGCCGTCCACTTGCGTGCACCCATGAAATCTACGTTTGAATTTGGATTAAAAAATTCCATCTAAGCCTCGTTTTTAAATACCTATTGATAATTTTTTCACATTACGGCTGCCATAATACCAATTTACTATAGCTCGCGTGTAGGTAATGCTGGTTAACATGGAAGTTAGCAATCCTAAACAAAGAATTACGGCAAAACCACGCACAGGTCCCGTGCCAATTGCAAACAATATAATACCGACAATGAGAGTAGTAACGTTAGCATCAATGATTGTCGAGAAAGCTCGGTCATAGCCAGCATGAATAGCCGCTTGTGGTGAAAGGCCATTCCGCATCTCTTCGCGGATTCTCTCATAAATAAGCACATTCGCATCCACAGCCATACCAACCGTTAACACAAAGCCTGCTATACCTGGTAAGGTTAAGGTTGCTCCAATAATTGACATGAGAGCAGCTAGTAAAATCAAATTTAGAAAAAGTGCTATATTAGCCACTAGTCCAAAGAAATGATAATAGACCAGCATCAATACCAGAATTAAACCCATACCCACTTCAAGAGATATTAAACCACGGTGGATATTCTCCTTTCCTAAGGAGGGTCCTACTGTACGCTCTTCTACCGGATAAATTGCAGCAGGTAAGGCCCCAGCTCTCAGCATTAAAGCAAGATTAGATGCTTCCTTATTGTCGGTAAGGCCAGTAATCTGGAAAGAGTTACCCAAGGCATTCTGAATGACTGGAGCTGAAATAACACGCTCATCACGGTGGGTTGAACGTTGTTCTATACCATTTACCATCTTGGACGTTGTTTTGGTATCAACATAAACAATAGCCATGCGCTTACCAATATTTTCGCGAGTAATTTTGGTAAATAAACTTTCACCGCCACCGCCTAACTGAATTTGAACAGAGGCAGAGGCAGTTTGCTGATCAAAACTTGAAACAGCAGAAGTTATTGAATCACCGCTTAAAACAACTTGCCGTTTCAAGAGGATAGGTTGATTGTCCATTATATATAGTTTGCTATTGACTGGAACTGCACCGGTTTGCTTGGCAACCTGGGCATCATGCTCCTGATCAACTAAATAAAATTGCAGTGTCGCTGTTCCGCCGAGAATTTGTTTTGCTCTTCCGGCATCTTGAATTCCAGGTAAATCAACAGCAACACGGGTTGCACCCTGTTGTTGCACCACCGCTTCGCCAATACCCAATTCATTTACCCTATTTCGCAAAATTGTCATCGTTTGTTCAATAGTATTTTGACGAATAGTATTTAGCTCAGCGGGAGAAAGAACAGCGGTTACAGAATTAGTGATATCTGATTTTGAAAAAGTCAGATTTGGAAATTTTTCCCTTAGTTCGAGATAAGCTTTGTCAGTGATGTCGGCACCACGGAATCGTACTTCTATTCCTTTATCTGCCAGGTAACGTATCCCAGAATAACGAATACCAGACTCCCGTAAATCCTGGCCAATTCCTTTCATCAACCCTTCAAAGCGCCTGGAGATGACAGAATCCACATCGACTTCTAAAAGAAAATGAACACCGCCCCGCAGATCCAAACCTTGTTTCATGGGTTCAGCGCCTATTTTGGAAAACCAGTTTGGCGTCGCTGCAGCTAAATTCAAGGCTATTGTATATTGGGAACCGAGACCATTTTTAATAACATCACGTGCCAGCAACTGATTATCAGTAGAATGAAAACGCACTTCCACATTTTCTTTGTTAGTTGCTATCGCAAAATGCGGGACTTTCGCTTCATCGAGAAGAGTCCGAACCTGATGAGTTAATTGCCCCATATCAGTAGAGGACTGCGATGAAATCTGTATCGCAGGATCTTCAGAATATAAATTAGGTATTGCGTAAAAGAGACCGATTACTGCAATAAAAACAAGAGCTAGATTTTTCCAAAGTGGATATTTATTCTGCATTTATATTTCCCTGAGCCAAAACTTAAAGGGATTTAAGGGTGCCTTTTGGCAAAACTGAACTTATTGAGCCTCGTTGCATTGTAATTTCAACGCCTTCAGAAAGAGCCAGTTTTATATATTGTTCATCGATTGAGACTACCTTACCGAGTATACCGCCCGAAGTTGTAACCTCATCGCCTTTTTTCAAAGCGCCAACCAAATCACGATGTTCTTTCGCACGTTTGTTTTGAGGTCTTATCAACATGAAATAAAAGACTACAAAAATAGCGGCAATCATAATTAGCGGAAATGTTCCATCGGCATGCGGAGCTTGTGTTGTTGTGCCTGCAGCGAAAACATCACCAATAAAAAAACCCATCTCTCTCTCCTTAACTAAATAGACTTTGCAAGTGTTAGCGCCAAGTAGCGTGACATGATAGCGATAATTCTATCTTAGGTAAATGAACAACCAGTAATTTCCTTAATATTGTTCCTGCGGCTTGATATTTGGGAGCATTAATTCTATCTGAGTTTTGTAAAAATGTGCATTATGTTGAATTAGAAATCGATGACAAAGCAGAGGCGTGTGGTGGAAAAGGTGATGAAGATAGGCGCGAGTCAAATTTTGCTTACACGTTGGACAATCACAGTTTAAAATGATTGGTTCATGTTGATTTGCCATGTCGCTTTCAAGAAGACTGAAATTATTTGATTCACCATAAACCATTCCAGCTAATGCATCACTGGCTGGCTTGTCAGATTCCAACCATTTAGCTCTGTGAGCTATTAACTCATAAGCCTGCATTAGGTTAAAAGCACCCGATACATACAATGAATTATTTGGGTATTGTTTTAAAGATTTCAGAAATTCAGTAAAGGATTGGGCTTTATCAAAAGAGAAATACATGCCGTTATTTTCCATGTCTGCATTCTCATAGGCAGAAAAGAGAGGAGTTATTGTATTTGGTAGAGACAATTGCTGATTAGCAAGGTAGTTACTCATTCCTGGTGGTAAAATTACCAAATCTGGTTGTAGATTCACAATTAGAGAATACAATTCATCTTGGCTAATTGTTAGCTTACTACCATCATAGAGCGAGCGAAAACCATAGATACCTTCAGAATTCGCTGCGGCTAAACTGGCATTTAATACAATAGTTCCCGCCCATCCACAAAAGCTTCTTAAAGAAGACAAAGACTTGAGCAAAGAATAACCTGGCTTCATCAGCAAGTTATCAAGATAATAAACCGCAGTTGAAACTCCAAGTTCCTGCCAATTTTCGAGGGTTAAACACAGGCCAGACTGAGAGGTTAAGACAGGAGCATAGGATAATTTCATGGGTTGAATCCTTTTTTAACTAATACATTATTACCAATCCAGCAACTGAGGTTTCCAGAAACACTGAGCTCTAATGGCATTGATTAACTTAAGATATTCCGAATACCCTTAGCCACCCTCCGATGTTAAAAGTTGAAAGATACGTCGGTTGGGGAATTTGGCTGCGGAATAGCTTCCTCTATCATTGCCAAAATTATTTGTTTCAGGTCATTGAGCTCGAAAGTTGTTGATTCATATTTATTATCAGCTAAACATCTTTCTATTAAAGCTAAGGGTTTTAATTCTGGATTATCATATACAAAGGGATCTGCACCCGCATTTAAAAGAATTTTCGCTTCGGATAAATTGCCACTTTGTATCGCAAAAAATAAAGCAGTTCCCCCTGAGGCTGACATTGGGTCTAAATCAAGATTTGGAATGCTTTCTAACAATGTTTGTACATTAGAGATGGGATTGAAAAACTGAAAATTTTTATAACGCAGCGAACTTGCAATTTGCAACACTGTTAGCCCCAATTGACCCCGAATATTAAAATTAAAACCCTTTTGTGTAGCGACGCTAATAAATAATGGGAAATGCGTTAAATTAGTTTTCTGAAAAGTACATCTCAAGGTAATAATATGGGTCGCGGTGTCGCCACAGTTCGCTTTCACATTAAAATCAATACCCTTTTCACCTAATAGAAATAACTTGTTCTTAAAGTCGTTAGCGTACAAATTATTTGATTCATGTGCAAGATGATGTAAAAGAGTCCATCCCTTTTTATCACGAAGTTTTAAGTATTCGGGAAACTTATTGAGTTTTTTACTAAACATTTTAAATTCAGAGCGAACCAAATTTGAATAGGTCTCATGAAGAGTGGATTCAATATATCTTCTAAACTTTTCCTCATCAAGCTGACTATCGATTTTACAATATATTTCCTCATTAGATTCACTTTTATAATTGGGTAAGTCGATTTTCAAACATTCAATTATATTTTTATATTCTTGAATTTTAGTATTTCTAAATTTCTGGTAAAGTTTCGACTCATTTTCAATTTTTGCGTACATTAAATAAACACCTATTTGCTAAAAGTCCATTTTGAATTGGGTTAGTTGATAATCAATCTATTGCTCTTCTGTTTAAAAATAAATTTAAAGCAATAAACTTGCATCACCATAACTATAAAAACGATACTTTTGTTGTATTGCTTCCTGATAAAGTGCCATAGCCTGCTTATGGCCAATAAATGCTGAAACTAACATAAGTAAGGTTGATTCTGGCAAGTGAAAATTGGTCATTAATCCGTCACAAATTTGAAATTTGTAACCGGGGTAAATGAATATATCTGTATCGCCGCTGCAAGGTTTGAGAATACCTGCGAAAGCAGCAGATTCTAAACTTCGCAAGGCGGTTGTTCCGCCCGCTATTACTCGTTTTCCCGCTGCCTTGGTCTTATTAACCGCTTCGCAAAGTTCTTCGCTAACAATAAATTGTTCGCTATGCATTTTATGGTCTTTAATGGCATCGCAGCGTACAGGTCGAAAGGTACCGGCACCTACGTGCAAGGTGGAATAAGCAATCTCAACGCCCTTTTCTCTTAATTGCTGCAATAATTTCTCGTCAAAATGCAAACCGGCTGTTGGCGCTGCTACGGAACCCTTATGTAAAGCATAAACCGTTTGGTAGCGGTCGGTATCGGCTTTTTCATCTGGACGCGATATATATAAAGGTAAGGGAATGTGCCCTATTTGTTGCAACATCAGATCCACTTCACCTTTAGCCTGACAATGATATAAATCATCAATTTTTTTCAAAACCTCAATCTGCCAACCCTTATCCAAATGAATAAAGGTGCCCGCTTTCGGCGCTTTGCTTGCTTTAATATGCGCTAAGAATGATTCATCGCCATATAACCGCTCAACTAAAAGTTCGACTTTTCCACCACTTGCTTTATTCCCATACAAACGAGCAGGAATTACCTTGGAATTATTCAAAACCAACAAATCACCCGGCTCAAAAAAAGAGGCTAAATCTTTAAATTGGTGATGGCTGAGTGCTTCAGTTTGTCGATTATAAGCTAAGAGGCGTGAATCACGACGATTGGCTAAAGGATATTGGGCAATTAACTCTTCGGGTAAATCGAAATTAAAATCTTGCTTATTCATTTTTCAACCTGCAAACAAAGTGGCGTTATTATATACTTAAATTATTGTTTAATGACATTAAAGAGTTAGAATGTTAGAAGGTTAAATAGGACTATTTAAGGAAATTATTATGCTGGTAACTTTCTCTTGTGAATTTTATGAAAATATCACCATGTTCGGTGAGATCGCAAAGAAGCTTTTAACTTTAATGGGCCATAGCGCTACAATTCCAGGGGCATTAAATCCTGAAGAAGTTCCAGAGGCTTTATCTCGTTTAAAAAATGGCGTGGAAAAAACCCAGTCAGATACTGGTACACCAAAAAATCCCTATGACGAGGAAATGCCAGTTAGCTTGAAACACCGTGCCCTTCCCCTGATAAATATGCTTGAGGCTGCTGCTAAAAATAAAACAAATGTGCTTTGGGAATAAATTAGGATAATTAGATAAATAAAGTTGTATATACACAACTTAAGCCAAGCTTTGGTTAATTTTATCAATAAATTTATGAAAACAAAAAATGAATCTGCAAACACTCGCGAGTTGAGCAAAACAAAGAGCTTTTAGCAACTAGATATCAGGAATTGCCAGTGGGGGTTATTCAAGGGTATTCAGAGTTATTTTTCGATAATTTCTACCACGAGATATTAAGATCAAAAAGTACTGAGTCCCGGCGAACCTATCTGGAATTTAGTTCAACCGATGATACCCAAAGAAGATGATGCTTTAAGAATAATAGATATTTAGCTTAACGATTCCTTTGGCGACTAGTGAAAATTTTATGGTAAGATAGCCGCCATTAAACTTCAGAAATTGACTTAATGTTAACTTTCAATCAGATTACCCTTTCCCGCGGTAATAAAATATTACTTGATAAAGCCTCTGTAACTCTACATGAAAAACAGAAAATAGGTCTGGTTGGTCAAAATGGCTGTGGTAAATCCAGTTTATTTTCATTAATCCTTGGAAATCTCGGAGTCGATACTGGCGAATGTTTAGTTAATCCTCAACTAAGAATTTCTCATCTTGCTCAGCACCTTCCTGATAGTGATGCAAAAGCGCTTGATTTTGTTTTAGAAGGTGATGATGAATACCTTCGATTACAGCAACGTCTTTATCAGGCCGAAAAACAATCCAATCATGAAGAAGTTTTAATTTGCCATGAACTGCTCACCCAAACTTCCGGTTATTCAAAACCCGCAAAGGCTGCAGCAATTATGGCCGGCCTTGGTTTTAGTGGAGACCAGCAGACCAAATCGGTTAATAGTTTTTCAGGCGGTTGGCGTATGCGCTTAAGTCTTGCTCGATGCTTGATGAAACCTGCTGATCTTTTGTTATTGGATGAGCCAACCAACCATCTGGATATGGAAGCTATTTTCTGGCTTGAAAAATGGCTAAAACAAAGTCCATCAAGTATTTTGCTGATCTCTCATGATCGCGAATTTTTAGACGCCTTTGTAACTCATATTCTTCATATTGAACAAAAAACCATGAATTTATACAGCGGCAACTACAGCCGCTTTGAAAACACGCGCGCAGAACAATTAGCATTACAGCAGCAAATTTATGAAAAGCAACAGCAAAAAATTGGTCATTTAATGACCTATGTCAATCGTTTTCGTGCAAAAGCTTCGAAGGCCAAACAGGCGCAAAGCCGGCTCAATGCAATTGCCAAAATGGATATAGTGGCGCAGGCCCAGAGTGATTCCCCCTTTTCCTTCAATTTTTATCCTTGTAATCGAATAGCCAATCCATTACTGCGCGCTGAAAAAGTAGCGGCAGGCTATGATTCAACCAAGCCGATAATCAATAAATTAGGCTTAGTTTTAAATTTAGGCGACAGAATTGCCTTGCTTGGTCCCAATGGTGAAGGAAAATCGACCTTGATTAAAACGTTGACCGGCTCGCTTTCACCCATTTCTGGAACTATTTTTCGCTCAGCTAATTTACAAATTGGTTATTATGCTCAACATCAATTGGAAGAACTGGATTTTCAACTGAGTCCTATAGAAACCATTCAGGGCTTATCCCCTGAAACGAAGGAGCAAACTATCCGTGATTATCTAGGTGGATTTAACTTTATTGGTGATATGGCTAAAAAACCGATCCATCATTTTTCCGGTGGTGAAAAAGCAAGGCTCGCGCTCGCAAAACTTGTTTGGCAAAAGCCTAATCTCTTATTACTCGATGAACCAACTAATCACCTCGATCTCTCTATGCGTGCCGCTATAGAAATTGCTCTGCAGAGTTATGAAGGTGCCTTGATTCTTATTTCTCATGATCGCCATCTTTTACGCACTACTGTGGACGATTTATATCTTGTGTATCAACAACAAGTACAACCTTTTAAAGGGGATCTGGATGATTATTATCAATGGCTGCAAAGCAAGGATTTTAAAAAAGAAGACAATCAAGCCACAACTGCAAACCTCTATCGTGAAAAAAAATCCTTACAAAATCGTTTAAAAAAACTGGAACAAAATGCCGATCAACTTCATAAACAGGTCTCAGAGCTTGAAATAACACTTGCTGATTTAAGTTTATATGAAGAAGGACAGCAACAACGATTACAGAAATTATTATGCCAGCAACAAACTTTGAAAAATGAACTTCAAGTCACAGAAGAAGAATGGATTGAGGTTTTAAATGCTTTGGAATTCATTGATTAAAATTAAAAAAGAACTTCAACTCTGGAATCAGATCAATTATTCCAACAAGAAAAAATACATGAAGTGCAGTCCAGTGTTGAAGCAAAAGCTAAATAAGTACCGGAGTAAGTTGCTTGTACAACGAAAACCGGCAATGCAATTTTCCCAACCAAGGTTGCATATCCTTTTAAGCCAAACATAAAAATAGGTAAGACATCCTGGTGATAATTAAAACTATGGGCTCGGCAAAGACAGAAGAACTCGCTGTTACACAATAGTTAGCATTCCAATAAAAGGGCCGAATAGCCGTCCAAAAGGTTGAAGAGTTCAGTATATTACGGTTTTTTTCCGAGTAAAGCTCAATAATGGGAGCCGCTATTTTGGGCAGGGTCCGATCAAATAGCGCTGAGAGCTGCAGCGCCTGACATTTCTAATGAGCGTTGGTAAATAGTAGGTCGTTGCCCAGATATGAAAGCTCTAGAAAAGGTTAACAGATATAAGGGAATTTTTTTAGATACATTTAATCGCCTAAGTGCGTTTTAAAAATTTCAGTGAAATCTGATAACGGGTGCTTCGTCCTCCACCCGGTAATTTTTCAATACAGCCTTTTTCGAGTAGGTCGGCTAGATGTCGGGTGGCTGTTGCCTTGCTCGTTTTCCCTATCTTTTTGTATTGAGCTGCGCTAATACCTTCTTCAAAATTTTTTTCTTCATCATCAAACATCAGGTTTAAAATTTTAATTTGTTCCTTAAAAAAATGTTCCTGCTGAAAGGCTTGCCAAAAACGACTTTTTGCTAAGGTGAGATCAATTTTATTGATTGCAGTTTGAATACTATTTTCCAAGGTTTTCAAAAACCAACTAAGCCAGGCGGTTATATCAGTTCCATTTCGCTGAGTTTTTTCCAGAATTTCATAATAACCCTTACGATTAACTAGTATGGAGGTTGACATCGAGTATAAACGAATACTTTGTTTATCATCCTGCGCTAAAGCCAGATCAGTAAGGGCTCGCGTAATTCTCCCATTTCCATCTTCAAAGGGGTGAATCGTTACAAACCAAAAATGGCAAATGGCTGCACGCAATAAAGGATCTAATGTCGAATTTTTAAGGCTCTGATTAAACCAGTCTATAAATTGCTTTAATTCAGCATCCAATTTTTCTTTAGGTGGAGCCTCAAAATGTACTGTTGGTTTATCGATTCGCCCAGAAACAACCTGCATAGGTTCTTCACCTCTTAATTTCCCAGCTTTAGCGGAATTAAAAAGCGAACTTTCGTTATCTGGAAATAACCACTCATGCCATTGCTGCAGGCGTTTCAACGATAAAGGAGTAGTTAAATTAAAAACTGCGTCGAGAATCATTTGGGCTAAACCTTCTGAACGCTTCGTTGTGGGATAAGAAGGTTTTAAATGTAGGCAGACTCTTTTCGCCAGCGAAGACCGCACAGATTGAAAATTTAATTGCTCTCCTTCAATAGCTGATGAGGCAATAATATTTTGTAAAAAAGTATCAAGAGCTGATTCTTGAGTTAACTCAGAGTTAATTGCTCCTGTTTTTCCTAGCAAAATGCCTTGCTTAAACCTTAAAGTCCTAAGTAAGGGTTGAATTTCTATCTCATTCCAATGAAATATTGGCCACTCAGCCTGCTGCCAAATCCAGATTTTACTCATAATTAACTCCTATGAGCCAATTAATCGGTTTATTCGGCTCATTCTATGAGTCAAATATAAATTTATTCGGCTCATAATTCAAGCTGATTAACCTTAATATGCGGCTCAATAGCAATTATTTTCCTAGAAACTAACCATTATCTGAACTACGGTGAAAATACTTCCCTTTTTTTAATTCTTTTAATAATTGATTTCGAAATCCTTGATAATCCACTTCAAGCGCATGGCGAACCGTTTCTTTAAAACGGCTTCGTGCTTTCTTCATTTCTCTTTTAATTTTATGGGTTAAATTATCAGGTCTTTTTAAATCGCCCACGATAATTTGGGCAGCAATCTTTGCCTGGTAATCAGCAAGCGGCCAGATGCAGCCTTGGGGTTGAAATAAACCGATAAAATAAAGACTGCTAAATTCCGGATGCATCATTTTTCGATAGAGTGGGATTGAGGTTAAATTGGAAAAATCAATTAACTCCTTAGCAAAAAAGGGAAAGCTTATTTTATAGCCAGTTGCGAAAATAACTACATCGAATTCATCATGAATTCCATCAACAAAATGAACTTTTTCACCGTCAAAACGGTCTATACCCCTATAGGGTTTTATTTTGCCATGCCGGATAAAATAAAGAAGCTCTGAATTGATAGTTGGGTGGATTTCCAAAGGCTTGCAATCCGGTTTTTTTAATTGATATTTAGCATATCGACCTTGCAAAATACGAATGACAAAACTAACCAAGATTTGTTTTAGCCAATGGGGTAATTTTTTAATAAGGGAAAACATCAAATCAGTAGGTTTCCCAAAGATAAATTTTGGAAAAATGTGTTGTCCACGACGCATGGATATACAGGTTTTTGCTGATACGCGAGCAATTTCCACAGCAATATCACAGGCGGAATTCCCTCCCCCAACAACTAAAACCTTTTTGCCTTTAAATGGCGCAGATTTTTTATATTGATGGGCATGAAGTAAAGTCCCTTTAAACTCACCATAATAATCGGGTAGAAAGGGATCCCAATGGTGACCGTTTGCCACAAAAATATAGTCAAAAATAGCTTCCTGTTCACCATTTATATCGCGATAAATGACTTGCCATTTTTCATCTTTCAACGGCGTTATTTGTTCAACGCTGGTATTAAAATTAATGTATTGAGTTACACCAAAATGTTCAGCATAAGAATTAAAATAATTCAGAATCTGCACATGAGAAGGATAATCAGGATAATCGGCAGGCATCGGGAAGTCTTCATATTCCGATAAGCGTTTTGAGCTGATGATATGTGTTGTTTCATAAACGCTGGAATGGTCATTTTTTTCATCAAAAGACCAATTGCCGCCGAGGCAAACATTTTTTTCGAATACTACAAAATTAGTTAATCCTTGCTGCAATAAATTCTTTGCTGTAGTAAGGCCAGAAGGTCCAGCGCCGATAATACAAATTCGTGGTGAAACTTCAAAAGATTTTTTCATAATTTTTTGCAGAGCAGAAACTACTCCTACATCCTTTTAATTTAATCGCGTATCGGTTAATCATTAGATCTTAGCGGCCATTTTTGATGGCTGCCAAGGTTTTCTCAATCATTAATTTTTGTACTTCCAAATTTTTATCGATAGTAAAATGATTCACCGCAACCTTATTTAGCGTTTGTGAATTTATATTCTCAATATAAGTACTGTCAGGGTCGACTGCTTTTATCTGCAAACCACTAAACATAGGCACGAAAGAAGGTTTGAAAATATTTACCACATGTTTAACATTGGGTGGAACCTTAAGTGGTGAAACTGCATCAATAGTAATAAGCAAGGCAACAGGAATTTGTTTTTTATTAAGATCAATTGCCACTTTAATTTGATCATTTGCACCAAGCGAATGCCCTACCAATACGATTGGACCCGGTAAGGATGCTGTTCCGTAATTTTTTATAATGTACTTACTTAAAGTACTAGCTTTGTACCAGACTGTACTCTCGGTTCTGATTCTGTACTGCCTTTCGAGCGTTTTTTGCAGATCGTTCATTCCAGTACTAAAAATCCCGCCTAAGCCGCCGCGCATAACAAAAACCTGAGCCTTTGAATTGAACACGTAATATTTATCTGTTGCAAGACTCCGCGTCCCGGCTAGATCAATACAGCCAGCTAAAGAAATATAACTGAGAAATAAAAATGAAAAAGATAACAATTTAAACAGGCTGTGAATTGGTCGGAACATTATCGGGGTCCTTCATAATCATTCTCTGATTCTACATATTTTTTTTTAGGGATCAAATGGAGAAACTGCCTTTTTTTAAAAGAGGCAGAATATATGACTCCTGCAACAGTGCAGCCTAATTACCGACCGCCATGCCCCCCGCCATGACCGCCCTGCCCGCCGTAACCTTTATGATGATCCGATGGTGCTGAGGCTTTGAGTGTTCCGCAGCCTGTTAAAAAGGTTGAGACGCCGGTTAAAACTAGCAAAGAAAATGCACTCTTCCCTATTTTTTTCACATTTTTCCCCTCATTTCTTTCCTATATAAACTTTAATATACATCTTTTTTAAGTTGAGTATATTTTTTTTACAGTATTTCAATCTTGATAAGGCGGCTAATTTGACAGTTAGCCAGTAGTCTACTAGGTTAAATATTAATCTAAAGACATGAAGTCTTTTGTTTTAAGCCAAATACATAAACAATACAGGAGTTTTGTTATGTCTGTTTGTAAGCTGGGTTTATTTAGCCCGAAAAAAAATCGTAAAAATCAAAACCTGCAAACCAATTTAAATCTAATAGGCTCGAACCTTAAAACCATTACTTTAAGACGAATATTATGCGCTTTTATACAAAATAAATTGCAAGGATTGATATCTGATAATTTATCAACACAGGCTAAAAAGAAACAAAAAAGAGCTTTAATTCGCTTTAAATTTAACCTACGCAAACGCAATGCAAAAAAGCAGATAATCTCACAAAGTAAGGCTAAAAAGGCCCCGGTTCCGAGGCCAATAAAAAGAAATTATTTTACTGTCTAATGGCTATCTGCCAATCAGGATAAAGATAGCTGAAGCCAGAGCCACAATGGCGACTATAATATTAGGAATAGCGACACCAGGGGCCATGATGCTTATAGCAAATAAAATAAGGAAAACTGCCAGGAGTATAAAGCCTATATTTCTGATCATAAAATAATCCCTTATAAATACCCTTCTCAATGGTTCAATAAAGAGTACGGTCATTAGAAACGTTTCCCACAAACTTTGGGATAAGTAAGTTGTCCAGAATCATACTCTTAACCCTGCCAACCTAATCGTAGGTTATCCTGATTCATTACTTTAAGTCAAAGATGCTATTTAGAGTACTTTGAAGCCTTCAAACTCTTGCCAGGCTAAATCTTCGCGAGTATAGGCACTTACTTCGGCAAATTGCGGGCCTTGATGTAACCAACTTGAAAAAAGGTTCAGGTGCTTTTCTTCACCACAGGCTAAAATTTCTACTCTTCCGTCTGGCAAATTGCGTGCCCACCCTGTTATCGCTAAATGATCAGCCTCCTTTTTAGCCGATGCTCGAAACCATACTCCTTGGACTCTTCCTGAAATATAACAACGCATACATAATTGCTTGGCCATTCCTCTTCCATTTTAAAAAAAATTTTCAGATATCTTATTTTAAAGTTAACAGCTTTCGCAAATTTGAAGGTATTTGACAACTCTCTTTCAAACAGAATAGGATGCTAAACGTGCGCCAGTTGATTTGAAATATCACTTTAAATGAAAGAAAAGTTTTATTTCAGACGAGCTAAACTCTGGCTTTAATCATAAGGATTTACATCGATAAAACTGGTTTTAAGGATAAAGCCTTGCAAAAAAATCAACGTAAATTATTAATTCTTTCCAGTTTGGGCGGTGCTTTAGAATTTTATGATTTTATAATTTTCGCCATGTTTGCCAGTTATATTTCTGCTGCTTTTTTCCCCGCTTCCAATGAAATCGCAAGTCTAATGATAACCTTTGCAACTTTCGCTATCGGCTATTTGGTGAGGCCTTTTGGCGGCATTATCTTTGGTCATTTTGGCGATAAAATTGGTCGAAAAACTACTTTTACAATCTCAATCCTAATGATGGCCATTGCCACTTTAGGAATTGGGTTAACGCCTTCTTACAATTCGTTCGGTCTAAGTGCTTCAATTTTAATTATTTTATTCCGCCTGCTTCAGGGATTTTCAATTGGTGGGGAAATTCCAGGTGCAATTACTTATGTCACTGAATCGCTTCCTGAAAAAAAAGGACTGGCTTGCGGCATAATCTTCTGCGCCCTGACCTCTGGCATCGTTTTAGGATCACTCGTGCAAGCGGCAATGGTGAGCCTGCTTTCTGTTGAACAAATGCAGACCTATGGATGGCGGCTTCCCTTTATTCTTGGAGGGCTTTTTGGGTTATTTTCTTATCACTTGCGAAAAGGCTTGCATGAATCGTCGCAGTTTTTAGCCATTGAAAAAGAAGTAGTGAATTTTCCGATTTTTGTGGTTTTCAAAGAGCAGTTCAGCTCTGTTATTGCCGGCGGCTTTATTGTTGCCCTTTGTGCAGCAATTGTCACTTCACTTTTTTTGTTCACACCTTCCTATTTCGCAACTATTTTACATCTTCCGGCAAATGCCTATATTTGGGAGCGCACTTTGACTATTGCCTGCGGCTCTGGTTTAAGTATTTTGTTTGGTTATCTCAGTGATTTTATTGATTTAAGAAAACTGCTAACCGCTTTAACCCTATCGACTGCCCTGCTGGCTTTTCCGATTTTTACTATCTATGCCTATTTTCCCGAAATTTATTATTTGGCTTTTACCGCCAGCGCTTTCTTGCTTGGTTTTTCTGCCGGCATTATCCCACGGTTTTTGGCAGGGATATTTCCAACTAAAATTCGCTACTCCGGGATTGCTGTTAGCTATAACCTTGGCTTTGCAGTCTTTGGCGGCTTGACGCCCTTTATCTCATTATCGTTAATTTATTATACAGGTTGGAAGACAATTCCTGCCCTCTATTTAATTGTTGTTTCTTTACTGGCAATTTTGTCGCTTTGGTTTCTTGGACGAAAAAACGCTGCTGTTCGGCTTGCAATTTTACCCACTAAATAAATCCAGAGGATAGGATATGAAAAGAGGCAGTGTTAACAGGATAGTAATACTCATTGCAATAATTTCCGGGTTTGGCGGATTTCTTTTTGGCTTTGACTCCTCAGTAGTCGCTAATATTCAGGATCAGATCACCGGGCAGCTTTCGCTTTCAACCTGGGAATGGTCGAAGGTGGTCAGTTTCAGCTTATTAGGTGCAATTCTCGGGATTCCATTAAGTGGATTGATAGCTGATAAAATTAGTCGCAGAGCTTTATTAAGGTTAGTTGCCTTAGGCTTTATTGTCGGAACGGGTCTTTGCGCTGCGGCAAATAACTTAAATGCTTTGCTGTATGGCCGGTTTTTAATTGGCGTATGTATCGGCATCGCCTCCTACATTGCCCCTTTATTTATTGCCGAAATTGCACCACCGCCAAAACGAGGCGCTCTTATTTTAATTAATGGTCTTGCAATAACCTTTGGTCAGGCCGTTGCTTATCTGATTGGCTATTTTTTCCATGATTATTCAATAGATAGCTGGCGCATGCTTGTAGCAATGGGGATTATTCCTGCTCTTGTTTTATTTATTGGCATGTTTTTCGTGCCGCAAACGCCAATTTGGGTTATGAAACGCTTTGGAGAAGAAAAAACGCTGGGCATTTTGCAACGGATTCGTGCTCCTGATGCCGATATTCATAGTGAACTTCATGAAATTCGAGCAAATATGAACCATCACTCCTTTGTTGATAGACGCCAGATATTTAAACCTATCTTTCTTTCTGTTCTTATGGTCGGCATTGGCTTAGGCGTTTTTCAGCAATTTTCGGGGATAAATGCAATTTTGTATTATGGGCCTATTATTTTTGAAACTGCAGGTTTTTTTCCCGTTAAAAATGCAATTCTTGCTACGTTTTGGATAGGTTTTCTTAATTTCATCTTCACTGCCCTTACCCTTTATTATGTTGATAAATTAGGACGTCGCGTCCTCTTGTTGGGCGGGACCCTTTTAGCTTCCTTAAGTTTGCTGGCTGTTAGTTTGCTATTTAAATGGCATCCGAACATTCAAAGTATTGGAATTTTAATCTCCTTATCCTTTTTTGTTATCGGCTATTGCATAAGTGTCGGCTCTTTGTTTTGGGTATTGATTTCCGAAATTTTTCCTCTACAGGTTCGAGGCCTCGCAATGAGCATTGCGACCGTCATTCAATGGGGCGCTAATTTTGTGGTGTCTATTTCTTTCTTACAGATTTATCAAAATTACGGTGAGGTATTCACCTTTCTTCTCTTTGCCCTTATCTGTTTTATGGCCTTTATTTTTAGCTATTATTTCGTACCTGAAACGACTGGAATCCCCTTGGAAAAAATTGAGAGCAATCTGGCAGAAGGTAAAAAAATTCGCGATTTGGGACGGCCAGTGCATTCCAATTTCAATTTAAATTTAACCAGGAATAAAGTTTATGAAAAGAGAAAATACACGATGTAAGATCGGAATAATTGGTGCAGGTCGAATTGGTAAATTGCATGCGGAAAATATTTGCTACCGCTTGCCGCAGTTTGAACTTGCTGTAATTGCAGATCCTTTCATGGATAAGGAATGGGCAGCCTCACTAAATATTGCAAAAATAAGTTTAAATCCTGAAGAACTCATTGCTGATGAAAGTCTGGATGCATTAATTTTAGCCTCTCCCTCTTCATTGCACTGTGCACAAATAAAGGCAGCAGCTAAAGCTTCAAAAGCCATCTTTTGTGAAAAACCAATTGGCCTTTCTGAAGAAGAAATTCGCTCAGCTCTTGAGGTAGTTGCAGCCAATGAATCTTTATTGCAGCTTGGTTTTAATCGCCGTTTTGACCCCTGCTTTGCAACTTTGCAAAAACGGATTAAAGAAGGTTACATTGGTCACCCCCAGCTAATCTCAATTACTTCACGCGATCCAGCCTGCCCCCCGAAAGAATACGCCGAAACTTCAGGCGGATTGTTCATGGATATGACCATTCATGATTTCGATATGGCGCGTTTTTTAGCTTCTTCTGAAATTGTTGAAGTTCACGCCATGGGCGGGATTTTAATCAATCCAGATTTTGAAGCTTTCAACGATATTGATACAGCTGTGATCCAGTTACGTTTTGCCAATGGCGCTTTGGGCGTTATTAATAATAGCCGTCAAGCCGTCTATGGTTACGATCAACGCATTGAGGCTTTTGGTTCGAAAGGGATGTTGCAGGCTGAAAATAAACTTAACCATGGCGTAAAAGAATTTTTAGCAGATCATTCTCTTTTTTCTAATCCACTGCATTTCTTTCTGGAGCGTTACGAGCAAGCTTATTTAGCAGAGTTGCAATCTTTTTATCAGGCTTGGTCCAATAATGAGCAAAGCCCCGTCTCCGGTTATGATGGTTTAGAAGCGCATCGAATTGCCAAGGCAGCGCAACAGTCCTTAGCGAGTAATCGTCCCGTTTCAATAAAGCATTAAGGTGCATCATGACAGAGTTATTTTTTCGGTTTGAAAGGAATAGACCTATCGATTTAATTTCGATGGGCCGGGTTGCCGTAGATCTTTACGCCGAGCAAATCGGTAGCGATTTGGCAGATGCAAAAACCTTTCAAAAATACTTAGGGGGTTGCGCTGGTAACATCTGCGTTGGCGCCGCAAGACTTGGCTTAAATACGATGATGTTTTCCTGTGTGGGTAAGGATGAAATGGGAAAATTCATCAAAAACACCTTAAAACAGGAAAGAGTCAGTACCGATTTGCTTTTCGAAACCGAAAAACATTTGACCGGTTTGGTCCTTTTAGGAGTCAAGCCTCCAGATGAATTTCCTTTAATCTTTTACCGCAATGATTGTGCCGACATGCAGTTAAAACCGGAACAGGCGGATGCTGCAATTATTGAACAGGCTAAAGCTATTCTAGTTACAGGTACAGGTTTATCTACTCAATCGATGTTTGAGACCACTTTACATACCATTCAACTAGCTAAAAAATTAGGGACAAAAATCCTTTTTGATTTGGATTTTAGACCTGTTTTATGGCAGTTAACAGCTGTTGGTAATGGGGAAAAAAGGTATTTAGCCAACCCCTTTGTCAGTGAAACTTATCAGCAAATTCTCTCTTATTGTGATCTCATTGTGGGCACTGAAGAAGAAATGTGTATTGCAGGCGGCGAGGAAGATTTAGAGAAATCCCTTGCGAAAATCCGCTCATTTAGCTTGGCACCCATTATTGTTAAATTAGGAAACAAAGGCTGTCAGGTGCATTTTTCCGAAGGTCAGCCGCTTTTTAGTGAACCCTTTCTCGTCGAAGTTCTGAATGTTTTGGGAGCAGGCGATGGATTCATGGCAGGCTTGGTGCGCGGTTTGTTGACTGGCACTAATTGGCAAGAGGCGACCCAATTCGCCAATGCCTGTGGCGCTTTGGTAGTAACAAGGCATGGGTGTTCCTCAGCGATACCCTATTGGGAAGAGCTAAATTATTTTATCCAGGAATTCGCTGCTAATCCTCTGGTATGGAAATCAGAATCGCTCGCAAAGCTTCATAAACAAAGCATAAATTTTGAATTGCCTGCACTGCAAATTTCCAATCCTCAAGGATTTAATGACGGCCTTAATCCAATAATCACCATGATTGAGCACCCTTCTGCCCTGATGAACTTTTTCTCCATCAAACTTCGGCAAGGCCAGGATTTTCACTTTAACAAAAATTATGAAATTGCCGCATTACTTTTAACTGGACGAATTATTTTTCATTTCGAATCACACTCTATACTGGCTGAACGCAGTGATTATTTTTCGCAAGAACCACAAGCCTTGCATTGTCCGCCAGGAATTTATTCCTCTGTGAGCGCTTTAACTGATTGTGAAATATTATTAATTGAAACTGAGAATCAACGCACATTTGATCCGCTTTTCTTTAATGCAGCCAATAGCCTGGGAACAGATCATCGCGGCAAAGATTTGTTAGACGATACCTCTTATCGATTGGTGCGAACTATTTTTGATAAGCGAAACCGTCCAGAATCGAATCTGGTTTTGGGAGAAATAATCAGTTTCCAGGGGCGCTGGTCAAGTTATCCTTCCCATTACCATCAGCAACCTGAAATTTACCATTATCGCTTTTCAGAACCGCAGGGTTATGCCTTTGGTGAAAACGGCGAGGAGCTGCTTCGCATCAAGCACTATGATTCTTATTTAATTAGCAAAGGTCAAACTCACGCCCATTGCACAGCGCCAGGCTACGCTTTATATACGCTCTGGTTTATTCGACATTTGGAAAATAATCCTTATCAGATACCTTGTTTTTTAGCAGAGCATGAATGGACTAGAGAGTTATCAGCTAACAAGCGTGCATTTAAACTTAAAGAAACTTGTGGAGAACGCTGAAGTGAAAAAAATTCGTTTAACTATGGCCCAAGCCTTATTGCGATTTTTGGCGAATCAATATATCCGTTTGGATGAGCACGAATATCGCTTTGTGCAGGGTGTTTTCGGTATTTTTGGTCATGGAAATGTAACTGGAATTGGTGAAGCACTGGAATTTGACGCTCATGGATTAGTTTATTATCAAGGTCACAATGAACAAGGAATGGCGCATGCGGCAACAGCCTTTGCCAAGCAAAAGAATCGCTTAGGACTTTTTGCCTGCACCTCATCAATCGGGCCCGGTGCTACTAACATGATTACCGCTGCCGCAACCGCGACTACCAATCGCCTTCCGCTATTGTTATTGCCGGGCGATATTTTTAGTTGCCGTCAACCTGATCCGGTTTTGCAGCAACTTGAAGTAGCTCATGATTATACCGTTTCAGTCAATGACTGTTTTAAACCCGTTTCTAAATATTGGGATAGAATTTCCCGCCCCGAGCAGTTAATGACTGCCTGTCTTAATGCACTGCGAGTACTAACAGATCCTGCTGAAACCGGCGCTGTGACGCTTTGTTTGCCCCAGGATGTACAAACTGAAAGTTATAATTATCCTTTAGATTTTTTTGCAAAACGAATTTGGACTATTGAAAGAGAATCTCCAAACGAACTAGCGCTAGAACGCGCCCTACTCTTGATAAAGAAGGCAAAAACGCCACTGATTATTGCAGGCGGCGGAGTTCATTATTCTCAGGCTACAGAAGCCCTGGCGGAATTTGCGGAAAAACATCAAATAGCTGTTGCTGAAACTCAGGCTGGTAAAAGTGCATTGCCAGCGGATCATCCCATGAATGTAGGCGGAATCGGTGTAACAGGTTCTGCTGCCGCTAATGAAATAGCGGCAAAGGCCGATGTTATATTGGTTATTGGCTCGCGTTTGCAGGATTTTACAACTTCATCCAAATGGGGTTTTAAAAATGAAAATTGCCAACTGGTAAATTTAAATGTATCCCGATTTGACGCACTTAAAATGAATAGCCTAATGTTAAAAGCGGATGCTCGCTGCGGTTTGGAACACCTGTCAAAAAAACTGGGAAGTTATCAAACAGAAACTCTTTATCAGCAAGATATAAAAAGCGCGATATCCGCTTGGAATCAAGAAGTTTTTCGTCTGTGCCAAGCTAATTCTTCAAAGGAATTGCATCAAACCGCACTTCTGGGTCTCTTAAATCAATTCACAGAGAAAGACGATGTCATCATTGCCGCAGCCGGTTCATTACCTGGCGATTTACATCGACTTTGGCGCTCCAAAAAAGCCAAAGATTATCATCTTGAATACGCTTATTCCTGTATGGGCTATGAGGTGGCTGCAGGTTTAGGTGTACGTCTAGCCAAGGGGGATAGTTCAGGGGAGGTTTATGTTTTAGTGGGTGATGGCTCTTTTATCATGCTTCATTCTGAATTGTTGACCAGCCTTCAGGAAGATAAAAAAATAACGGTCATTCTTTTTGATAATCACGGTTATCAATGCATACGAAACCTGCAAGAAGCCAATGGATCCAAAGGATTTGGCAATGAATTCCGCTATCGTGAGAAAAAAACCAATCAACTAACAGGAAACTATTTACCAATTGATTTTTGCAACTATGCAAAAGCTTTAGGCGCTAAATCATTTTATTGTGAGTCTTATGAAGCTTTTTCAGAAGCTTTAAACGCTGCAAAAAATCAAAGCCAATCTGCAGTCATCGTATTACCCGTTCAAGAAAAAACGATGTCGAAAGGTTATAAAAGCTGGTGGCGAGTCGACGTTGCTGAGATTTCACAATCAGAAAACGTAACACTTGCCTATGAACACTTACAAACCCAACTCGAAACAGTCAAAGATTATTAAGGAAGAGTATGACCATTAAACTTGGAATAGCGCCTATCAATTGGTGCAATGATGATGATCCCAATTTGGGCGGTGATATCAGTTTTGAACAATGTATAGCTGAAATGGCTTTATCCGGTTATCAAGGTACAGAGCTTGGCAATAAATATCCTCGCTCAGCACCCTTATTGAAGAAAGCGCTGGCTGAACAAGGGTTAGAGTTAACTTCAAGCTGGTTTAGCACTTATTTCACTGAAGAGACTAAATACGAGGAAACGCTTTCCCGTTTTCTAGATCAGCTAAGTTTCGTTCGGGCTTCTGGCGGCTCCTATCTTAATATTTGTGAATGCGGTCATGCTATTCAAGGAACGCATCTCGCTATTTTAGGAGAAAAAAAACCGATTTTTAATGAACAGCAGTGGGAAAATCTGATTCAGGGTTTGCATAGTATTGGTCGCATTGCTCACGATTTTAAAATGCAACTCGTTTATCACTATCATGCTGGAACCGGCGTTTTTACTGAAGCTGAAATTGATTATCTAATGCAAAATACCAGTCCTGAATTAATTTCCTTATTACTTGATACTGGCCATGCAGCTTTGGCAGGAATTAACCCAGTCGACCTTATCAAAAAATACGGTAAACGCATCCGCTATGTACACTTAAAAGACATTCGTGAGTCGGTTTTTGGCTCGCTTTTACCCGATCAACTAAATTTTATGGATGCAGTGCGTGCAGGTATTTTTACGGTACCTGGCGATGGTCAGATCAATTTTGCAGAAATTATTAGTGAATTAAAGCGTCTAGATTACCAAGGCTGGATGATCGTAGAAGCCGAACAGGATCCTGCTAAAGCACCTCCTTTGGAATATGCAAGAAAAGCTCAGGAATTTTTGCAAAAATCCTTTAAGGAAACCCCATGATTTCTGTCCGTAACGCTCATGAACGGGGAAAAACTGAACTCCCCTGGTTAGAAAGTTACCATAGTTTTTCATTCTCTTCTTATTATGATCCGAAGCACCCAGGCTTTGGGCCCTTGTTAGTTATTAATGAAGACAAAGTTCAACCCGGCCAAGGCTTTGCGCCGCATAGTCATAATGAAATGGAAATCATTTCCTATGTCATTTCCGGCACAATTGAACACAAAGACAGCATGGGCAATGGCTCTCATATCAAGCCAGGCGAAATTCAACGAATGTCTGCTGGTCGCGGAATACAGCACAGTGAATTTAATCCCTCCGATTCGGAGCTCTTACATTTTTTACAAATTTGGATAAAACCTAAAGAAAAACAATTAGCGCCAAGTTATGAACAGAAGCAAATTAAGAAAGAAAAGAACAGGCTAATTCTTATTGGCTCACCAAAGGGCAGCGATGATTCTATACTTATCCATCAGAACGCTGAATTATTTGTAGGGCACTTTGAGAAAGAGAACGCAATTGATTACTCATTCAGCGCAGGAAGCAGGGGCTGGTTGCAGTTAATCAAGGGGAAAATTACTATTAATAAAGAAGAAATAAAAACTGGCGATGGGGTCTCCATTTTTGGAGAAAATAGGATTCAAATTCATTGTTTGGAAGATGCAGAGTTTTTATTACTAATTTTGAAGGATTAAAAAATGGATGAAATCGATATTCTCAATTTATTTTATGACGAAATGAAAGCGAAAGGAGATACCAGGGACCACGTTTTTCTAAGTATTGACGATAGTGCAGTCGCCATTCTGAGCCATAAGCTTAAAAAACACGTCACGATAGAAGAAGCTCAACAAGAAGCAGATATCTGCATTGCCAATGAATGGTTAGAACGCACCACTGCTGATCCTGGTTATCATTATCTTTCATTGACCAAAGCCGGATTACAGATTGTATTGATGAATCGTTATCGATAATTCTTCATGCGCCGATGAGAAATCAAAACCTTTGCTGCACTGCATATAAAGGGAGGGCGCATTTATTCGTTAAAGCCATTCCTCTTGAAGTTTGAACTAAAAAGAACTTTAAAACTCTATGATCGTCTATTGCTAATCAATTTTTTCAAAAAGAGAAACTGCTTTTCGCGAATTGTCCAGCAAACTATTTTTACTTAAAAATCAAAAAATTAATATTACCTTAAGATAAAACCCCTAAAATGTATAAAATTATACCATTTTTGTGGATGCTTGATGTCAGCCCTAAAGAAAATTCTAATTAATTTAATTGAAAATCAAGATGTTGATGGATTGAAAAACTTTTTAGTCGAAAATCCGTCCATTGATTTGAATAACGTTACTCCCAATAAATTATCAGCGTTATGGATAGCCTTATGTCCAAAACCACCGAAATTACCTTCTTATGAAATTATCCAAAGAATCATGGAGGGGTTTCAGGTCGACCCTAGCCAACTTTATAATGGCCAAACAGTCCGCTCCTATTACACGCAATCCATGCATAAATTTTCTAATATTTATAATTTATTAGAGCACTATGAAGATAATTATGGTTATCAGAGACTTTTTGCCCGAAATATCGATGCTAACGAGTTACAACGATTTGCCAACCACGAGCAGAATGTGCATAGCGCAGTCGTTGAAGATGCGGTTAAACGCAGCGCTTCTTCTTTGCATCAACGCTATGTTAAAAATGATAGTTTCAACTGGGAAAAGCCAATCAATGAATTAGAGCATTGGCTTGATTTGGATGGTTATAATTTAAGTTTCGATTTACCTTTGAATGATAATTTTGATGAAAATACCCTCTACTTTCATTTAGAAAATAACTCGCTTTTTTGTACCTGCCAAGATCAAAAAACTAAAGAAATACTATCTAAACCTCTCTTAGCTACTGCAAAATGGAAACATCCATTGACCGTTGAACAATTAAAACCAAATTTTACGACTATTATAAACAGCCTAACGAATCAAGGAATTGCCTTAAAATCGTTGGAAACTGAACTGTATGAGTCTCTTTCTTCAATAGGATTAAAGAAAGAAATTATACCCACGATCAAATCTCAAAAATTGAATTTAATTAAGTCAGCAAAAAAATCACTTGAGCGAATTAAAACCCTGACAAGTTCCCATAGCTGTTCAACAGATTGTTCCTTAACCCCTAAAGAAGCTGTAGCACTTGCCTGGACAGGATTAACCAGTTGCAATCCAGACGAGCTTTTTTCCGATCTGGAAAAAGCGGATTTAAGTTCAGATGCAATTAGAGGCCGTAAACGGCTTTTAGTAGGTACTCTTTTTAAGATCCAGAATGAGTATGATATTGATAATCCTAGTTGTGTAGCAGGAACCTTTAACCACATTATCGCGGCTCTCGATTATATTCATGTTGATGTCCAGATTACCGAAGCAACCGCCTTATCTCAGGAACTTATCGATAATAAATATCTCAGATTTTGTAAAAAGAAATTAGAACAACTGCTCAGGGAAGATGCCGAATTATTTTGGCAATATATTCAGTATTATCCATTAGCAGAGCTTCCAGTGGGTTTAAAGCAGCAAGAATGTTCAGAAGAATTATCCAGGAAAATGATTAAAATTAATAAGGACAGCCTAGCTGAATTTAATCAACAAATGAAAAAAGAAAATTTGAAATTAAAGGCAGAAGATGAGCGAACGGATAGAAAGCCTGCCAAGCATATGAAATGTGAAGCGCTTGAGGAGGCGTTATACAAAACCACCTTCAATTTAGAAACTGAAGGTTTAGAGCTCGGAAATCTCCCTCTTTTGAATAAAATAGCCTATTTTTATAATCATATAAATTCAAACTTCGTAAGCTCTTTATTTGGTTTTGGTTCAAAGGAGATGGATGAATCTATTCGGGAAGTGATGAATAAAGAAATGATTGAGCTTATTGAATCTAATTCTCCTCCAAAAGACTTGATTAAGATTTTTGAAGAAATAAGCAGAAATTTTATTAACTTCCCGGTTGATTTATCGAGTTTAGAAATCTATTTGCAGCCAGTTTCAAAAAATTATGAAGATTTTTTAAATAGTTTGCAGCAAAGCGAGAAAGAACGTTGGTTAACAGGTTACTGGGCTAAGTTTGCTGAATCCTTACCACATCATCAGTTGAATAATCAAAAAAACAAGATTTTTTTTGATTTATTGCATGACGATTTTGTTAAAGCAATTCCTGATTTGCAAGCTTGGTTTGATAGCTTACCTGAAGATTTACAACAAGAGTTTATTAAAAACCTGATTCAAAAAAACCATCATCAGGACTACTCAAAGTTTAAACTTGAAATTCAATCCTTAGCCCTAACTTTAGGCTTAAAAGAGGGATATTTACAGTATCTCCCCTTAGATAAAGCGATGACTTTCTATAATGAGGATCTGAGAGGCATTGATTTAAGCACTTTAAATTTACAGCAGATTGTATTTGTAAATTGTAATTTATCGTTAACCAATATTATAAATAATCCCAGCTTTGAAATTAGGCATATTGGTTCAAATCAATTTGATACACAGATCTTCAAAAAGGTAGAAAATATATTGGAAGTAAATCCCAATATCTCTTTTGGAACTGATTGGTATGGACTAACACCAACTAATATTATAAGTCATTTAAAACACCTAATAAGATATCGCTATTATAAAACAGCTAATTCTATCCTTGAGCACTTTGAAATTTCAAAGTTTTATGGAGTTCAAGCAGGGGATATGAAAAGCACCGCTGATTGGTTCAATGATTTTTTAAGCGATTTACCTACTATTTTACAGCACTTACCTAAGCGCATTTCATCAGTCGGTGATGAATATTTAAAGGAACAATTTTTCAACGCTTATAAACCGCTTCTTAAGACCTTGATTGATGAAGTAGAAGATGAAGATAATTTCAAACTAGATGACGATATAAAAGAAAAATGTAAGGTGGCTCTGATAGCCTTAGCTAATTTTATCGATTCCATTAATTTTTGTGACTTAGGTGATATGCCTGAATTACCATTTTCGATTAGGGATTTAAGCGATGAACTTCAAGTTACAGAGAATAAGGAAACCATGAATAAATCAACTTGTGAACAAGTTGACTCGAAAAATAATTTATTGAGAGATATTATTGAACAGTATCGTAATACTGTTGATTCTGCGAAACCTTATATTTCTCTGATCAAAAAATTAATTAATCATAAAAATTTATCTATTAACTTATTTACCCGTGCTAACGGGGTAAAATATAACCCCTTCGTTAGTCTCATCTCGGCAGCAGTAATATCCGGGAATTCTTTCGAACTATTAGATATGATGCTGAATTTAGCAAATCCCATACTTTCTGATAAAGAAGTTCAAATAATACGTCTTCAATTTCAGAAAGCGATATCAACGCTAAGGGCGGCTAATTCTAACCGGTTTACCCTTCTTTATAGACATTACTTTGAGTCATTACTTTTTTCATTTGAAGAGTGTGAGGAATGGATAGTAGAGAGCATAGTTCTTGAAAAAAGATGTAATTATATTAGATTTCGTCACACTTTATTTTCTGAGGAGTTTCTTAAATATTTTGATACATTCAACGCGAAACATGGCGACCTGGTCGAGGAAAGTTTTCAAATGTGTATCCAAACTTTATTAAGAGAAAAATTGAGTCCAGGAATTGATATGATCCTTTCTCATCCTTATTGCACTAGTAAGTCTTTGAGTTTTATTGAAGATTTACCTGCCAAAGATAAAGTTAGATTATTATCCATAATTTGTCGTTGTCCTGAGCTGAAAGCCAAATATTTAAACGATCCCGATTTATCAAATTTAGTAAAAGAAAAGCTGTCAGGATCTGATTTACCGCCTAAGATAACTCTCCCCTTAGATTGGAAGAACAATCCTGAAAAAAGCTTGAATGGGATGCATCCGTTAAATGAGCCTTCAATACAAAACGAACCTGTCTCACAAAAGAATCAAAATCCCGCGCAAAATATTGAAGGCTTAAAACAATTCTTAAGGCTATTTTCCAATAAAGGTGGAATTTCTTGTCTTCGTTTTTTCACGCCAAGGCATATTGAGAAAATGCTAGAAGCGGATAATTTTGACGATATACGGGCCTATGCGGATGAAGCTCTGCAATCTTGTTCATTTTTTAGACTTGAGTGCGTAGAGAAACTTTATGAAGTGATTTCTACAACTATTCAAGCTCAAGATGTAGTAACGAATTACCGAAATTTATAAGCTATCGCTTAGTGAACAGGTCAGGTTTTGTCTAAAATCTGATCCCAAATCCGGGATCCATTCAACCTAGATAATCTTAAACATCCTGGTCAATTTTTCTTCCTCATTCATAAGTCTATAATTCTGCAACGGTATATATTTTCGACCAACCCTAATCATTTAGGCTTAATAATTGGTTAAGCATTGATATGTATAATTAATTAACAACATTAATATTGGACAAATTAAGTGGAGAAATTGGAAGGGAGATTTAAACTCAAATAGGTCTAAAATTATGAAAACTAAAGTGGAAGGGAAAAGAGCGTACCAAGTGGTAACCTATGTTAAGGATACCAATGAAGAGAATGGTCCCGGACATGTTTCAGTATCCCTAATGAAACAGAAAAATGGAAACAACAAGATTTCTCACACCAGTTTTTACACGGGCATCCTGGGATCCTTTATTAACGGCGTTTCTTTTGGCTCTGTACCAGTACCTGGAATAGTTTCTAATAATCATGAAGTGGATATGAACGAAGCGGAACATGTTTTGGTAAAAGACATATCCAGGGAACAATACAAAAGCGCTAAAATGGCACAACAAGAGTTTTCCAAAGACGTTGCAGCAAATAGACGAATTTATTCAGTTTTTGGCAGCTTAAATCCCCTTTCTTTAGCCCTGACTACCCTTTTAAATCACTACAGAAATGCTAATTTAACTGCTGAGAAGCACAAGGAAGAGCATTCTTGCTATCCTCCAGAAGATCATTGTGGTTTAACGGTTTACGATATTGGTCATGTAGAGGAAAAGGTAAAAATTGATAACTGCTCAAGCTCTGTGACCCATGTTTTGAATGGTGCAGGGTTTAAATTTAAAAATCCTGTAATACCGACATTTTTTACGGATCAACTTCAGGATAAACATGAATTTAAATCCGTAGAAAAGAGTGAGTTTATTTCAAAATTTGGATATTCCGGAAACACGGAGTAGGCTAAAATGGCCTGCTACTTTGCAGGTAGCGGGCTAAAAACGGCACTCTTTTCTGGCGGTCAATTCAACTTCTATTTGATCAGCCAAACCATTCGGTGTTATTCCCCAGGGCATTCTTTTGGATTGTTTAATATCAAAACCGCCGCTTTTTAAGATATCGCTTACCAAGGTAGAACAATTATAAACCTTAGTGTCTTCCTCTTTTCGGGAACATTGCCTGTGCATATCCATATCAACAGGATCTTGCGCTATATAAGAAGGGCTTTCCCTAAAAAATCGGAGCAAATTGATTTTGGGCAATAATTGATAATTTATTTTATACGAGTCAACCCCTTCCTTTGTATTATTAATCGTCTTCATCATCGCTTCCGTATCCAGACCGTCTATTTCAAAAGTCCTGTCTGGAGCCAATGGTTTTGGATAGGTATGAAAAATTTCAACAGAATCCTCATGAATGGGTTTGTGCTTGGCAGAGGCTTCACTTTCCATATCTTCTAATAAGGTAGTTGCCAGGCTTGCTGGCAAAGGTAAAACCGTAGTTAGCCCTACTGAAGGAAACATATAGGGGTGAATACTAATATAGGTTCCCTCATCTTCTTTATTCATTTTGGGTTTTTGACCTTCAACTTGAATAGCCGCATGGCCTACGCCGTCTGGAGTCAAATTCCAAAAATACACATAGGTTTTTTTAGAATTAGCAGGTAATTGTTTAGGCTGTAAAGGTGAGTTGAATTCTTGAGCCTTAGATTGATTAGACGGAAGAAATAATGATTTTAACCATTCAAACATTTTTGCATCCTTTTATTTGCTGCATAATTTAAATAATATTTAATCTTAATGGGCAAAAATTATAACATTATCTTTTATTATGGTCAACGAAGCTTGTGACAAAGGTGTGAAACTGTGCATTATTTTATTAATTTTAATAAAGTTTCGAGTTGATCAGCTTCTGCTGATGGCTTATCCCATCTTATTCGATGAATTCTTGGAAACCTTAGGGCTACGCCAGATTTATGACGAGCGGATCGATTCGCTGCATCAAAAGCGACTTCAAAAACCAGGTTTTTTTTGACTTCGCAAACAGGCCCGAAGCGTTGAATGATATTATTGCGAACCCACTTATCAAGTTGTAAAAGCTCTTCATCCGTAAAACCAAAATAAGCTTTTCCGATCGGAAGCAGTTGCTCTTCCTGCCATAAGCCGAAAGTGAAATCGGAATAATAAGACGAACGCCTACCCTGACCACGCTGGGCATACATTAAAACTGCATCTACCAATAAGGGATCGCGCTTCCATTTATACCAATGTCCCTTTGGCCGCCCGGCTAGATATGGGCTTTGCTGATGTTTAATCATGAGTCCTTCAACCGCCGGGTGATTTTCATCCAAAATTAATTGCTTTAACTGCAATAAACTCTGTTCTTTCACTCTAGTTAATATTTCAGAAAGTAAAATTTCAGGCGCATGATGTGCAGCTACCCATTGCTCCAGTTTCTGCCTCCGTTCAATAAAAGGCAAAGCTCTCAGGTCTTTATCGTCCCAGACCAAAATATCGTAAAGAATAATTGCTGCAGGAAAATCAGCTACTAATTTTTTTGTTACCAGTTTTCTATTCAAACGCTGCTGCAATTCATTGAATGAGCCTATCCCTTTTGTTGTTTGGATTATTAATTCACCATCCAAAACAACAGAACCATCAATTGCATCTAGTAAATCGGGAAAAGTTGATGAGATATTTTCACCAGTGCGGGTAAAGAGTGCTTTTTTTTCATTTGCCGCAACAACCTGAACTCGGATGCCATCAAATTTTCTTTCGAAAGAAAAAAGTTCAGGATCGATTTTTTGCAAATCTTTTTCGTCCAAAGGATGAGAAAGCATGACAGGGTGAAAGAAACACGAATCTGAAATTAACGGGCTGGATGTTTTTTTCTCAAGCCAGTCAAAGAGCTCAATATAAGGAGGTTGAATACCATGCCAGATTTTTTCGATGTCCTGAATATTAACCTCGCCATATCGTGCCAGGCATTTTTTCAAAAATCGGGCTGAAACGCCAATTCGCAAGCTTCCTGTTCCTAATTTAAGTAAAGCCCAACGCTCAATAACGTTTGCTTTGTTCATCAGCTCAAATAAATAAGTGCTTATTTGTGTTTTATTTAAACTTTGAAACCCTTCTATTATTTTCGAAAGTTTCGGTAATTCATCTTCGGTCTCAGAATCTGGCCAAAGCAAAGCGATTGTTTCTGATAAGTCGCCCACGAAATCGTAAGACAATTCAAATAAAACCGGATCCGTATTTTTTTCTATTAATTCATAGATGATTTTGCGTGTAAACGTTGGAAAATCCAAAGTGTTCGCCATGATTGCTAAAGCAAGGCCACGCTCTGGATTAGGCGTTTCGGCAAAATAATTTTCAAGTAAGGTCATTTTATCCAAATGACTATAGGTGAAAAAAAGATTATTTAGTAATTCGGCAAATCGTTTCATGGCTAATCCTCATGATCCTCATACCCCAGCAAATGTAAGGCTTTTGCTGGATACCCTTGCTGATTTAAATGATGGATAAGCGCATCTTCACGGCCATGTGTCACCCAGACTTCTTTTGGATTGACTTCTTTTATGGTTTCAGCAAGCTCTGACCAATCCGCATGATCAGAGATGATTAGGGGGAGTTCAACGCCTTTCTGTTTCGCTCGAGCACGAATTTGCATCCATCCTGATGCCAAGGAAACTTTTACATTGGCAAAACGGCGAGACCAGCGATCATGCAAAGCCCCGGGTGGACAGAAAACTATTTTACCTTGAGAATTTTTAAGATCTAAAGAGGAGGCCATTCTAATATCACCTAGATCAATTCCTTTGGAAGTATAGTAATCACATAATTTTTTCAAAGCCCCATGAATAAACAAAGGCTCGTCATAACCCATTACCCTTAGGGTTTTGATAACACGTTGGCACTTACCCAAAGCATAGACTCCAACCAAATGACAGCGATGAGGAAAGGCTTTTAACGAAGCAAGCAATTTATTAATTTCCCATTCAATTGGCGGATGTTTAAAAACAGGAAGTGCAAAGGTTGCTTCGGTTATGAATAAGTCACAATGTTCAGCCTTGAAGGCTTCACAGGTGGGATCAAAAGCTCGTTTATAATCTCCGGATATGATCACGCGAGAGCCTTCGTATTCAATGACAAGTTGAGCACTGCCTAATATATGTCCTGCAGGTAATAAATAACAGCAAGTACCGTTGACTGTGATTCGCTCTTCATAATCAAGCCCCTGCATCTGGCTTGCACATTCATCACCATACCGCAATTTCATTATTTCAATCGTTGATTTTTGAGCCAAAACCTGATTATGGCCAAAACGGGCATGATCAGAATGTGCATGAGTAATTATTGCCTTATTCACAGGAATAACGGGATCAATAAAAAAATCCCCGGGAACACAATATAAGCCTTCTTTTTTTAAAGCTAACCATTCTTTCGGATTCATTTTAAATAGAGATTTAAAAGCCATTCTTTATTATAGATGCAAAGCTTCAAGATTTACCTACTTTTATAAAGTCATGTGATTGGAAAATTGATTGGTTGAAGATGGCCGCAAACCAGGATTTATCTTAAAGAAACCATTAGGATTTAACACTTCTTTTCTATTTTCTTTTTCTGCCTGCCAATTGCTTATAAAAGTCGACCATTGCTTTTTAAGAAAATTGTTTCTAAGGATAATTGTTGAATAATCTGAATTTTTGCTGTGTGAAAGTTCCAAGCCGATAATTTTTTCCTTGCCTTCCTGCAAAAAGGCCCTAAAAGCTTTTACCCAGATTATTAATTCGTTGCTTGAGCCATCGATAAATAAAGGACTATAAAATTCAATATTTTTATTGTTTCTATCGATTGCTCCTTGTAATGCTTTTATACAATCCCAGGCATCATGTTGCTGCATGAAATGACTAGGCAAGGTTGAAAGGTGCTGACGCAAAACTGAATCTACCAAGCTTTTGATTGAAAAAATGAGACAGCTTCCCCCTTCCTGCATATAACCTTGTTTGTTTTCAACAGCGCATTGATAAGTGTTGGCAAGGTTAAGCACATCTATAACCGAATAGCTTAAGCTCATATCATAAGGTTTACCCTTTAATAATTGTTGTAATTTATGCAAACGGTTCCATTCCTTGCCCTCTGCACTATTGAGAGGAGAATAGCGTTGATTATCATTTTTTTCTGAAGGCTCTCTGTAAAATAACACTAAACGCTCAACCTTGATAAGTTCCTTCAAAGTCCCTTCCATCGCAGCTTGATATTCTTGGGGGTTGGTTTTGGGATCGTTTAAAAAAGGCATTAAAAATTGCCTGGAATCACGTATATAAGGCTGTATTTTTGTAATATGCGTTCCAAAACAAAGGGTGTTTGAAGTATCAGAGTTAGTGCAGCCAGCGCCCAGATTATTTTCAACTTTAAAATAGTCAAAATAAGCTGGATCCTCTTTTGGGGCTGCCTTTTCCCCATTTTTTAACATAGGTACTTTGATTAGTCTGAAAAGAGCAGAATGACCGAGCATTCCACCGGCCTGAAAAATTATTTCATCGGTATCTGAGTCATTATTAAAGTCCGGGAGAAACCGTTGAGCTTTAAAATAGGTATTTTTATTAGCTCTGGTTTTGCAATTTCCATACAAAAGGTGTTCGGTATTATCATCTATTGCCTTTAGAAGTTGTTCAGACTTTTCTTTATTCAGTTCGCTAACCAAAGGGTAATGTTTAAGATGCAAATGCTTGGCCTCTAAACCTTCACTATAAAGATTTTTGATATAGGTAATGAAACTGGCGTCGCTGAGTAAACTTTGTTTAAGCTGTCCATTTCTATCAGATGCGGCTAGCAAATGCGAAGCTGCGAATAACAAATGATAATCATCTTCTGATAAAGCTTCTTTGTACAATTCAGCATAAATTTTTAAGGAAATTGCGTAGGTAGTACAAGCTCCATTGATTGAAAAATCATTATTATCATAATCAAGAGCCAATTTACGCGCGTAATTCAGATTTTTATTCATCTTTCCCTTTTCGATCAGGTGCAATAATTGGGTCAGTTGCAATTTTCTTTCCTGTAAATGAGTTAAATTATTCACAGGCTTAAATTCAGCACTTCTGAAATAAACGCCGTAAAGATGCTTTAAGAATCTTCCTGGCATTTGTATCGTTTCGGACTTGGTTAGGGGATCGAAAACTGCTTTTGGGCTGTACTTGGCGAATTGTTGAATAAAATTCTTTTTTGCCAGCTCATCTTCTATTTTTATTTGGATGCTTGGCGGCATTCGATATTGTTTTTTTCCGTAAAAATCTAAACCCAGCTTATTAAAATAACTTTCCTTGAACATTTCAAAATTATTATATCCACTAAGTAGATCAAATTTAATTCGAAGGTTTCTCTCCAGAATAAGGTAGGCATTTTGCGTAAATGTTAGGCCTTTCTCACCATTAGACGAAGTGATAAATCCTCTACAAGCCAGAATCAGTGGATCCAGATAACAGATATCTTCGGTATTAAAAGGAATAAAAACCCGATTAACAATTTTGCCGTCAGAAAAATCACTAATACCATGCTTTAAAAAACACCAAGCTAAAAAATTCACAACAAACCCCTAAAGAAAGATAATTATTTTGAACAGGAAGAACAAAGAATAAGCAGTGGATTATACTGTGGGAAGCTTAGTGAAAAATTAAGATAGTATTTATATAGGAATTTTATCGCGAGCTTTTTTTCAAATTTGGTCTTACCACATTACGCTTTTGTGGCATTTTTAAGCTGGGAATCACTAGTTTGATTTTTGTCCCGAAGGTTTTAAATAGAATACAAAATTTTGTTCTTACTCGAAACAAGGATACACTATCCCTTCGTCTTGCTAATTCCAGTTTAGGAATTTCATAGTTCGGGTATAACTTTAAGGAGTATATTGATGGATATTTACACTTATTTACATAAAGATCATCTTAAAGTATCAAAATTATTTAAAGAAATTACCGCTTCTAAAAATCAGGAAGAAAGAGTAAAGCTATTTCTAGAAGTCAAAAAAGAGCTTGAATTGCATGCTGATCCCGAGAATGACACTTTTTATAAAGCTTTAGAAAAGAAGCCAAAAGGGAAAGAAGATTCAGAGCATGGTGCCCACGAACATCAAGAAATTAAAAAAGCCCTCAAAACCATTAGTAAAATAAGCCCTGACAATGAAAGTGAATGGTTGATTAATCTAGGCAAACTAATGCACATAGTAGAACATCATGTTGAAGAGGAAGAATCAGAAATGTTTGAAGATGGAAAAAAAATAATTTCTGATAAGCAAGCTCAAGTTTTAGCTGAGGAAATGGAATCCCTGAAAGAAAAGATACGTTCTTCTAAAAAGTTTAAAGAAACCTATGGCGAAGAAATATAGTAATTCTTAAGAGTTAGAAAGATAGTCAACCTTTTGAATAAAATAGTTAGGCTATCTTTTCCCTTAACTCGCATTATTGAATGAAGAGATTTCGAAATTACGCTTAATTAAATTCACCAATGGAAATTGTCAACTCTTTTTTCCGGCTTTAACGCTACCTTCATTTATCGTTGGCACTCCAATAAAAGTACCCTTACAATCAGGCGTACTCCAGACAACCCATGTTTTGCCTTCATCAGATTCACTAAGAGTAGCTTGATACATTTTCATGGGAACTGACCATTTGCCATTGTTGTCCTTTCCGCTGATAGTAGCATCAACCACATTAAAGAGCAGGCTGTCCTTTTTGGAACTCTTATAGCTATTATATTTGACATGCAAACCATTTAAGGTTTTTACTCCGTTTTTGCTCAAAACCTGAGTTACAGTAGTCACCATCACAGTTGGTGTATGTTCAAGACAATATTGCAGATTAACTTTTTCAGTTCTTGGAACTGTATTTTCAAAAACCGCTGTCCAGGTTACAGTTTGTGCGCCGATCGCCATGGAACTTGCTAGTAAAAGGGTTGTTAGGGTGATTTTTTTCTTCATTTATTCCTCTTTTGTTGACCAAAATTCACTATAGTCTAAACCCAAAGTCGGTTTTTCTAAGCCAACTTTCAAGCTTTGTTAGTTTATATAAACAAGGATACACTAGATAATCCGATTGCTATTCCATTTCGAAATTTAAGGCAATGAAAAAATGGGTATTTTTTTTGAAAATCCAGTTAAAACTAGACGTCTGATTTACTGCATTATTAATAGTTTTTCTCTCTGGTGTGCAGCCTGTTATGCTACTCAAATAGATACCCCGACCGATCTGTTGATTGCAAATACTTTAAAACAAACGCCTATTCTCGACGATCTACGTATTTTAACTGATCAAATCGGTGGTCGTCCTACTGGTACACCGGCTATGACTAAAGCAATGCAATGGGGATTAAAGACTTTAGTTAATGCTGGATTAAAAAACGCTCATTTAGATGCATATATAGCACCCAGAAATTGGTTAGCTAATATTGAGCGTGGTGAATTTATTACTGTCGGACCAATGAAAAATTCCACTTCACACCCGGTTCGACTCGCAGCGATGCCTTTTACTCCCTCCACCTCTTCTTCAGGTTTAGAAGCACCCCTTTTTGCTTTAAATACAACTAATAATATAGAAATTAAATTACATGCAGCTCAGATCAAAGATCATTGGCTACTTGTACCAACAGCCCTCATGCATACTATAGATGATTTAAACATTGAAGATTTAGAAACTCCGCCAATTTTTGCTGCAGCAAAAGAGGCTGGGGCTGTCGGTATATTATGGCAATCAAATCGACCTGGCCGCCTACTTTACAGACATAATGCGAGTTTTAATGGCGAGCTTGTTGGTTTACCAGCTGCAATTATTGAACGAGAAGGGAGTGAGACAATCATCCGCTCTTTAAAAGCGGGACAGCTTACCAGTTTTAAAGCTACATTAGAAAACATAGTTCAAGAAAAGCCTCTTAACTACAATATAATTGCAGAGATTAAAGGAACTGAAAAAAAAGAGGAAATTATCATTCTAGGTGCACATCTTGACAGTTGGGATCTAGGAAAAGGAGCTTTAGACAATGGCAGCAATGCCGTATTGGTCATTGAAGCTGCAAGGCAAATATTTTTCCTTCAACAGCAAGGATTTCGCCCAAAAAGAACTATTCGCTTTATGTTATATAGTGGTGAAGAAATGGGATTTTATGGTTCATGGTTTGATGTAAAAAACCATCCTGAACTACTTGATTCAATAAAAACGGTCATCGTTTTTGACTTTGGTACGGGACGAACCTCAGGATTTTCTTTGGGTGGTCGCTCCGATATGATTAATTTGGTCAATCAACCACTTCAACCTATTGATAGCTTAGGACCTTTTACTCAAACTGTAGATGCTTTCGTTGGAACCGATAATTTGGATTATCTATTAAATGGTATCCCCACATTAGTGGCCATTCAGGATGCAACTCCTTATCTTCCTTCATATCATGCTGAGTCTGATACCTTCGATAAGGTCGATTCTCGTGAGCTGAAACTCAATAGCGTAATCGCCACAGTTTTAACTTGGAATTTGGCTAATACTGAAATTCCGTTTCCACCCCGCCAGAACTCTGATGAAATCAATAAGCTTTTAATTTCTACTGGTATTAAACAAGAGATGGAAATTTATAATATTTGGGATAGCTTTATTAACCATGAACGTTAACCAACGTTGTTCAAATCTATTAATTTAAGCAAGATATAAAGAATGTTTTTGGAACTTAGATTGGATAAGAGGCGCTGTTCCTTATTAAATCTCTAACAATTATAATGGAGGTAAATATCAAAAACTATAGGTCTGGAAATAACCAATTCTAAGCAGTTAATTGTTTGTTGTATTAGTGGATTGATTTTGGCGAATCGTAATTTCAAATCTCAAATTTGCCAACTAATGCTTAACCCATCAACTCAATTTCGGACTCGAGTATACATATAATAAATAAATGGCAAAAATCAGCGTTCCTGATTAAGAGTTCTTTTTCAATCGCTGCAAAAATTGAATAGCCGCATGCTGTTCAGCCTTACGACGGTTAGGGCCAAAGCCGATTGTTGATTCTTTTAGTCCAGGTACAATGCAGCTTATATAGAAGACTTGATCATGTTCCTCACCATCTACTTTGGTAAGATTATACTCAGGAAGGGATTTTTTCTTTGCCTGTAAAAATTCCTGCAATTGGGTTTTAGGATCTTTTAGATTGTTATTTAAACCTTCATCAGCTAAACGTGAATCAAAAAGTTTTAAAACCAATTTCTGCGAGTTTTCAAGACCTCCATCTAAAAAAACTGCTGCTATCACGGCTTCTAGCGAATCAGCTAAAATAGAGGCTCGGCGAAACCCGCCGCTTTTCAACTCTCCTTGGCCAAGATAAAGGTAATCACCTAATTGAATTTCAGCGGCGATCTCTGCCAACATTTCCCCTTTAACTAAAAAGGCTCTTAAACGGCTTAATTGACCTTCACTTTGTTCTGGAAATTTTGCAAAAAGAGCATTAGAGATAATAAAGCTTAAAATTGAATCGCCTAGAAACTCAAAGCGTTCATTATTCTCAGCACCAACGCTGCAATGCGTTAGGGCTTGTTTTAAAAAAGCAAGATTTGTGAATTCATAATCAAGGCGTCTACAAAGTCTTTTTAAATTGATTGGAACCATTGATACTCAACTAATTTATAAATCGGCCAATTCTTGACCCACGAACACTATCGGTTATTCCATTCCAGCTCATCCAAACGATAAAGGCTTTTCCTCGCAGATACTCATCGGAGGTAAAACCCCAAAAACGACTGTCAGCGCTGTCATCACGATTGTCACCCATCATGAAATACTGACCGGTGGGAACTGTAACATCAAAATTTTCAGGGGCTACATCAGGTCGAATATAGATATCATGCTTAACGCCATTTAAGTCTTCGCTATATTTAGCGACAGCCTTGCCAGAACTTTCATCCGTGGTGTACTCAATAAAGGTTTGCTTCATAACCTTACCGTTAATTGTTAAAACCTTATTGTGATAAGAAATTTTGTCGCCCGGAACACCAATGGTTCGTTTGATATAATCAAAGCTCGGATCTGGAGGCCATCGGAAAACAACAATTTCTCCTGTTTTTGGATTTGAAACCGGAATTACCTTTTTTTCCCAAACCGGAAGCCTGAAGCCATAAGCAAATTTATTTACAGCTAGAAAATCACCCACTAATAAAGTAGGCTCAAGTGAACCTGAAGGAATTCGAAAAGGCTCGATGAGGAAGGAACGCAAAAGTAAAACGAGGAAAAAAACCGGAAAAAAAGAGCGAGAATATTCTATTAATTTATTGGGCTTATGTTCAGGATCCCGATTTTTTGACCAGAAAAGAATGTCTAGCAAGTAAATAATACCGCTAACCAGCGATAAAATGACTAATATTAAAGCAAAATTCATCTCTATTCCTTAACCATAAATGTCTCTGAGGATTAACTTCACCTAACTTTCACTTTTCAGGAGACATCATTTTTTTCTATCGGTTTGGAAAACAGCCATGAAAGCTTCTTGTGGAATCTCTACGTGCCCCACTTGTTTCATGCGTTTCTTACCGGCTTTCTGTTTTTCCAGCAGTTTTCGTTTACGTGAAACATCGCCGCCATAGCATTTTGCAATTACGTTTTTCCTAAGTGCCTTCACTGTTTGTCTGGCAATAATA
This sequence comes from Tatlockia sp., assembly GCA_013697955.1. Classification (GTDB taxonomy): domain Bacteria; phylum Pseudomonadota; class Gammaproteobacteria; order Legionellales; family Legionellaceae; genus Tatlockia. Next base: position 70,671 of record JACCVV010000020.1, on the reverse strand, counting down.
TGTGCACCAAGAGCTGCCTGTATTGCCACATCAAACATTTGACGTGGAATGAGTTCTCGCATTTTCTCTGCAAGTGCTTTTCCACGATTATGAGCGGCATCGCGATGAACAATTACAGCCAAGGCATCAACGCGCTCACTATTAATCAGGATGTCCATTTTCACTAAATCTGCTTCTTCAAAACGGATAAAACTATAATCTAATGAGGCATAGCCCCGACTGACTGATTTTAATCGGTCAAAAAAATCGGATACTACTTCACTCATAGGCAAATCATAGGTAACTGAAACTTGTCTACCGCTGTACATCATCGAAATTTGTACGCCGCGCCGTTCAATGCACAGGGTAATTATGTGGCCTAGATAATCTTGCGGAACTAAAATATTTGCACGCACAATTGGTTCAAACATTTGTTTGATTTGGGATTGTTGCGGCAGTTGAGAAGGATTATCAATCATTACCGTCTCGCCTTTAGTGTTTATAACTTTATAAACTACCGTAGGCGCCGTTGAAATTAGATCAAGATTGTATTCACGCTCAAGCCTTTCCTGCACGATTTCCATATGCAACATGCCCAAAAAGCCGCAGCGAAAACCAAAACCAAGTGCCTCTGAAGACTCAGGTTCATAGAATAAAGAAGCATCGTTAAGACTTAATTTAGCAAGAGCCTCGCGAAAGGCCTCAAAATCATCCGCGCTAATCGGAAAGAGGCCGGCGTAGACCTGAGGTTTCACTCGTTTGAAACCCGGAAGCGGTTCTTTGGCTTGATTTTTTTCAAGCGTTAACGTATCGCCCACTGGGGCGCCCTGAATTTCTTTGATACCAGCAACCAGATAGCCCACTTCACCGGCTTGAAGCACATCAAGCTTAGTTCTTTTAGGCGTAAAAATACCGACCTGATCAATTTCATAGGTACGGCCTGTCGACATGACTCGCATCTTATCGCCTTTACGCATTGAACCATTACTAACGCGAACCAGGGAAACAACACCCAAATAACTATCAAACCAGGAATCAATAATCAAGGCCTGCAAAGGCGCCTCAAAATCACCTTTCGGAGAAGGAATTCTGGCAACCAAAGCCTCAAGTACATCTTGTACGCCAAGCCCACTTTTTGCGCTTACATGAATAGCATCGTGCGCTTCGAGCCCGATTATATCTTCAATTTCAGCTATAACTCGGTCAGGTTCAGCTTGTGGCAGATCGATTTTATTGAGTACAGGAAGGATTTCCAGATCTTGCTCAAGGGCGGTATAACAAACAGCAACTGTTTGTGCCTCAACGCCTTGTGCGGCATCAACAACTAAAATAGCGCCTTCGCAGGCTGCTAAGGAACGTGATACTTCATAGCTAAAATCTACATGGCCTGGCGTATCAATAAAATTCAGTAAATAAGTTTTACCATCAAGCGCTTTGTAATTTAAGGAAACACTCTGTGCTTTAATAGTGATGCCGCGCTCGCGTTCGATGTCCATCGAGTCAAGCACTTGAGCTGACATTTCACGATCAGTCAAGCCGCCGCAAAATTGTATAAATCGATCAGCTAGAGTGGATTTACCGTGATCTATGTGGGCAATAATAGAAAAGTTGCGAATATGCGTTAAATCAGTCAACTGAAAAACCTATCGATAAAACCGCTATTCTAACTTAATTATTGACGTGCAGAAAGTAGTCATTATAGATATATCTTTTTAGCCTTGATCAAAAACTCCTTCAATCTTGATTGCAAATTAATCGAAAAATAGCGATGATCTCCAAATATTTTACGTCTTAAAATTAAGGATTCAGAATGAAGCGTCTATCTATACTCCTTTTTAGCCTCTTGATTGTAATTTTTTCCCCTTTTAGCCAAGCCGATTCTGAATTGTTAAAAAGGAAAGAAGTTCAGAAATTTATGAATGAAATGGTTAAAAATCATGGCTTTAAGCGATCTGAACTCACGACCGTTATGGAAAATGTTCAGTTTCAACCAAAAATCATTGAATCGATGAACAAGCCCTATGAGAAAAAAAACTGGGACGTTTATAAGCAAATTTTCCTAACTTCGGAAAGGCTTCAAGCCGGGCTCGATTTTTGGCGGGAAAATGCATCAACTCTTGAAAAGGCAGAGAAAAAATATGGTGTGCCGGCGAATATTATCGTTGCCATCATTGGGGTGGAGACTCTTTATGGTAAACATCAGGGGAATTATCGGGTGTTAGATGCCCTGTCAACACTAGCCTTTGATTATCCTAAGCGTTCACCTTTTTTTACAAAGGAATTGAGTGAATTTCTTTTACTCTGCCGCGAACATAAGGTATCCCCGACAGAATATTTAGGGTCTTACGCTGGAGCGATGGGTAAACCGCAATTTATGCCTAGTAGTTATCGTTATTATGCTGCCAATTTCAATGATAGTCCTAAAATCGATTTGATGAATGACAATAATGCAGTCATCGCCTCCGTTGCTAATTATTTTCATAAACACGGCTGGAAGATGAATCAGGGCGTAGCGCAGCCAGCACAGGTAAAGGGTTCGCATTATCATTCAATTAATACTGCCAATAGAAAAGCCTATTATCTGCCTGGACAATTAGAAGCAGCTGGTGTTAAACCTTTAACAGCAGCGATTAATACTCCGACCAAGGTGGGTTTAATAGAATTAACTACTCAACAAGGGCAGGAATTTTGGATGGCCTATCCTAATTTCTATGTGATTACCCGTTACAACACTAGTCCACAATATGCAATGGCCGTTTATTTATTATCGCAGCAGTTAAAAACGCATTGGGAAAAGCTGGCTTCTACTGGAAAAAAATATGCTTACGTTTAAGTCTATGTAAAAAAGGGATTTTATAGTGGCTATCTGTTTCCTGTTTACTCAACATCTTAGTGAAGAAGGTTGTCTGAGCCTTAAATTAAATCAGCAGGGACAAATAGATGCGCCACTTGCACAACGTAGTTTTGCTGAAATTAAAACACTACAAACATCTAGCCAAACTTACCTGGTTGCACCTGCTGAGCAATTCAGCTTTCATAAACTTCCCCTGCCCTGGCTTGCTGATAAAAAAGCGCGGGCAGCTATTCCCTTCGCATTGGAAGACAAATTAGCTCAAAATTTTGATACTCTGCATTTTGCTTTTGACAAAAATTATTATCAAAATGGTGAATATCTAGTCGTTGTGGCTGATAAAACCTTTCTGCAAGAACTGATTAAAACTTTCGAAAGCTTTTCCCTAACCTTTGACATTCTAACGATTGACTGGTTTGCTTTAAAAGCTAATGAACTGGCAGTCCTTGAATCATCAATTTTGGTAAACGATGATAGCTTTCAAGGTGCTTTAACAGAGGACCTAAAACCCTTTTACCTTGAAAAAACCTCTGGAGAAAGGACAATTTACCGCTTTGTTGATTCTAATCAGTCCAAATTGAATTTTAGATCCTTCAATATTTCAGATATCAAGGAATCTTCATATATCTGGCTCGCTCAGCAACTACAGCGAGCGAGGCCGATGAATATTTGCCAAGGGGAACTACATCATGGAAGTGGGCAAAGCAAAACAAGACGTCTTTATCAGGCTGCCTTTGGAATGTCTCTTCTCTGGTTGATTGCTGTTATAACTATTAATGCCATAAAAATACATCTATTAAACGAAGATATTGAACGTGTTGATGCAAAAATTGCGGTTATATACCGCGAATTTTTTCCTGATGCTAAACAAATTATTAACCCAAAATTTCGTATCTCCCAACTCATTAAATCACAACATAATGCTGCGGATTCAACGTTTTGGTCGCTCCTGAATAAATTAGGGGAAATTTTAGTAGGAAATGAAATTACAGTTGAACAGATTCGTTTTCAAAATCAAACACTTACTATAACTGTAGCGACTAATAATTTTGGAAGTCTTGAAGATTTACAAACTAAACTTCAACAAAATAAAGTCAAGGTGAAACAAACTCAAGCATCCACCAAAGATTCCCAGGTCGTTAGTACCTTGGAGTTAAACCTGTGAACACATTAATGAATTATTGGAACAACTTATCTGATCGTGAACGCTGGATAGCAGTAATTGGGACGGCCATTTCTCTCGTATACTTGTTTTATTTATTAATCTATTCGCCTTTAGAAGCGACCCTTTCAGATAAATCCAAGCAATTATTCGAAAAACAGGAAACACTTGGCTGGATGCAGCAAGCACATTTACAGCCAAAAGATCAAAAACAGGCGCAATCTATATCAAATACAAAATTGTTAGCCTTAATTGGTAACCAGCTTAGCGATAAACCCTTCAAGCCTTTTCCCTATCAATTACAACAAACAGGCCCAGGTGACATCCAGCTCACTTTTGACAGAGTGCCTTACCGACAATTTCTCTCATGGCTTTGGAGTTTAAACCGGGATTATCGAATCACCCTCAAGCAATTTACCGCTGAAAGAACAGAGACTCCTGGCGTTGTGCGATTAATGATTGTGATAACAGCGATTTAAATCTGGCTTCCCAATCATAGCTATCGGAAGCCAAAAAATTTAACGCATAGAATTGGACGGTCCAGATTGCTTCATATCAAACTTTAATCTGTCAATTTGTTTATCGAGTAAGGAATTAATGGCCAAAATATTGAACAAAATATTTGGTTTTTTTATTGCAAAATTCAAATGAGAAGCCAGAATTATTCCAACAATCAATGAACTTGTCTGATTAAATATTTTGGGATTTGTTGAAGATTTTCTAAGACTAAAAAAGCTGAAATAGTTAGAGTTTAACCCGATGAAATCAGAATACATCGTAGCCCTTTGAGCGGCCATTCTGTCTTTAAAACCTTTACTAGGTAAATACGAAATTTTAGTGCTTTTTGAGCTAATGAAAACTGGTTGAGGGTAAGCGAGCTTCATCCTGAACTCATTTCGCTTAGCGATAATGGCTGGTTTTAAAGTGGCTTTTTCCTTGACTGAGACCTCCGGTTTAGGTTTAGCTCCATTATAAGGGATTGATTTTTGTATCTCAGGTTTTTGTTCTTCGATTATAGGCTTAGGATTAGCTCTAGATATTTTCTGTGGTATTTGTGCACCTTTTTGCATTTCCTTTAGATCAAGCCTATTTTGGACTTTTTGGCTCTCATTTGAGGCCACATTCGATTTTTTTACCTCTTGAACCTGCACATCTTTATTAGCTAACCTCGTTTGATCTTCAAATGCTTTGATTGCTTCTGCAATAGCTCTATTTGGAACCAAGTCCTGCATGCTTGTCTCTTCCCGAGTTTGAGGATCAGTATTATTTTTAGCTAACCATTGTTCTATAGATGCTTTTTCATAAGTGTGACCAGACTTCACATTAATAACTGGTTCACTCATAATTTCCATTGATAGAGGACAGGTGTAAGCTTCGGGTGTGAAATCGCTTTCTACTTCTTGTTTTGGAGAATTAAAACTCTCTATGGCCTGTGCTAAGGCTCTATTCGGTACGAGATCCTGCAGAGTGATTTTATTTCTAGTAAGGGGATCGGTGTCATTTTTTTCAAGCCAGGCTGTGATGGATTCTTTTTCATAACTGTGGCCTGTTTTGATATTGAGTACTGGTTCCTTCATTATATCTGCAGATATTGGACAAATATAAGCTGAAGGAGCATCAACTGTTTTTTCTTTCATATACAAATCTCGCTCCCTAATAATATTTAAATCATTTTTGAATATTAGTTGCACAAGTAGAGTATGACATAGAATTATTAACACAAAATTAAGCAGATTAGCTTCGTTCCTGAACTGAACTCCAAGATTTTATCTCTGCTCCTTGTTTAATCTCAGGAGGTAATGAATTCAAAGCCTTTTGAGCGTCTTCCTGACTATTAAAACTTCCATAGACCCCTTTATAATAAGATTGGCCATTTCGATCATATTTAACCTCTGCTGAACGCTCTGTCTTCGGTGTTTTATGAAGTCTGCCTGCAACCTGATAAGCTTTATCGCTTTCGCCTATTTGAATCGTATAAGAATTAGGATTTTGATTATCAACCCAACTCCGATCGATATCTTTGTGTGAGGTAGGAGAGCGATAGGAGCCGGTATAATGTGAATCAGGAACCGTCGTTATTGAACCTGAATAACCACTCCTGGTTTCATAGGGTTGGACACTCGCATATTTTATTGGTTGGTAATGAATAGGTTCAGCACTGTAAGAGGTATAAACGTTCTGATTATTCGCTTCGTAGCTTGTACATGCCGCAAGAGAGATCGAAAGAATACCAGTTGTCAAAATACCTGCTTTTTTTATCATCGCGAAGTCCTCAGATTTGTAAATAAGTGAGTTTGATTTTTCACCTCTAATGCTGTATCTGCATTTCCAAATAAAACTTTAATTTCAGAAAATTCTCCCAGGTTGTTTAAAAAGAAGATATCGCATAAAGTATTGACTTTTTAGATGATGATAAGCATGTGGACTCATAGACGCTCAGGACAAACCAATCAACGCGGAAACCAGGATCATCGCGGTCCATACGAGAGAGATAGAACGCGAGTTATCCATTGCCCTGCCTTTCGACGTTTACAAAGAAAAACGCAAATCCTGGGGACAGATGAAGGCGATTTTCACCGCACCCGCCTGACTCACTCCATTGAGGTCGCTTCAATTGGCCGCTCTATCGTGTCCAATCTTGCTACCAATCAACAAGAATCGATCCTTCCAGGCCTTTTACCTAATGACGATCTTATATCGGTGATTTGTTTACTTCATGATATTGGCCATCCACCTTTTGGTCACGGCGGTGAAGTCGCCTTAAATTATATGATGCGTAATGCTGGAGGGTTTGAAGGAAATGGTCAGACTCTTCGCTTGCTGACAAAGGTTGAAAATTCCTATGGAATTTATGGACTTGATCTAACAAGACGTTCTTTGCTTGGAATTCTTAAATACCCTGTATGTCGCTCCAAATTAGTCGCTAGGGAAGTACCAAAAACTACTGAATCAATGCATAAAACCATTCGCATCAATGATTGGTTGCCACCAAAAGCTTATTTTGACTGTGAACAAACAGAAGTCGATTGGATATTGGCACCCTTTAGTGACCAAGATCGGATCTTATTTCAATCACTCGCAAAACAACCTCAAGACGGCAAGCATGGGAAATCTGCCTTCCATAGTTTTGATTGTTCAATAATGGATGCCGCTGACGATATAGCCTATGGCGTTCACGATCTTGAAGATGCTATCCATCTTCGTTTAATCAACCGCTCCCATCTTGATAATAAAACCTTTCGTGAACTTCTTGTTGCCACATCGCTTGGAAAAAATCAGGATATGTTCCTTGATTTGCTCTTTAGCAACGAGATCTATCAACGAAAACAGGCAATTGGTGAGCTGGTTAATTTTTTTATAACTGCCACGCAGATAACAGTAACCCATGATGAGTTTGAAAATACGATCCTGAAACATAATATCAAGCTCTACCCTGAAGCTGCTGCTTTACTGGACTATTTGATGCATTGTATTTCTATAAATGTAATTGATTCTCAAGAAGCCCGAACTTTCGAATATGGGGGTCAGACTGTCGTTTTGCGGCTATTTGAAGCAATTAGTTCTAATCCTCAAAGCTTATTGGATAACAAGAATAGAGCGCTTTTTGTGGATGCTGCCGATGAAATTTCCGCGCTTCGCGTCATTTCAGATTATATTGCTAATATGACTGATGAATATGCTCATCGAATGCATGAACGTTTATATGGTTTCAATACAAGAACTATCTTTGAGAGGCTTTAGAGAACAAGAAGAGATTAGCTTTTAATTAATAATGAAATAGATATTTGCCATCAGAAAGATGGCGTCCCCAAGGGGATTCGAACCCCTGTTACCGCCGTGAAAGGGCAGTGTCCTGGGCCTCTAGACGATGGGGACCCGGAACTTAAGTATCCAACTTTGGATACTCTTACAGCAAACAACTTTTACTTATAACGCCAAAATGGCGTCCCCAAGGGGATTCGAACCCCTGTTACCGCCGTGAAAGGGCAGTGTCCTAGGCCTCTAGACGATGGGGACCTAAAAACTTACATCAGCAACAACTAATTGATGATGGTGGAGCTAGGCGGGATCGAACCGCCGACCTCTTGCATGCCATGCAAGCGCTCTCCCAGCTGAGCTATAACCCCACAAAAAGAGAACCGAAGTTTAAAGAGGGGCCACGTAGCTGTCAAGCAAAATTTGATAAAATCTCAAGCCTTGATAGACTTTAAACGCTTCAAATAATGTTTTTTTAATCTTGAATTTCTTACATTATTTTTTTTCGCAACTTTGATTAAGCCCTGCTACACTAAGTTTTACCTACTCTTAGACGATAAGGATTGTCGATGCGCAAATTATACATTTTCTGTCTACTTTTACTCACAGGCACTTCCTTTGCTCAACTCCGTGAAGTTGCTATTACTATTGACGACTTGCCACTTGTTGCCTCCAAAATGGATACTGCCGGAAATCAGCAAAGAGCTACTGAACGTTTTAACAAAATAATTGAAGCGTTAACCATAAACAAAGTGCCAGCAACTGGCTTCGTCATTGCCGGTGCAATTGCAAAGGGGCAATGGACATTTTTAGAGGATTTTCGCAAAGCGGGTTTTGAAGTGGGCAACCATACTTACTCACATTACAATCTCAATGCAATGAGCGCTGAAAAATATATAGCTGATCTGGATAAAGCGGACAAGATTTTAACCCCATTATTTACAGCACCTAAATATTTTCGCTACCCCTATCTGGCTGAGGGTAATAAAACTACAAAGCCCAAGGTTTTAAATTATCTAAATGATAAGCATTATGTAATTGCTCCCGTGACCATTGATTCCAAAGATTTTCGCTTCAACGAACAGCTTTATCATGTACCCTATCGTTCCAGAGAAGCTTATATTAATAAACTAAAACCTCGTTATTTGGCATACATATGGGATCAAACAATTCGTGCTGAGCAACGTGCAAAGGGGCAACCAGTCAAACAAATTTTATTAATTCATGCGAATTTGCTTAACAGTTATGCCTTGGATGATATTATTAAAATGTACAAAAAAAATGGATATACCTTCATTACTTTAACTGAAGCGCTAAAAAATCCCGCTCCTTCACTGACCTTAACAGCTTCTGATAATGCCGGTGGTGGGGCTAAAGCTTCAAGCCCTGGTGCAATGAATGAAGAAGATAGATTAGTTGAGCAACTTTTGAGTTTTTAACCGAAAACAAAATAAAGATAAGCCCGAAATTCTCGGGCTTTTATCAGATGAATTACTTCCCATTTTGTACATTGGGTCCCAAAATTTGGGTGCATTGATGTCGACTCATATACACAAAGCCTTTTCCCTTGCAGGAGTTTTGCCCTTTACAAGAGTTGTATGCCGTTCTGCAAGAACTAAAACCTTTGCATCCATTTACAGATAAGCATTTAACTCCATGCCCGTGATGATGATGGCCATGACAATGGGCATTTGCTGCTACAGGAGCAAGGGAAAATACGGCTGCTGCGCCGAATGCCAGAGCTGCACTAGTTGTTTTTATCTTATTCATATCAATTCCTTTTTGAAGTGGTATAAGCGCTTTAAAACAGCAATTATGCATCACAATTAATCAGGTAAATTATTAATTGCACAACTGAGTGTAGATAGACTACTAGGAAACTGTCAAGTTAAGCGAAAGGTGAATTGATTTACAAACCAGACAAAACACCAGCCAGATCTCTCGTAAATTGATCTAAATTGGTATTCATGGAGGCTACCAGATTAGCTACGGGTAGCGGGGTTGTTTTGCGATGATAGCTAAAAATCCCCTTTGTTTTTACATGATCATGACAATAGATAATATATTCTGCCCGAAGCCTGCTATTACCCACCATATCCACTGCAAACTCTAAAATATCAATTTGCAGTTGATATTCAGGTTTGTAGTTAGTATCCCAAGGCGCTGAAACAACGGCCGCGCCCGGTAATAAAACTGCGAGATTCGCTTTGATGACATTTTGGGTATTTCGGCCCAAATTTTCGACCCAGCGATGATATTCCTCCAGTTTAACTTCTTGCGCCGAATAGTGAATAGTGAACTGGGGCTTATTCATATAAGCAGGACCTGTTATGTCGTTAATCCCCAGTTTTAAATGAGTATAGGCTTTTACCTTTTTATATTTTGGTGGAATGGGATTAAGCACATAAAATTGCGAATCCGGACTTCGGCCGCAGGAAATAAGCATTAATACAACTACAAGCACTCCTACCAAGTAATTTTTCACTTTTTGCCTCTTAATATCGATTCTGGATATCGAGATAAATAATCCATTAAATTTTGAGTCGAATTGGCAGCGTCAGAAAATTGCCTCATAGACCGTGAAAAATTAGCCTGCGTAGAATTAGCTGCTTCAGATACTTCCTTAATGGATTGCGAAACACTCGTTAAAGTGGGCGGCAGAAGCTTATCAAGATCTCGCGATAAAGATGAAAACTGTTTCATGCTTTTATTAAAGGTCGTTAAACTGGTTGGCACCAGCTCATCAAGATTTCGCGATAATTCAGAGAATTGTTTCATACTTTGGCTAAAAGTATTCAAAGTTGTTGGAATGAGCTGATTAAAATTCCTCACCATTTTATCTACATTGAGTGCCATCGTTTTTGTGGTATCAAGTACTGCATTAACCCTGGCTGATTGGATAAAATCACTCACATCTTCAAAGGCTTTCTTAGCAGAGGCAAAAGCGTCGTCAAGACTTGTATAAAGTTCTTCTTTATTAGATGTTGGAAAGACTGGATAACTATTATAAGTGGTCAAAGCTATGTCGCGACTTCCCGACTCTTTCACCAGTTCAATTGAAGCAATACCAGTTAAAAAATTAGGCTGTTTTATCGTTGCAACAAAATTTCTTTTAACTAGAAGTTGAATGGGGTTTTGTTTGCCGACAAATTTTCTTTCAACAAAAAATTGGACATAAACTGGAATCAATATTTCGTTTTGGTTTTCATCCGTGCTTTCAGTTATTTCGATGAGTTTAACCTCACCAATTTTCACACCACGGTAAGTAACGTCTGAGGAAACCTGAATTCCTGATAAAGAGCCTTTAAAAAACATGACATAGGTTTCGACTTTTTCATGTAGATATTCATCATAGATATAGAGGCCAATAAGAATAGATAAACTTATCGCACCACCAACAAATAAGCCCACAAAAACATAGAGTCGTTCCTGACGCATCGCTATCCTTAATTAGAAAAAGCAATTATTGTCCAGTTAAAATACATTTAGTTTTAATATCTCATTTTTCTAGGTTAATAGTTAATAAACTTAAAGTAAACAGAGAAGAAAGCTAACCACATGAAGCTTCTGGTGATAATTCTTGACATTGCTACTCTGATAAGAAGGTGTCCGGAAGCGACCTGATAGTAATAGTAACCAACAATTAAGCTAACTAAGCAACAATACATAATCATCTTAATGGTGGAATAAATTATCGATGTTGGGGTAAATGTCGTTGTTAAATGAAAAAGATATTCCGATATATTAGTATTTAAAAGGTATTTAAAACAAAAAAAGATGCTGATAATGACAATATTCAGCGCATACATGTATAAAAACAGTGCGCTTATATTTGTTCCAATCATAATGGGAATTATGTAAGTTAGAACCACTTCATGGGGCGTTCGATTCAATTCCTGAATCTGGGCATTTACCAGATTCAATGCTGCCTGCATTGCTAACATGATTGATATCAAAAAAGGAAGGAAATCATAAAACAATATCTGTTGGGACACGGTAAGAACTTTGTTTTGTAAATCGAAGGGGCTAAGAATGTTGAAAATATTTATGATAATAGAAACCCCTAATAGCGAAGTAATAAATAAAAGGGGAAATAGCAACTTTGCACCGGTATCGTAAATCGTGTTCAGAAGACTAAGTCTGGTGATCCGGAGTTTACCCTGGAAAATGTCAACGAAGCTGGAAAATACATGGCCCAGAAAACCAAAAAAATTGATAATCGATGCAACGGTTGGCTCACCATAATAGCGATGTCGCTGCGGAACCCGCATTTTGCTTCCCTTCTGAATGTGTATTAAAAATATCTTACCCTATTTTACTAAACGTTAATATTTTTCAAGAGAGTATTGTTGATGATTCAACGAGTGGTTACAGCATTCAGTATTTTTCAAAAAGTGTCTTACCGAATGCCAAATGTAGATTAGATTTTCTGAAAAGATGCTTTTGAGCTAGGCTTTTTCTTTTTCTACGCGTTTTTTTGAGGTTTTTTTATATTGTTTCCATTCACGGTCTTTTGCAAAGATAAAGCTTGCAGATTCTTCAATAAAAAAACCAATATTATCGATATTTGCCCATGTGCAATATTCTGCAATTTTAGCGAAGGTTTCAGAGCTTATTTCAGCTTTAATTTTTTCTTTTTTTTGCACCCGATTACCATTAATAATTGGCATTTTTTACCTCAATTGATGTTATAAGCGCAGAAATCTTAGCAAATAAAATTCGGGTTGAAAGCCAAGGAGGTCTTAGGCAGCATGAGCGTAATAGCTTCTAGAATTTAGGATGAGATCTCGATAAAATTTGATCACAATAGCCCACTATTTTATTGAATTTATTCAAATGTATTTTTTAGATAACTTAAAAAAGCGCGTTCAAAAAATATTAACCTTATTACGAATAACTTAGCAGAATTTAGGTTAATCTTGCCGAAGCAGTGGGCAGGAAAAGCGACGCAAACTAATGCAAATATGCACACAGTTCTTTGTATAATTTCCATCTTAAATCTCAAAATTTAAATCAATAATTTCCTAGGAAGATTCGTCAACATTAAAAATAAAAAAAGGATCAAAAATTCACTTACAACAGTAAATTGTACAATGTTATCATTTGGCTGCTTCTTTAAAAAATCCACTGCCAATAAATAGGAATTCCTTAATGATCCAATGCCCCTGCGGTTCTCAAAAAAACTATTTAACCTGTTGTGGTTTGTTGATAAATGAGCAATGTGAAGCCTCAAGCCCTGAAGCCCTGATGCGTTCTCGCTACACTGCATATACTCTTGCCAGAATTGATTATATAAAAAAAACCATGACCGGAAAGCCAGCAGAAGCATTTGATGAAATTAGTTCAGAAAAATGGGCTAAACAGGTAAATTGGAAAGGATTAAAAATACTATCCAGCTTCATGGAAAATGAGCAACTTGGTTTTGTAGAATTTATTGCCAGCTTTCTAGAACAAGGAAAAAAACAAAGCATTCATGAATTAAGTAAATTTGAACGAATTGGAGGAAAATGGTTTTATACCCAGGGTTCTACACCCAAAACTAATAAATCCGCTATAAAATCAAGCCCCTTACGTAATTCATCCTGCCCTTGCGGGAGTCTCAAAAAATACAAAAATTGCCATGGTTTGACTAAAAAATAGCTTGGGTTTACAAAATCAGTTGTTAAAAGTCCTTGCTTATTAATTTTGAATTTGATTTAATTCGACCGGTTTTATGGATTCCTCATGGAAGGCCACCTAAAGTTCAAACATTACATGGAAACGGACGATGTCTACGGATTTTGCTATTTATTTATCAAAACAAATGCTTTGGCACGCTTTATTAATCTCTTCGCCAGTCGTCATTGCTTCTATGCTTTGTGGCTTGGTTATCTCAATCCTCCAAGTTGTTACTCAAATTCAGGATTCAAGTTTAAGTTTTGTTCCAAAAATCTTGACGCTTACGCTTATGTTAATGGTTTGTAGCGAATGGATGTTGCACTCATTGATTGATTTCGCAACAAATCTAATTCAAAACATCCCCGGAGCGCTGCGATGATTAGCATAAATCTGCCAACGCTTAGTGCTACCTTTTTAGTTGCTATACGCTTAAGTGTGCTATTAGTATTTTCACCAATACAGGCAATACGCCAATTGCCTTTACATACGAGACTTATCCTTGTCTTAATGTTAAGCGTCATGTTGGTTTCCAATTTATCTCTTTCTGCATCCAACATTAATGAATTGTCCCTAATCTCAGGTGCTTTTATAGAGTTTTCCAATGGCCTTATTTTATCACTGAGTCTTTATGCTGCCTTTGCCGTTTTTCAAATTGCCGGTCAATTAATTGACACACAGATGGGACTGAATTCGTTGGCCATTTTTAATCCTGGCGATCATTCTCATGACCCATTAACCAGCCGCTTACTAACAATGTTAGCTGTTTTATTTTTCTTCGCACTAAATGGCCATCATTGGTTATTGGAAGGATTAGCCTATTCTTTTCGGAAAAATCCACCGGGAGATTTTGCTTTGATTAACGGTTTTTCTCTCCTTGTACACCAATTTTCTCTAATGTTTGCTCTTGCCTTGATGATTGCCAGCCCAGTTTATTTGGCATTGCTAGTGATCGATATCTCTACAGCTGTTTTAACAAGAAATATGCCACAAGTCAGCACTTATTTCTTAGCGCTACCAGTGAAGATTCTGTCCGGATTTCTTCTACTTGCCCTATCTCTAAATTATCTAAATCCGTTAATGGAATATCTATTTAGGCAATGTTTTAAGCTGTGGCAGGAGCTTTTAGCATGAGTTCGAAAACCGAGAAGGCTACACCTTACAAATTGCAAAAGGCTAAAGAAAAGGGACAGGTTAGTAAATCTTCGGATTTAAATACCTCTGTATTTTTGATTTTAATGGTAATTGTGGGTATGGCGCTCTGGCCGTCACTTTTGCAACAGCTAAAAACGTTGATAACCTATATTCTTTATCTCGCATCAAGGTTCGCTTTAAGTGTTGATAATGTCGTAAAAATTGAACACTTTTTACTTTCCAATTTATTAAATTTATGGTTGCCTTTTGCACTGGCTGCAGTTTTAGTGCTGAACATTACCACAATTGCACAAACTGGCTTTATTTGGTCTATGCATCCACTTACACCTGATTTTAAACGAATTAACCCTGTGCAAGGCTTTAAGCGAATCTTTTCATCCCAATTATTTTTTGATGCCTTTAAAAATAGTCTTAAATTAATTCTTGTCTTTTCAGTATCCATGTTCAGTTTGCATCAGGAAATTCCTGCTTTTTTGAATTTGATGGTTATTAATCCCCTGCAACACCCTGCCTATATCATGCAATTTTTTATCAAAATCATTTTGGAACTTCTGCTTTTGCTTTTTGGGCTTTCAATCCTCGATAAAATGTATAGCTCATGGAAGTTTAAAAAAGACAATCGAATGTCTAAACAAGAGGTAAAAGACGAATATCGTCAACGTGATGGCGATCCCACGATAAAAGCAAAAATAAGATCCTTACAGCAACAGCTACGACAAAAAACTCAATCTCTTGCACAAGTGAAATATGCTGATGTTATTGTTACCAATCCGACTCATTTGGCAATCGCTTTAAAATACGAACGAAGCTCCATGCCAGCGCCAAAAGTAGTCTGTAAAGCGCAAGGTGATCAGGAAGTTCAAGTTCGGGCCTTAGCTAAACGACATAATATCCCCATTATCGAAAATAAATCCTTTGCTAAAGCGTTGTTTGCTACGGTCGAACTTAATCGATGGATCTCTAACGAACATTTTCCAGTTGCAGCGTCAATTTTCAGGGAGATTTATCGCCAACGGGAGCACGCCTATGTTTAAAAATGTGGGCAGCTACAGTGAAATGGTTTTGGTTTCATTTGCAATTTCGATTCTGCTAATTTTGTTCATTCCAATTCCGCCTATTCTTCTCGACTTTTTATTAATCATAAATTTCAGTTGGGCTTTAACTGTTTTACTCCTTACTTTTTACACGGACAAACCGCTTGGTTTCTCTACATTTCCAGCTCTATTGCTGCTTTCAACTCTCTTTCGCCTCGCTCTAAATATATCCGCGACACGGCTGATTTTAGCGGATGGCGAAGCGGGAAAAGTGATACAGGCAATGGGTAATTACGTAATCCAAGGCAACTATGTGATGGGTTTAGTTGTGTTTTTAATCCTTATCATAATCCAATACCTTGTTGTTACGAACGGCGCTCAACGCGTTGCCGAAGTTGCCGCCCGATTTACCCTAGATAGCATGCCAGGCAAACAAATGAGTATTGATGCTGATCTCAATATGGGAATTATTTCACAAGCTGAAGCGAAGTTCAGACGGGCGCAAATTGAAAAAGAAGCTAATTTCTATGGCGCTATGGATGGAGCATCAAAATTTGTTAAGGGTGATGCAATTGCGGGTATTCTTATTATTCTTGTTGATATTATTGGCGGCTTTGCCATTGGTATTGCTCAAAAAGGGTTAACACTTGCTGAATCCATTCAGAGGTATACGCTGCTTACTGTCGGTGACGGTCTGGTCACTCAAATACCTGCACTGATTATTTCAACAGCCACAGGAATTATTGTCACTCGCGCCGCTACCGATGCACAATTGGGTTCAGAAATTTCCAAACAAATCGCAGCTTATCCTAAATCTTTAGTTATGGTTTGTTGTGGTTTGGCAGTTCTTCTGGTGGTGAAAGGGATTCCGGTTGTTCCGGTTCTTATTATCCTTGCCGTGTTTGCTTTAGCAGCCTGGTATGCTTTAAAAGCCGAAAAAGCAGAAATTAAGGAAGAGTTAGAAGTTTCGCTTTATGAAAAAATTAAAATTCATCCCATAGAAATGCATTTAAATGATGAACTTTTCACACACTTTTCCCAACATGAATCCCTTTTTTTAGAAATCATCGAACAGCTTCGTGAAACATTAGCCTTTGAACTTGGCTTTGTCATTCCTGAGGTCAAAATTTTAAGTGACAAAAAAATCAATTTTCCTTATTACTCCATCAATATTCAAGGAAATAGTTTAGGTTTTAATCAACTGCATTTTGATAAAATTTTAGCCATAATTTCTAATCGCACTAAAATAACAGATACATTTATACAGGCTATCGAGGTCCGCGATCCTAGCTATGGTTTATCAGCACTTTGGATTGATGCTAACCAAAAAAATCTGGCTATTGATTCAGGGTATACACTTTGTGAGCCCATACAAGTATTGACTACTCATTTGAAAGAGGTCGTGCATAATCATATTGCTGAACTGCTAACCCGAACTGAAACTGAACATTTGCTTGAACAGGCAACTGTTGCAAGATTAAGTGAAGAACTTATACCTTCAATGCTACCCCTTAGCCAGGTTCAACGCATCCTTCAAAATTTGCTACAGGAAAAGGTATCGATTCGTCACTTAGGAATGATTCTTGAAATTTTAGTTGAGCATGCAAAAAATATAAATGATCCTTCCCAACTCACCGAAATTGTCCGAAGTCATCTGGCCACACCGATTTGCCAAAAATTAATAGCAAACCAAAATGCCCTCTACGTGCTAACTCTGGCACCAACTTTAGAACAAAAACTTAGTAAAAATCTAACCAAGGAACAATGGACGGTTGAGCCTGTTCTTACAGAAAATCTGTTGACTTCCCTGGCTCAGCAGGTTGAAAAAATGATAGGTGAAAGAAAAAGGCCTATTTTACTTTGCTCTTCTGCCCTTAGAAGGCAGATAAAAAATTTAACTCAGCGTGTGATTCCTCATTTAACTGTGCTTGCCATGAATGAAGTACCAGTTAATATTCCGATTGAATCCTTTGCAGTTGTACAATAAGGAAATGTTGATGATAGATGCAATAAAAGCTGCTCAAATTGCGATGTTAGAAGATCAGGAGCGTTTACAAACCATCAGTTTAAACATCTCTAACATGCAAACCGCGGGATATAAACGTCAACTTCTGGAAGCTGGATCCTTTGACGAGCATTTAAGAGCTGATGCAGCCTCTATAAGCCAACACATGGATAGCGCACAAATGTTAAATCAGGGAACCTTGATGCAAACTGATAATACAAAAGACATTGCTCTGGCTGGCGATGGTTTTATTGAAGTGCAGACAAAAGAAGGAACTTTTTACAGTCGACGCGGTGATTTACATGTTAATGAACAGGGTCAGCTATCTGCAGCAACAGGGGGCCTAATTATGGGTCAATCAGGACCGATTCAAGTAGATGACAACGAATTTAAAATCAATACTCAGGGTACTATCTACATCGATAACCGTAAAATTGACCAATTAAATATAGTGCATTTTGAACCTAATCAATCGCTCAAATATCGTGGTCAAGGACTGTATGAAACGCAGGAAACGCCAGCTCCTGCACTTGCTACGACACGTGTATTACAAGGTTTTATTGAACAATCCAATGTAAAGTCAGTTGACGAAATGATGGAGATGATAAAAACCTCTCGGCATTATGAAGCGTCCCAACGGGTCATGCACATTGCAGACGGTCTTTTGTCTACAGCTATCAATCAATTAGGAGAAGGGAATGTCTAATGCACTTTCCATCGCCGCTAGCGGCTTAAAATCCCAGGAATATTATATCGACAAGATTGCCCATGATATGGCAAATTTAAATACGCCAAATTACAAAGCAACAAAAATCACTTTCGCAGATCAGCTTTATCAAAATATTGATGGGAAGGAAAGACCTTTTCAAAATCAAGGCGGCGCGAAAATAGGTTTAGGCGCCTCTGTATACAAAACTGGCAAAGATTTCTCAAAAGGCCCTTTAAAACCAACTAATAGCTGGTCAGATGTTGCGATTGATGGTCAAGGTTTTTTTCAAGTAATTGCTAATGACGGTAATATTATTTACACCCGAAACTCCACTTTCACGGTCGATGAAGATCATTATCTGGCCACACAGGAGGGATTAAGGCTAGCAGACAACATTCAGATACCCAGCGATTACAGCCAAATCACAATCAAAGCAAATGGTGATGTAGAAGCAACGCTTGTAGATGAAACCTCGCCACAACTATTAGGAACCATAAAGCTCGCCAAATTTCTCGATCCTGAGGCTTTAAATCCAGTGGGAGCTGGTTTATACAACTCCACTGAACAATCAGGCGATCCGATTGTTGATAGTCCTGAAGCAAGTGGTTTAGGCAGCCTGATTCAATACCAGATAGAAGGTTCGAATGTAGATATGGTGAATTCGCTAATGCAATTAACGCTGGCTCAGCGTATCTATCAATTAAATGCGAAAGCAGTTCAGATTGCTGATGAATTGGAAAAATTAACTAATGAAATTCGTGGTTAAAATTTTTGAAAAATTAAGGCCTTTATTGCTGTTGATGCTTTTAGTGATGCCAGAGGCAAACGCAATTAGTTTATTTGATGAATCAATTTATCGTTCACTGATTGCAGATAGAAAGGCCTATTTACCCGGCGATCTTTTAACAGTCATTGTGATGGAAGCATCAGATGCCCAAAGTGGTGCTGATTTGGCTTCAGGAAAAGAAATTAAAATGGCTTTGGAAGCGTCTTATAACCAAAAAAAGCAAGATCTAAGTTTGGATTTATCGGGTAAGGGAAGCGCGAGAGCCAAAACCGGACGCAATGGGAAAATTAAAGCAGCCCTGACCGTCCATGTTAAGGAAATACAATCAGGAGGCGCTTTATTAGTGGAAGGTAATCAATTAATACGCATTAATGGCGAACAACAAACAATTTTATTGAAAGGATTAGTCAGGCCAGAGGATATTTCTGCACAAAATACAGTATTGTCGACGCGGATTGCAGATGCTCAAATTACTTACACTGGCAATGGCTCGGTTTCAAACGCGCAACGTCATAATTATATTTATCAGGTCTTGTCTTTTATAGGATTGGTTTAATGAGGTATAGAGCTAATTTGATGACTGAGTTTCGAAAAAGACAAACGGTTCTCTGTCTTCTATTAGCACTCACTTTTTATTTGCCTTTAAGCCATGCAACAGTTCGTCTGAAAACAATTGCTCACCTTTCCGGTTTGCAAGAAAACCCAATTACTGGCTATGGCTTGGTTATAGGCCTTGCCGGCTCAGGTGATTCCCGCCGCAATAAAGATACCACTCAGGCAATAGCCAATTTGTTGCAGTCCTTTGGCGTTAATATAAGTCCAAACGAAGTCAATAGCAGGAATTCAGCCACTGTAATTGTTACTGCAAATCTGCCTTCCTATGCCCATCAAGGGGATAAATTAGATATTAATGTGGCTTCATTGGGTGATGCCAAGAGCCTACTTGGCGGCACGCTTTTAGTGACTCCACTTAAGGGAACCAATAATCTGGTCTATGCGATTGCTCAAGGCCCCATTTCAATTGGCGGCTTTAAATATGATTTATTTGGAAATGTCATTCAAAAAAATCATCCTACTGCAGGTCTTATACCTGGCGGGGCTGTCGTTGAAAAAACAATTTACAATGAATTGTCTTCAAAAGAAGGTGATTTACATGTCATCCTGAATCGTCCAGATTTTACAACTGCCGATCAGGTAGAAAAAGCGCTTAATAAACGCTTTGGCCTTCATACAGCAGTTGCCAAGTCGGCGCAAGATATCGAAATTCATCCCTCAAAAGATGCAAGAAAACGCTATGTGCATTTCATCAGCCAGTTGGAAAATATAGCTATAACGCCTGATAATTTACCCACCGTTGTAGTCAATGAACGTACGGGTGTGGTAATTGCTGGCGCCGATGTCAAAATCGATGCAGTAACCATTTCACAGGGTAATTTACAAATTGCAATTGCAACAGAATATAACGTCTCTCAACCTGCCTTTATTGCGGATACGGGCAACCAGGTGCACACAGCAATTACACCCTCAACTTCTATTGATGCCAAGGAGCCTTTAGCGAATCTTGTTAGGTTACCTGAAGGCGCCACTATTGCCGATTTGATTAGAGCATTGACAAAGGTGTAGACCTCAACAAGAGACCTAATTTCAATCCTGGAAACTTTACAACGAGCAGGCGCTTTACATGCTGAACTTATTATTCAATAAACATCATGGATTTGACCTGTTTGAATCAACCAAAGAACCTAAACAACAAGAGGAAGTGCAAACGAAATAGAAATTTTAAAAGAATAAGAAACAATCATTAATAAAGGAAGAAGTTAAGGAAAAATCGATAAGTACTGACGAAAAATAATTAAATTTGATTCGGTCCACACCCTTGGATGTAAAGGAAGGAAGTTAGGAAAAAATGATGAGTAACGACATAACAATCGAATTTGTTAGTTTGGCGCTCGATGCAAGTTTGCTGCGTCAAACTGCGATCGCAAATAACATCGCTAATGCAAATACCAGTGGTTATCAGACCATGGAAGTCAATTTTGAGCAGCAACTTGCTTCGATGAGTTCGAATTCACTTTCAGAACTGCACCCTTTCTTGCAACAAAGCTCTGCCCATTCCTCAATTGATGAACAACTTGCTTTAAGCGTTAAAAACAGCACTCACTATAGAGCGCTCATCAAGGGCATCAATTCAAAATTAGCGCTTATGAAACTCGCACTACATGGAAATAATCAATCATGAGTTATGATCAAATTTATAACATTGCCGCCAATGGTATGCGCCTTGAAAAGTTACGAGTTGATGTCGTTGCTAATAACATCGCCAATCAGCATAGCTTGCAAACTGCAAGTTCTCAATTCCAGCCTCTTCAAGTTCTAGCGACTGCAAAGCCATTCGATGCTTATTTAAGCGATACAAAAGGAAACGAGTTTGCTCAAATCAGCCTGGCACCCCAAAATTTACCCTTAAATAAAGTCTATCAACCCGGGCATCCAGCTGCTGATCAGCAAGGCTATATCTCTTATCCAGGAATTAGCCTGGTTGATGAAATGACTACCCTGCTTCGCGCTTCACGCGCTTATGAAGCCAATGTCAAAGTGATTAACACCGCGCACAGCCTTTATCTGCAAGCACTTTCAATTGGGAATGATCGATGAAAATTGAAGCTTTAAATGGAGTTAATTTTAATGCAGAAACTACAAAGGTCGAAGGCTTCAATAAAGCCACACCTTCATTTAGTTCTTTGCTTAAAGATAGCTTAAGTGAAACAAACGAGAAATTGATGGGAGCAGATAAGGCCTTGGTGCAATTAGCGAGTGGTCAAAGTACAAGTCTGCATCAAACCATGCTCATCATGGAGCAAGCCAAAATATCATTTCAATTTTTAGAACAGATTCGTAACCGTTTGATGTCCGCCTATCAGGAAATAATGAGGGAGCAAATTTAAAATGAATTATTTTAAAGAATGGCTCTTGTCATTTAATGATCTTTCTAAAGAGAGAAAGTTTGGTTTGGTAGGCGGTCTTATTCTTATTGCCTCTCTAATAACAGCGCTAAGCTTTTGGCTAGCAACTCCAAACTATTCTATTTTATTTAACAATCTCGATGGTCGCGATGCCAGTCAGATTGTTACTCAATTAGAAAAATCCAACATCAGCTATCGAATCGACAATCAAGGCTCCGATATTCTTATTGATAAGCATTTGATTGATAAAACCCGCCTCAAATTGATGAGTTCCGGTATGCAATTATCAGGCAGCGTGGGTTTCGAATTATTTGATAAAAGTGATTTTGGGCTCACAGATTTTTCGCAAAAAATCAATTATCAGCGCGCTTTGCAAGGGGAACTAGAGCGAACGATAACAAGCCTTGATGAAGTAAAACAGGCTCGAGTACATTTGGTTATTCCCCAACAACATTTGTTCCAGCAGGAAGACAGTCAACCTCGCGCGGCTATTAGTTTGCATTTAAACCATCCTTTACGATCAGAGCAAATTAAGGGCATACAGCAACTTATTGTCGCTAGCGTCGCTCATATGCAGAAATCGAATGTAGTTGTGCTTGATCAAAATGGTTACAACTTAACCGCAAAAAATGAACGCACTTCAAGCCAATTTGCCAGCAAAAAAAACATGGAACGTTACCTCAATGACAAAATTTTACAAATGCTTAAACCTATATTTAACCATGATGAATTCATGGTAAAAATTGATGTCACTTTAAATTATGATCAACTTCAAAGAGAAATTATAAAACCGGAACAGGATGGCCATGTTACTCATGAGAAAGAAATTGAGCATTCTACTTCGACAAAAGATGAAAAGGCCCAAACTAACAAGGACCTTACTCGCGAAAAAAGCTATCATTTTGGAACAAAAAAAGAAAATTTCACCCGTGCAAATGGCAAAATCGAGCGTCTTAGCATATCAGTTGTAATACCGGAATTTACCAATCAGGCTACAGTTCAACAGATTGAAAGACTGGTGAAAACAGTGGTCGGTTTTGATGCCAAACGCGGTGATACTATCAGTATAGAACCTTTAATATTCAAAAAGCAGACATCATTTATTCCCACTATTGCTATTCCCCAACACAAACAAATTTTTTCCAGGGATTTAATTAATACCTTCTGCGCTGCTCTATCAGGCATTTTTCTAATCTATCTATTTTTAGCTTACCGACACCGGCAGCAAAAGCGTCAATTGTTATTAAGAGAATTAAGCGATTGGTTGAGCAACCATGATTAAGATTTTTCCGCTAAATGAAGCAGAGCCAGAAATGTTAAATATTTCATTCGAGAGGTCAAAATGAACCTGATAAAAACTCAGATCAATTTAAAAGAAATTCTATTAAAAATTGGCCGTCTCCCTAAGGCTGATCAACGTTGGATCCTTTCAAAACTTTCTGCTTCGCAAAAAAACCAATTTTGTGAAATGCAAGGAGAGCAATTGCTTGCAAAAGCTCATCGCTTTCGAAGCTTAAAATCCAAGCGTGCCTCTTTGCCAAATTTACCAATCATAGCGCCACCTCATATGCACGCCCTCGCAGCTTTTTGCCCTCTTTATGTAGCCATTCTGCTTGAACAAGGACAATTTTCCTGGCGGCAGCAATTTTTGGATTTATTCGATAAAGAAAACAAGATAAAAAATTTGGATAACAGCGATGAATTAAACCAATTGAGCAAGGCCACCAAGCAGGTGCTACTTAAACTTTGGGAAAAACCCTTTGCAGACTATTTGGAGATAAATCATGGCTGAGCTATTTAAGGGATTTAACCTGAGTAAAGATTTCTTTCATTTGGAACAAATAACTAAACAACAGTTAGGAGATAAACCCTCTGAACAAGCTAAAGAACAAGACTCCAAAGAACTAACCCGCTCCAAGGAAAAAGCTAGTGAGGAAGGTTACAAAATAGGGTTCAAACAAGGTTTTGATGAGGGTGACCGTAAAGGCCAGGAACTGGCAAGAAAAGCAATCGAAGAATTAGAGCTTAAAATCCATCGATTACTGCAAACTCTTTCTCACGCGATAAACGAGAACCGTCTGTCACTAAAAACTGAAATCGCTGATTTTGTGCTTGCAATTACAGAGCGATTTTTTATTGAACAACAGCAAAATAAAGAAGCTATTGCTCAGCAAATTAGCAGAGCCCTAAGCCATGTGAATGATAAGCAGTCGCTCACGCTTGTTTTAAATCCTGAAGACTTGTCGCTATTGCAAAAAGGCGAACTTCAAGTTGATTTTAGCCTCTGTCAGAACCTTCGAGTAATCGCTGATGAAACCCTGAAGCTAGGTGGTTGTTTAATCCGCAGTGAACATGGTGTTTTTGATGCTGGTATTGAAGGCCAGATTGAACGTTTAAAACAAGTATTACTAGAAATCAAAGCTGAGGGAAACCATGGTAAATCGGCTTAATACATTACAATGCGTTGAACGCTTAGGCGAAGTTGAACAATATTCAGGTTCGAAAATAATAGCCAATGGCCCGCCACAATCTTTTATCGGCGAATTATGCGAAATCCTGGACTCCAAAAATCAGGTTCTATTGCAAGCTGAAGTCATTGGTTTTGAGCAATCAAAAGTCATCTTAATGCCTTTTACTAACTCACAAATTGCGCGAGGATTTAAGGTAAGAGGAACAGGCTCGGCAATGACAGTCCCTGTTGGAGAAGCACTTCTTGGTCGAATTGTTGATGCCTTGGCCCAGCCAATTGATCAAAAAGGACCCATACATTGTCCTGTCCAGGTTCCTCTATTTACGACCAAAATAAATCCACTTTTACGCCAGCCCATTAAAGAACGTTTACTCACCGGCATTCATGCAATTGATGTTTTATTACCCCTTGGTAAAGGGCAGCGCATGGGCTTATTTGCGGGTTCTGGCGTAGGTAAATCCGTTTTGCTTGGCATGATTACCCAATATATCAAATCCGATATCAATGTCATTGCACTGATAGGTGAAAGAGGCAGAGAGGTGAATGATTTTATCCATGACAACCTGGATGAAAGAAGTTTGAAAAAAACAATTCTTGTTGTTGCATGCAGCGATGACTCTGCCTTAATGCGCAAGCAAGCCGTTTATACAGCAACGGCCATTGCGGAATTTTTTTGCCGCCAAGGTAAAGACGTTATGTTGCTCATGGATTCGATCACCCGGTTTGCAATGGCACAACGAGAAATTTCGTTGAGTTTAGGCGAGCCGCCGACCGCCAGAGGTTACACACCGACAGTATTTTCACTGCTTCCCGGGATTGTTGAACGTGCGGGAAACTTTAGCGGCCAGGGCAGTATAACTGGACTTTATACAGTGCTGGTGGAGGGCGAAGATTTCAATGAACCCGTTTCTGATAACATGCGCGCGCTTTTAGACGGACATATTGTATTAACCCGTGAATTGGCGCAGCGCAACCATTATCCGCCAATTGATATTTTACAATCGGTTTCTCGCTTAAGTTCGCAATTGTTGAATTCCGAAGAACAAAAATTACATCAGCAAATTATTTCAATGCTAGGTCAATATCAGCAAAACAAAGATCTTATTGAAATAGGTGCTTATAAAGAAGGCAATAATTTGAAACTCGACTACGCTATGGAGCGGATTGATTCAATTAACCAGTTACTCATCCAACGAAGAGAAAAGCCCTTATCTATGGATGTTTTAGAGAAACGTTTTTCCGAGATTTGTAATGAATAAAAAACTAAATGCATTAAGAACTAAACTTTCTTCGCAACTTAGCGCTCTAGATGAAAACCTTCAAAAAGTTTCCGAGCTGCTGTCAACTTTGAAAAAAAAACAAGCGATAAAGCAAGAACAAATTGAAAAGGCATCTGCAACACCAGCGATTATTAATCCAGAACAGGAAATATCGCGCTTGAATTTCATCGTTCACTGTCATCAGGAATCTGAACATTTATCAATAGAAATTAGAGAAATGGAATCGCATCAGACCACATTAAAAGAACGCTTTTTACGGATAAATATTGAATTAAAGATGTTGGAAAAGCATTTTGAAAATCAGATAAAAAAGGAGCATGAAAATGCTTTAGCACTTCAGCAAAAAAATCTCGATGAATGGGTGTTATTAAGGAGAAAATATAATGGAAATTGATAGCCCTAACACAAAAAAACAACTCTTGGAGAGCTTCATGCGGAAACAGGAAAATACAAGATCTAGCAACTTGTTTCAACAAACGCTTAACCCTGTGCATCAACAAAAAAATGGGGATGAATATTATTGGTATCATCAACAACAATTGGAAATTTCAGATCTGCAATTTAAGCCTTTGAACCAGGCAAAAACTAAGGACATAGAGTTTAACAATAACCAACCACCCTTCAATCAGATTGATGCTTTTGCCAAAGTAGACATGAAAGAGAAAACTGCACTCCATGAATTAGAAAAAGAAATTTCACCAAAAATTTTGGTTGTTGACAGTAAAGAAATCGAACTGAAACAAGGCTCTGCTTTGACTAATAAAGAACAATTCTATCTCGCCTATCAAACAAGCCAAAATACAGAGCTGCAAACAAACATAAAGCAGAAAACAAATCATTTGGAAAAGCAGACCCAATTTCAAAACACTGTCTTCAAAGAACATCATTTATTTATTCAAGACAACGAAGCCGAATGTAGCCTAAGTACAAGCAATTTAACCAGGCTGGAATCTAAAGAATTGAGCTTCTTAATTAAAGATTGGCTTAAATCCAAAGGAATAAAATTACAACAACTTATTATTAATGGAGTTAAACATGGCTGATGCAATCGAGGGTGTTAATCAGGCTGATTTTTTAAAATTATTCATGAAGGAATTAACTTATCAGGATCCTTTAAAACCGGTAGATAATCGAGAGTTTATGGCACAGATGGCACAATTTTCTCTTTTGAAAGAAGCCCAAGCGGCTTCCGGTTCGTTAGCAGCAATTGCCAATTTAACCAATGGGAATCAACACATGGCGCTTCTTGGAAAAGTGATCAAACTAAGAGGAAGTCTTAAGGAAGGAGTTGTTAATCGCATTGAGTTCCCACCCAAATCAGAGCCAATAATCCATGCTATTGCTGGTAAGGAAGAGTTTACCACAACCTTGTTAGACATAAGTTCCGTCTCTGAAAAAGTCGACAGTTATTTGTGAGGTTAAGATGACAAATAGTTATTACACGAGTTTAACGGGCATGTTGGCAGCGAGTTTTGGCTTACAAAATACCTCACACAACATTGCTAATATGCAAAGCCCTGGATTTAAACGCTCGGATGTATTTTATTCATCCTTGGGCAACGGCCAAAGTCACGATGGCCTCGGTTCAGGGGTGAGAATAGCTGGAACTACAACTAATTTTAATTCAGGATCAAACATTCCCACAGGAAACCCTGCTGATCTCGCAATTGGCGGACAGGGATTCTTTATCATTCGTCAAAAAAATGGGGAATTATTGTATACCAGAGATGGTGAATTTAATTTTAATACATCCGGACAACTCGTAGACAAACACAGTGGTGGTTTAGTTCTTGGCTACAATGAGAAAGGCGACTTGGTTCCGATTCAGCAATTTGGTCCTAAAGTAAAAGTGGGTAAAGCGACTTCACTTATTGATTTGGCGGGTGAATTTCTCTTAAATAAAAAAACCGATGATGAAATCAAGCAGGATAAAGAAAATCCTGACCAGTCCCGTCCATTTTCTATTTATAAAAACATTAATTTCACTTTCTCTTCGATTTTTGATGCCCAAGGCAAAGAACATACTTTAGAACTTGAGTTTAGACCTTTAGGTGTAAAAGCCAACGAACCAATAACCAACGATGCGCTAATTTGGGAGCTGGAGAGTGCGAGTTTCGATGGAGAACCCATTTATTCTTATGGCCAATCCATAGAATTTACCCGTACAGATGACGGGGCTCCTGTTTCTGGATCCAATTTAATTAAACTAGACTTACCAAATGATCAGCAATTGAGCCTAAGCTTTGGCTCATACGAATCATCAAAAGAGGGATCAGTTCGTTTAGATTCCAAAACATCTCCAGACAAATCCTCACTCAAAATTTTCCAACAAGACGGCTATCGAGAGGGTAAACAAACCAGTTTTTCCTTTGATGAAAATGGCCTGATTTCTTACAACTACGATAATGATCAAGCGGTTGAAGGTCTTCATGTTGCTCTTGCCAAATTTGATGACCTTGAGCACACGCTTATTCAAACCAACGATAATTTATTCCGTTCCAAAAATGACTCAGGCAGGCAAATCGGTCGCGCGAATAAAGGCGGTTTCGGCAACATACAATCTGCGTCTCTGGAGTCGTCAAATGTCAATGCAAACACGGAATTCGGCAACATTGTAGTTTTACAAAGGATGTTTCAAGCCTGCTCACAAATTATGGATATTGATAAACAACTGCTAGAAGAGTTATTCAAAAAATGAAATCTCAATTCAAACCTTTTCGTCTAATTAATAGGAACGAACTCAATTTTTTGCAGAAGAAATTCCTTAGAATTTTAACTAATTGGAATCAAATTTATGCTCGAAATCCACTCAAAATGGAACTTTCCCTAATTCAAAAAGAAAATTATAAAGCAATAAAAATTGCTAAATCCAATGATAATCTGCTTTTAATCTCAGATAAAAAACCTGTAGCCCTTTTAGATAAATCATTTCTTTCTTTAGTGAAAGAATGTTTATTCGGCAACCAGTCCCCCTGTTTTGAACCCGTCTGTGAAGAAATTATTATTTATCTTTTTAAGGAATTATTAGTTCTTGAAACCTTGCAATTAGTGAATGATTTCACAAGTTCAAGCGATTGGTTTTATCAGGGTTCTCCCTGCATTAAAGGTCTATTTCAGATCGAAAATCAGGCATTCAATCTCTATTTGCATCCTGATTGGGTTATATCGCAGTTACCAAAACCTGATGTTTCTACAAAAGCGCTCACCAAGCTGGATGAGGCCTTAGTGAGCAATGAGTTAGAGTTAAGTATTGAATTCCAACCTCAATGCTTAAGTCTCGATAAATTAGTGAATCTGCAAGTTGGTGATCTAATTAAAACCTCGCATTTAATGAGCAATCCACTAATTATCCGACATCAAAAACAGGCAATTTTTGAGGTTGAAGCTGGACAAATTCAAGAGTTCAAATCTGTACAAATCAAGAGGTCCTTATGACAATATCTGTGAAAAAAATAGCCCTTTCTGAGCAGCAACTTCAAGGCGGTTCTAAAACCTTATTAAATGAAAATTATTTAAACATTGTCGGTAATTTAGAAGTTGAATGCCAAATAAGATTAGGCACTCTTTCTTTAACAATTTCAGAATTAAAAGAACTTAAGTTAGGTCAAACTTTTACCCTTAACCAAAAAACTTCTGAACCCATTGAAATTCTCCTAAACAATCAGATCATCGCTCGCGGAGAGTTACTCTGCGCAGAAGATTGTTTCGCCATGCAAATTACGGAAATTGCTTCATGAAAACACCAATTTTTTACCTGCTCACAATGCTGCTATTAACTGGGCAAGTCAAAGCTGAGGCCTTAACCTTTAAAGAAGCAATTGCGCCGAAACCAAGCTGGCATGTTTATTTATTAGCTATTTTTGCCTTACTTGCCATCCTCTACACTTTGGCAAAAAAGTCTAAACGTGATTTTTTCACCCCCTCCTCTTTGCGAATTATTGATAAAAAAAGATTGAGTGCAAAAACATTTCTTTTTGTTTTGGAATATCGAAATGAACATTTTCTGGTAGCTGACAATCAGCATACTCTGGCTTTTCAAGTTCTAAAACCTTCCTCTCAAAATGAGCAAACTCAAATTAAAATGGATAATTTACATGAAATTAGCAGCTAAATTATTCAAAAATTTAATGAAGTATTACTATCGATTTAAACCTGCAGTATTATTTCTGATTATCATTAGCTTACCCATTGCATCTATCGCTTCGACCTCAACGCTTTCTTTGGGCGCTTTTCAGTTCGATCAAAACTCCATCTCACCTGCCTTGCAGGTTTTTGCCTTATTAACCTTGCTCAGTTTAGCGCCCAGTTTTTTGATTATGTTGTCTTCTTTTACGAGGATTGTTGTTGTCCTTTCGATGCTTCGTAATGCCTTAGGCTTACAACAAACCCCGCCCAATACAGTTCTGATTTCACTAGCTTTGTTTTTGACTTTTTTTACTATGATGCCGGTTATCAAATCCATCTACACAAACGCTTACGAGCCCTATCAGGCAAAACGAATAAGCACTGAAAAAGCGCTTCGCAACGCAGAGAAACCGCTTAAACAATTTATGCTTAAACAAACACGCGAAAAAGATTTGAAAATGATTTTGCAATTAGCAAAAGAACCCATGCCTTCGACTGCAAAAGACATCAAAATTCATCAACTGGTGCCTGCTTTTTTACTTTCAGAATTGCAAACCGCTTTCCAGATTGGGTTTATGATTTTCCTGCCCTTTCTTCTAGTTGATTTGATCATTTCCGGCATATTAATGACGATGGGGATGATGATGGTTCCTCCTATGACAATTTCTTTACCGGTTAAATTATTGCTCTTTGTACTTATTGATGGTTGGGATTTAGTAATTCAAGCCTTGGTCGGCAGTTTCAACTTGAACTAATTTTTAAAACTAATGGATATAAAAATGGAAAAACTTACAAGATATTTAAACTTTCTTGAACAAGACCCTAAAAACCTCAATCTACTCCTTAGCCTTAGCGATTGTTATCGCCAAATAGGCGATTTTAAGTCCGCCCAAGGTTTTTTAGATAAGGCAAAGTTGATTGATTGCGAAGCCTGCTTTGTACAACAAGGGCTTATTGATATCCATTTAGGGAATTACAAAGAGGCAAAAGAGATTCTAGGCAAAGCGCTAAAGAATGATGATTCTCTGATTATTCGTTATAGCCTGGCTCTTTGTCATTACTCTTTAATGGAGAGTGAAGAAGGAATTAAGTATTTAGATCCCTTGCGGAAATCAAATAATTTAAATCAAGAGTCTGCATTACTCCTTGCCAAGCTTTTGCGTCAGCAAGGCAATTTAGATGATGCCATTTATCTTCTGCAATCATCAATGGAATTTCTTCCTCATTTTTCGGAGGGTTTTGCTTTATTAGCTGAAATATATTTCGATTGTCAAAATTTTGAAGTCGCAGAGAGAGCGGCAAGACAAGCCCTGGCAAATTCACCCGATAATCAGGAAGCTCAGACTATTCTGCTTTTGATTCAATTGGCAGAAGGGAATTCAACTAGTTCTGAAATCGAGAATTTGTTAAAAAGAAAACCAGAAAAAGCCTCTTTATGGTTTGCACTCGGTTCGACTTTCATGCGTGAAAGGAAAATGCAAAAAGCAAAAGAAGCTTTTCTAAAGGCAGCAGAACTGGAGCCGTTATTTCTCGATAACTGGATAAGTTTGGGTTGGTGTCAACTATGTCAAAATCAAATTCAAAATGCGGAAGCCTGTTATCAGCAGGTGGTTAAAATAGATGAGCAATCTCCCGAAGGATGGGGAGGCCTGGCACTGGTTCAAAGTTTGTATGGAGAATTTGAAGATGCTGGGCGTTTAATAGCAAAAGCCAAGCAGCTCGATCCCCAGTGTTTAACCGCCGATATTGCACAAATTATTCAGAAAAATGATAGTGATCCCTTGCAAGCTGGAGCTAACTTCAGAAGCGCCTTTCCTTCTCTAGCTGCACAAATTAATGCAGCGATGGAGAGGGTTTTGTTCGAGAATAATTTTCCGATCAATAATTTTTCTTGATAGAACAAAAAAATCTATGCTTCTTATACAAATTTTTATTAGTCCTTGAAGGGTTAGAGACTGAGAATTTTCAAGCGCCATTAAATATACTGTGTCTAATTTAAATCCAATATTAATAGCTTTAATCTTTTGAATCTTTCCTTTTATTGATTTTTAATAAACCAATTGTTAATATCAGGAACATTTTGATACTGTGGATACTAAATGATTTATTATTCAGCTAATGATTTAAACAGAACTAATCCTTACACATTTGATCCTGAAACACTTACATTAAGTTCTTTTCTTAAGTTCTATGCATGGTGGTTTGATAAACCCATTCAGAATCTTTCTGGCTTTGCAGTCAATGCTGTTAATGCTGCTTCAACGGAAGAATTGTCAAAATTACTAATCGGTTCAAAAAAAGAGTGTAGGTCTTTTGCACTTATGGAAGGTTTCTTTCCTGAGTGGTTTATTTTCAGACCGATTAATGATTGGCTTAACCAGTTTATAGTTGCCGAATTAGAGGAATTGATCAATAAAATTAGCCCGGCAATTGATGATACTCTTGCTAGAAATACCAAAATTTACACTAGCTATCAAAAAATGGCAGATATTGATGCAGAGAATGGACCTTTGATTAGATGTCTTGAGCATCATCAAAAAGAAATTTCAGCACAGCCTTACAACCGGCCAAAAGAAACCTATGCTGATCTTAGGAAGAAAGTCGAAGAATCTCAAAGCAAAATTAAGAATTTTCGCAATCATCGGGATCATGTAAAAAAAGTTGAAACACCTGTTGGGAAGACCCGATTTTATTCAAATGGCGCTAATCATTACGTCTATAACGACCCACCTACCCGGGATCAATTGAAATCTCTCGAAACGCATTTAGACCGTATTGATAGCGATATTAACTTCCAAGCTAATGTGGAATCCAAGTTAATCCAACAAATAAAAGCTAAATTCTTTTTATCAAACGAATTTGATAATCCAGATAAATACAAAAAATTGCTAGATGATCGCACTAACGAGGCACTAAAAATTTGAAAAAGCTGAGAACTTTTTAGCTTAATTTTTTTATTTCAATCGTCAATCGCCTAGATTTTTAGGGGAAATCGCTATGTACTTAATTTGTTATTATTGGTAGCCTCAGAAAGGTCTTAAAAATAGGGTGCGCTTAAATGAACACACAACAATGGCTAAAGCGCCTCGTTGCCTTTGATACTACCTCTCGAAACTCAAATCTTGAACTAATAGCCCTAATCCAAAACTGGTTTGAACAAAATCAACTTAGCCCAAAATTAATTTTTGATGAGACTAAAACCAAAGCCAATTTATTGGCTACCCTTCCAGCCTATGATGGCAATTCTACAGGTGGAATAGTTTTATCAGGCCACACGGATGTCGTACCCATTGATGGTCAAATTTGGGATAGCCATCCCTTTGAAGCCATTGAGCGTGACGGACGTATTTATGGTCGTGGAACCTGTGATATGAAGGGATTTATTGCAGTTTTACTTAATCTTTTACCAGAGTTTTGTACTCTGAAACTTCAGAAGCCAATTCATTTTGTTTTTTCCTATGATGAAGAAGTGGGCTGTCTCGGCATACGTCCTTTACTTGCCCATTTAGAACGATTAGAGGTTAGACCCGAAGCCTGTGTCATTGGCGAACCCACCAATATGCAACCAGTCACCGCCCATAAAGGGCGATTATTGTACCGATGTCGAATTCATGGCGTTGCAAGTCATTCTTCTTTGACAAATAAAGGCTGTAATGCAATTGAGTATGCTGCTCTCTTGATGGTTTATTTGCAAAGCCTTGCTGAACAATTTAAACAACAAGGTCCTTTCGATCAGGATTTTGACGTTCCTTATACTACTTTGACCACCAACATGATTAATGGTGGTTCGGCTTTAAATATTATTCCGGAATGGTGTGAATTTGCCTTTGAATTTAGGCATCTTCCTGATGTAAAACCTCAAGAGATATCTAATCAAATTGAGAATTACATTAACGACCAATTATTGCCTTCCATGCAAAAAGAACATCCTGAGGCTAGTATTGATTTAGTCGAAATCTCAGCAGCTCCTGGCCTAAATACTTCTGAAGACCAGATGATTACCCAATTAATCCGTAATCTAACCGGCACAGAAAAAAGAACCAAAGTTTCCTATGGAACAGAAGGCGGTCTTTTTCACGAGGCTGAAATCCCGACGATTATTTGCGGCCCGGGATCTATTGAGCAAGCACATCGACCGAATGAATTTGTTAGCATTGAGCAGCTTATTGAATGCGAAAATTTAATAAGCCGCTTGGTGAAGAGTTTTGCTATTTAGGCATTCATTTCCAACTATACTATATGCTTTGAATTGAGCCGATATATTCGAATCCTAAGGTTACCGTGCATAAAGCACGGTCTCTAGGTAAAAGGCAATTCATCAACGAATAGCAGGACTTTGGGCTGAATCTAAAAGCTCATCAAATAAAGATGAAGTGCGATTAAAGATATATCCAGCCCTCAGCTCTGGGAACCGCTCATCATTTATCACTTGCTCAATCGCATCAGGAATAGTCATCCCGGGTTGTTGCCCAATTTTTAGTAATTCGAGCAAGCCCGCTATTTTTTCTTGCTTTCGATCGGTATTAATGAAAAAGCTAAAACAACCCCCTATTTCATTTTCCAATTCTTTAATTCTGGTATTGATCGCTCTAATCTGTAAGAAAGAAAAGCAGGATTTAAAATCACCATGATTTATCGCTTTTTTAAACAAAGTATTAGTTAAGGTTTTGTACGATGAGGAAGGCAAACTATGTTTGGTACGGGCATTTGATGGATCAAGATTTATGGATTCATGAGCTTTTATCGGTTTATTGGAAGAGGATTTCGTCTTATACGTTCCTGAGTTTTGCTCTGCTAAGGCTAGCGAATTGTCAGTTTGTGTTTTCTGATTTGCCGCCGAGGAATCATGCGATTCAATCACTTTAGTTTCTTTCTGATTCACTAAAGAATTTAACTTTTCTACCTTAAATTTTTGCAAATAAGAAATGACTTCAATATGTTGCGTTTTTTGTAAGGCGATATCCACAAGTCGTTCTTGACTCAATGGGTTTATCCTTTTTAAAAGATACTCAACCATTTCCAATTGAAACGGAACTGCATTTAAAAAAGCCTCTTCAATAGCTACTTTATCGGGGGAATTTTCTCCCAATTCACATAAAAATTTCACAACAGACAGCCAGCCTGATGAGGCTGCAGTTTTTAAGGCCTCATTGATTGCTTCCTGATCCGGGAACTTTGCTTCAAATAGGCATTGCATTATTACAACCGCTTCTTCCTGCCTAAAGTCTTCAAACAAATCATTAGTTGCAGCCCCAATTAAAGCTTTATTGATAGCTGTTTGGCTTACCATTTTTTGACAAAAATATTGAAACTTTTCTAAGGATTGTGATGAAGTTGCTGCTATAAAAGCCTTATCAATTGCTTCAGGACCAGGGGGATTTTTAGGTAACTCGCACAATGATTTTATAGCCTCGAGACTTATTGTTTTTGCCTGTAGTACAAATTCAAAATCCTTTTGAGTGGGCGCATTATCTGACTGCATTAGGCAGATCTGTTTAACTATCTCCTGATTTTGATTTAAAACTGCATATAGCAATGTCCCTTTTATAGCTAGAGAGCTTGGTTTAATTTCTCCAGTTAAAGCTGCCAGGTATGCAATACATTGGAGTTTATCGTAGTCAGCCCAATTTTTTTTCCTACTTGAAAGCTGATTCAGATATTGACTTACATCCTCTTTGTCCGGCTTAACAAGTGAAGTTTCCAATAAAAATTTGATAGTGTCTAAAGGAGCTCTCTTCAATGCAAAACCAATTGCCTTTTGTCCAGGTAAATTATCGATAAGACATAGCCTCTTTACTAATTCCCAATTACCGGCGGTAGCTGCAGCTTCCAAAGCTTTATTAATAGCGGCTTGACTGGGCTTATTATCGGTTTCCATTTTAGAAAAATAGCTGACGTATGCCCAGTTTTTAATACCAGAAGCCGCTTCAAGTGCCGCACTTACATCAGATTGAGTGGGTTTATGAATAGAGTGTTCACACAACATAGCAATTGTTTCAACAGGTATGTTTATTTGCTGCATGCCTGCAAATTCTATCAATGTGCTAGCGACCACTTTGTGCTCGGGAGCATTATCAGCTTTCATGGTACATAATTTATTTACCAAATCTTGTTGAGCAAACACAATAGCTCGTCTAAGCACTGTATTTATAGCCTCCTGACTTGGCTTATTATCACCATTTAAAGCACATAAATAATTAATCTTGACCCAATTTTGTTCGGATTTTAAATCACAACGGTCAAGGATATCTTTCAAAGTAAAACTGACAGCTTCCTTAGACGGCTTAATAATAGACTGTTCAAACAAATGAACCATAACCTCATAAGGCATTTCCCTAGCTTGAGCTCTATTCTTTGAAGGGATTTGTTTCACACTAGCCGCGAACTTCAGTAGAGAATCTATAGCTTTTTGACTTGGAGTATTATCGATTTCACATAAATAGTTAATATAAGTCCAATCATTTTCTTTGGCTACCGCATATAAAACTTTATCTATTGCCTCCTGATTCGGTCTGTTTGCGGTTTTCATACTGGTAAAATAAGTTAAATAATCCTTTTTAATAGGCGATGATTTTAAGGCTTCGGCAACACTTGCACTTAGATCAGCTTGCGTAGGACTATTATAAGAGGCTTCGCACAAAAGCAGAATCAATGGCATCCTCTGATCTAAACTTGAGCAACTAATTAATTGGTTACCCACAGTTTTTTGATCAGGCGCGTTATCTCCTTTCATTAAGCAAAGTTGCTTAACCAAATCGTGTTTATTTTTTTTAACTGAAATTCGCAACGCCAGATTTATGGCATCTTGAATAGGCTTATTACTTCCGGTCAATGCGCAAAGATAAGAAACTGCATCCAGGGTTTTTTTGTCATCCAAGTCTTTGTTATTAAGAATCTCCATTAAAGTGTAACTGACATCGGACTTTAAAAGTTTTGTAACCGATGATTCAAACAAAAAGATTAGTACATCATAGGGCAGCTCAGCTGGAGGGTTTTGACGATTTAAACTCTTTGAAGGTAAAACGCTAGCTTTTATAGCAGCACACTTCAGCAAATCTCCCAGTGCTTTTTGACTCGGTGGATTCAAGGAATCACTGCATAAACTTTTTACATAATCCCAATCTGAGGCTTTACGGGCTTCTTGCAAAACTTTATCGATACTAGCTTGCGAGGGCTTGTTAGCTGTCTTTAGGCTACAAAAATATTTAATGTAATCCCAATTTTTCTGATGATTTATCAAAGCTGCATTTATAGCAGTATCTATGTCTTTTGAAAGGGGGTTATTTCTGGTGGTTTCGCATAAAAGTTGAACAATCTCCACTGAAATAACATCCTTGAGAATACTTTCCCTTGAAACCTTAATCAAGAGCTCAGCAATGACCTGTCGAGTGAGAGCATTTTCGCCTTCAAGCAAGCCTAAAGTTTTTACCAAGGCTCCTTTATTGGACTGCACAGCCGCTTTAAGAACCGCTTCAATGAGAGTTTGACTTGGCTTATTTTCTCCACTTAAAGCGCATAGATAGCCAATAAAATCCCAGATTATTGGATCTTTTAGGTCTTTTTTTAGGAGTAAATCTAAAGTTTGATCAACATCTTCTTTATTAGGTTGGGTTTTTGATCTTTCAAATAAAAATGTCATTATCTCTAAGGGAAGTTCAGCTTTTACTACAATTTTGTTCCTGCTGCGAGAAAAGATGTTCGAGTTTTTTTGGCCGGCTTTCTTTATCAAATTGCCCACCGCTTCTTGACTGGGGGAATTTTCTGATTCGCACAAGGTCTTTAATAATTCCCACTTGCCTGCCTCAGCCAGTGTTGCAAAAGCTTTATCTATCGCTATCTGAGTTGGTTTATTTGCATTGCTAAGCGCACAAAGGGTTGAGATGAGATTAAATTTATCCTCAGGGGCATCCATGTTACAAATTGAGATAAGGTTCTCAGAAATTTCCGATTGATTCAGTTCACCCGATAAACAGAAATATTCAATGGTTTTAAGGCTTTTAGAAGTATTGGCAACTTTCAAGGCATATACGATATCAACTTTAGTAGGAGCCTCATCGATGAGTACATCAAAGAATGATTTAATAGTGTCAAGATCATCTGCTTTTGCAGCGATAAGTAATTCTGCTTTCTTTGTAAATGGCATTTGAGACTCCAATAAAAGTGATTATGATTTACAAATATGTGAGGAATATTAATCACTTTGCATTATAAAAACCAGAAATAAATTCTTTGTGAAAAAGGCTCATTGGCTTTATTTAATTAATAAATACGCAATTTATCTTAAATTATCCTAAACAGTCTATAATTTAATCTAATTATACCGGGATGAACTAGGATGAATTTGATTAAAAAAGAGGAGCTTAGTTTAAAATATCAAAGGATAAGGCAACAGACCCTGTCCTTGTGCAGCCCACTTGCAATTGAAGACTACGTCATTCAAAGCATTGAAGAAGTGAGTCCGCCAAAGTGGCACTTAGCTCACACGACCTGGTTTTTTGAAACCTTTATTCTGGAGAACTATTTATCCAATTACCAAAGCTATAATTCCTCTTTTCGTTATTTATTTAATTCCTATTACCAAGGAATTGGCTGCCCTTATCCGCGCGCAAAACGGGGGTTGTTATCGCGACCTAAAGTCGAAACAATTTATGAGTATCGTCAATATGTTGATGAGCATATTTTAGCCTTGTTACAGCAAATTTCATCGTCCAGGCTAGAAACTGTGATTTCCAATATAATTCTTGGATTAGAGCATGAGCAACAGCATCAAGAACTCTTGCTTATGGATATCAAACATAATTTTTCTATCGACCCTTATCTTCCCTGCTATAAAACAGAGTCTCATCAAGCTTTGAAATTCCCCTTATCTAAAATGGATTTTGTTGAAAATGAAGGCAGCCTTGTTGATATTGGGAATTTTACTAAGGGCTTTTGTTTTGATAACGAACTGCCAGCCCATAAAAAATTTCTAGCGCCTTTCGCATTGGCAACGCGATTAGTTAGCAATGGAGAGTATTTAGAATTTATCGAAGACAAAGCTTATCAGAATCCGCGCCTTTGGCTTTCTGATGGTTGGGATAGTCTTATAAAAAATAACTGGCAAGCCCCTTTATATTGGTGCCTTCAAGATAATAAGTGGTCAATTTTTACTTTAAATGGTTTATCCCCTCTAAATCTGGAAGAGCCCGTCTCGCACTTAAGTTTTTATGAGGCAGAAGCTTATGCAAGATGGCGTGGTATGCGCTTGCCGACTGAGGAAGAGTGGGAACATTTTGTTATTTCGAATTCTTTAACAATCGAAAAGTCCAATATGCTGGAAAATGGATTTTTTCACCCGCAGCCAGCACAAAAAGAAGAAAAGCTATCGCAGCAGTTTTTTGGCGATCTTTGGGAATGGACAGCAAGCGCTTACTTGCCCTACCCAGGATATGAAACTTTTCCCAACGAATTAGCTGAATACAATGGTAAATTTATGGCCAACCAAATGGTTCTGCGCGGCGGTTGCTGCGTTACGCCAAAATC
Organism: Tatlockia sp.; assembly: GCA_013697955.1. Classification (GTDB taxonomy): domain Bacteria; phylum Pseudomonadota; class Gammaproteobacteria; order Legionellales; family Legionellaceae; genus Tatlockia. The sequence goes on along the minus strand of JACCVV010000020.1, from coordinate 31,218 downwards.
CCATATTCGCGCCTCTTATCGAAATTTTTATCCCCCTGATAAGCGTTGGCAATTTAGCGGTATTCGTTTAGCTAAAAACCTCAAGGAATGAATGATGACAGCCCAATTCAAAATTTTGACAGAATTTAACCCGGTTAATCAGGATGAAAAACAGGAATTTATTCATGATGTTCGTCTCGGCTTATCCAAGGTACATAAGTCTCTGGATTCAAAATACTTCTATGATGAAAAAGGATCTGAATTATTCAATCAAATTACTCACCATCCTGATTATTATTTAACTAACTGTGAACTGGAAATTTTAGATTGTCATAAGGATGAGCTTGCAGCGCTATTTAAAAATCAACAATTGAATCTCATTGAATTTGGACCCGGAGAGGGAATTAAAACTCGTCTTGTAATAGACTATTTTCTTCAAAAAAGCGTAACGTTTAACTATTTTTCAATTGATGTTTCAAAAAAATATCTGAATCACATGACCGATAAATTCAACAAGGAATTGCCGAATTTAGAAGCAATGGCTTTAAATTCTGATTATTTAAATGGTATAAAATGGCTAAGCGCTAAAACATCCAAGCGCAATTTACTCATGTTTTTAGGCTCCAGTTTAGGAAATTTTAATGCAGCAGATACCAGAAAATTTTTAGACCAACTTCATGAGTGCCTTCACCCTGGCGATTATGTGCTTATTGGTTTTGATTTAGTTAAAGAAATCGATATTCTCTTACAAGCCTATAATGACAGTGACGGGATTACTAAAGCATTTAATTTAAATCTTTTAAGACGAATTAATAATGAGTTGGGCGCTAATTTTAATTTAAATTCCTTTAATCATTATGGAACCTATAACGTTTTCACCAAAGCCATGGAGTCCTATTTAGTTTCAAATAAAGATCAGCTTGTTTATATCAATGCTATGAAAAGATCTTTTCATTTTAAAGCCTTTGAAGCAATTCACGTTGAGTCTTCTCAAAAATACTCACTCTCGGATGTAACAAGATTGGCGCGTAATTCCGGATTCAAAGTCGTCAAGAATTTCAGAGATTCCAAGCACTATTTTCTCGACTCCTTATGGCAGGTGTAAATTCATGTTATAATCTGCTAAATTTTTATGTTATAAATGCATTTTACGCACAGGAATTAAATGTTGGATTCCGCACTTTCCTTACGTTCCTATTCAACCCATAGCAAAAGTCATAGCCATGACTTTGCGCAATTTGTTTTACCTTTCCAAGGTACAATGGAACTCAATAATGGCTGTCATAGAGGAATCGTTCATCGGCGTTCTGCCGCGTATATTGCGCCAGGCCAGACTCATAGTTTCGCAGCAAGTCAGGATAATTGTTTTTTGGTTTTCGATATAAAAGAGCCTCTACTAATTAACAAAACCAATCAGCTTCCGCCGTTTATATCTTTAACAGCAACAACAGAAAAATTTTTAAGTTTTGTGCAATCTTATATTCAGGAAAATAAGGCTGATTTTTTCAGAGATTATTTGATTGAGAATTTATTATTAAACCTGCTTTCACCCTTAATATCCATGAATGATCAAGCCGCTTTAAAAGCACGATTATGGATAGATAAGCATTTTGACAATCCTGTCAATTTAGAAAAACTGACAGAAACTTGTCATTTAAGCTTAAGCCAATTGCAGCGACGCTTTAAACAGGCTACAGGTCAAACACTTTCAGAATATTGGCGGGAAAAAAGACTGAGTCATGCGCAATTGCTTTTAGGCACAAGCTCATATTCTATTGAAAAGATTGCTTATCTGGTCGGTTATGCAAATATCTCTGCTTTTAGCAGGCGATTTACTCTACGTTTTGGACATAGTCCCACGCAATGGCGTGAAATGACGTTTTCAGCAAAAAAGATGCCTTTTCAAGGTAAATAAAACTATAAAGAACAGATTAAAATCAGGTTCTGATTCAGCTTTAAGGTGAAAGATTATGGACAATTTAAATTCTAAATTTATGCAAGGTCTTGGTTTTTTACTTCTTGCTCAAATTATGGTTGCTGTTAATATCGTTTTTTCGAAATACTTAGTCTCATCCCTTCCGCTTCTTTTTATGTTAACTGTTCGCTTTGGTTTGGCTGCCTTTATCTTAATAATCCTGCATTGGCTTAGCCCTGCCCGAAAAATTAGTCTCAGCAAGCATTTCTCCAAACTCAATAAAAAGGACTGGATTTTTATTCTTGCCCAAGCTTTAACCGCTGGCGTATTTTTCAATTGCCTTATGCTTTTGGGTTTAAAGTATACGGATGCAAATATCGCCGGCATAATTACCAGCGCCCTTCCAGCAACGATTGCGCTTATGTCCTCGATTTTTCTCAAAGAAACAATTTCCGGGAAAAAAATTATTTGTATTATGTTTGCAACCTTTGGTCTGTTGATAATTGCCTGGGATAAATTTCATGGCTTAGGAATAAACCATTCCTTTTTTGGTGACTTTATCATTTTGCTTTCTTTACTTCCTGAGGCAAGCTATTACATTTTGTCCAAACTTCATAAAAATCCTTTACCTGTTTTCTTAGTCTCATCACTCATTAATGCGGTAAATGCATTGATTTTGATGCCTTTTATTCTCTTCTTTCACCTCGACGCCTTAACAATTACCGGTTATACCTGGTTTATTTTATTAGCTTTAGGACTTAGTTCTGGTTTATTTTACGTCTTTTGGTATTTTGGATCGCAACGAGTAGATGGTCTCCTGGCTTCTCTTTCTACTGCAGTTATGCCAATGGCAACCGTAATTCTTGCCTGGTTAATTCTTGGAGAACAACTTTCTATTTCTGAAGGTTTAGGAATGGGACTTGTAATTTTTTCTATTGCCATTTATGCCAAGCAAGCTTAGGAAATTCAAATGATAACTAGAAGTGCAAAATGGTTTTGGGTTGCTCTATGCTGTTATTCGGTCGGCTTATTTTTTGCCATTCTTATTACACCTCTTTTAAAGCCCAAATTTTTTTTCGATGGACTTATTTATGCATCGATGTCAAAAAATTTAAGTCTTGGGTATGGTACTGTATGGCGGCCTTTTTTATCTTTGTCGCTGTTAAACCCTTTTTTCGAACATCCGCCCTTGGCTCTTTATTTTCAGTCTTTATTATATAAATTGTTAGGGCAAGGTCTTGTTGTTGAACGTTTACATGTCCTGATTTTGGCGCTTGGGCAATTTGGATTAATTTCCTTTTATTGGCTAAAAATGCAAAAAAGACCCGCCACTAGTCTTGGCTTGCTTTTGCTTTTATGGTTATTGATTCCCTTAAATTGGGTATACATTAATAATTATCTAATCGGGACGCTAACCTTATTCACAACCTTGGCGAGTTTGATTTTATTGAATAGAGTTCAATCGAAAATTACTTTGGTTTCCCTCTATTTTTTAAGTTCAATTATAATTTTGATCGCCTTTCTTTCAGATGGCCCCATGGCGTTTTTTCCGTTGGCAATACCCTTAATTTATAGACTGATTTACTGCCCCAAAACAGTGTTCACTGGAATTTTGGAGACAGGTTTATTTTTAGCCATACTAAGCCTCGTTTTTTTTAGCTTTTATTGGATGGTTCCTGAAGCGCTACACAATACGCAACAATTTCTTAGGCAGCAGGTTTATTCTTCACTACTAGGCACTCGCAGCCATGAAACCACCGGACTTAAGCATTTACATCTTTTTTATTTGTATTTGAAGGCCTACGGAATAGTTAGTTTCTTTGCTTTTGCCTGCCTTGCGATTGCAGCTAAATTAGATAATGAACCTATTTTTTATTCGCTAAAACTAAAGTTAAAAGATAAAAATTTTTTAGTATTTTTATTGCTAACACTGGCCTCTTCCCTGCCTATTGCATTGGGAGGCCGTCAAAGTTTCCGCTACATTATGCCTTCCGCGCCTTTTTTTACTTTAGCAATGATGTTTCTTTGCTTTCAGCCTTTTGAAAAGATAATTAACTTTTACGCTAAAAAACCTAAGCGATTTAAATATCAATATCTGGCAACTCATTTATCGGTGCTGCTGCTTATTTCAGCAATCAGCCTTAATAATTTTTTACCTTATTACCGCTCAAACATCCCGGATGTGATTCAAGACATTCGCAAAATAACTCATTATTGTGAGAATGATAGCTACTGCGCAGCAAACGGCATCATATCATTTAATAATTTTGAAATTTTTTGGGTTGCAAGCGGGTATTTAGCACGATATTCCAAAGTATTAATGAGCCTTACAACAGAAAGTGATTTCCCGTATTTCTTAGGTTTCCAAAATGAACCTCTTCCAAAAGGTTATCATTTGTTGAAGCTACCGCTGTCAGTTTTTAATTTTGCGATTCATGACCAGCCGTTGGATCAAGCAAAAACAAGGGTTGCCCATCCAATTCAATCATTTTGAATTCTTTCTATTTTACCTTAGTGTCCATCCTTCTGATTGGGAATTTAATCCCGATTTTTTAGACTAAAAACCTTAATAGGATTTTTAAAGTGCTTAACTAATTTCAGCCACTAAGGTAGATCATGGGAATCATAAATTTAAATTTTTATATTCATTAAGATATTTAATTGCTTTGCTTGGCGATTATTTAAAATACAGCTTGTTACTTTGTTGTTATATTTAAACCACTATCAACCTTTTGGGATTATCGTATTATTTAATAGTCTTATAGAATTCAGGATCCGGTTTATTACGCATTATTTTAATCTTTAATTTTTTTATAAGGCCAATTTTTATATTTTATCTTTTCGTTTTTATATTTTATTACCTGAAAATAAATAATTTCGTTTAAATTTAGAGAAAGAACTATTTGAATCAAATTAATGAAACAAATAGTTCCCTGGAAATATATCTAATCTGATTCTTTTGACAGGGCGCCAGTTGTAGAATTAATTTTTATCTCAATTTCCTTCCCTTGAGAATCTCGCCCGTTTATTTCCCAAACTCCATCTTCTAATTCAATTTTTTGTATATCGCTATATCCTGCCTGTTGAGCACTAGTCAAAGCTTGTTGAATACTAATTTTAGGCTTGGTTGAATCAGCAAACACACTGGAGCCTGCTAATATAATCGAGGCAAAAAGAGCTGTTTTGATTTTCAATTTTTTCTCCTGTTATTAAAACATGTTAATAACTGCATTAAGCCACTTACAAAGAATACATCAAATAAAGCTTATGCTTATCCTATTTAGAATACAAACCAATTTGCTCTGATCTTCCTTTACAAATTAAAAATATCGGTTATTTAGAGAGGCGCTAACTACAATGGTCTCAGAAAAATAATTATCAAGCGCCTGTTATTAACCCTGGCATTAAGATGGGTAGCAATGCTCTCGTGATTCTTTAAAAACATGGATGCTTGTAGTTATTCAAAAGATGAGTCATTGACCCTTACAATCGTTCCTCAGAAGAAATCCAATAATTATTAAATTAATCAATGAACAGAAACCTCAATCGGTGCCTAATTTAAATAAAATTTGAAGAAAACGATAAAATACAATTCGGGGGTAATAGGTTTCTTTTATTTTGAACAGAAAAAACCCGCCAAAAGGCGGGTTTTAAAAAGGGGAAGGAGCTGGGCTTACATCATGCCCATGCCGCCCATTCCTCCCATACCACCCATTCCGCCCATGCCGCCCATATCGCCAGCACCACCTTCGTCTTTCTTAGGCAGTTCAGCAACCATGCACTCAGTGGTCAGCATTAAGCTTGCGATAGATGCTGCATTTTGTAATGCAGTACGGGTTACTTTAGTAGGATCTAAAATACCCATTTCTACCATGTCGCCGTACTCGCCAGTTGCTGCGTTAAAGCCAAAGTTGTCTTTTTGTTCAGCAATTTTATTAACGATTACAGAAGACTCATAGCCAGCATTAGCTACGATTTGTCGTAAAGGAGACTCGATCGCACGACGCAGGATGTTGATACCCATGTCTTGATCAGCATTGTCACCTTTAAGGCCATCTAGAGCTTTTTGCGCACGAATCAAAGCAACACCGCCACCTGCAACGATACCTTCTTCAACAGCGGCACGAGTTGCATGCAGAGCATCTTCTACACGAGCTTTTTTCTCTTTCATTTCGATTTCAGTCGCAGCACCAACTTTGATGACAGCAACGCCGCCAGCTAATTTAGCAACACGCTCTTGTAATTTTTCGCGGTCGTAATCAGAAGAAGTTTCTTCCATTTGCGCACGAATTTGAGAGATGCGGCTGTTGATTTCAGCGGATTGACCTTCACCGTCGATAATTGTTGTATTTTCTTTAGTAACGACAACACGTTTTGCTTGACCTAAGCTTTCAATAGAAGCGCTTTCAAGGCTAGTGCCGATTTCTTCGGAAATCACCTGGCCATTGGTCAGGATAGCAATGTCTTGCAACATAGCTTTGCGACGATCGCCGAAACCAGGTGCTTTAACAGCACATACTTTCACAATTCCGCGCATGTTGTTAACAACCAGTGTTGCCAAGGCTTCGCCTTCAACATCTTCAGCCACGATCAATAAAGGACGTCCAGATTTGGCAACGGCTTCAAGAACAGAAAGCATATCGCGAATGGTTGAGATTTTCTTGTCAACCAGAAGGATATAAGGATGTTCAAGCTCAGCACTCATGTTTTGCTGATTGTTGATGAAGTATGGAGAAATGTAACCGCGGTCAAATTGCATACCTTCAACAACCGACAGTTCATTTTCCAGACCATTACCGTCTTCAACTGTGATTACGCCTTCTTTGCCCACTTTTTCCATTGCTTCAGCAATGATAGAACCGATTGAATAGTCTGAGTTTGCAGAAATTGTACCCACTTGAGCAATTGCTTTGCCATCTTTGCAAGGCTTGGACATTGATTGCAGGTACTTGGTAATTGCAGTTACTGCTTTATCTATACCGCGTTTCAAATCCATTGGATTCATGCCAGCAGCAACAGCTTTGTGGCCTTCCACAACGATTGAACGAGCCAATACAGTTGCAGTTGTTGTGCCATCACCAGCGGCGTCAGAAGTTTTTGAAGCAACTTCTTTTACCATTTGTGCGCCCATATTTTTGAAACGATTTTCAAACTCGATTTCTTTTGCAACAGAAACACCGTCTTTGGTTACTGTAGGAGCACCGAAGGATCTTTCCAGAACAACATTACGTCCGCTTGGACCCATTGTTGCTTTTACTGCGTCAGCTAATGCATTAACACCAGCGAGCATTTGTTGGCGAGCATCGTCGCCAAAACGTAATTCTTTAGCCATTTAAAAACTCCTTAATCGTAAGATTACTTTTCAATTACACCCATGATGTCGTCTTCGCGCATCACAACTAACTCTTGACCTTCTATTTTGACTTCAGTACCTGAGTACTTGCCAAAAAGGACCACATCACCAATCTTTACGGCCAAAGCACGTAAATCACCGTTATCTAGTACTTTACCAGCACCAATAGCGATTACTTCACCGCGCATTGGTTTTTCAGTAGCACTATCGGGAATAACTATACCACCTGCTGTGGTACGTTCTTCTTCCAAACGACGAACAACAACACGGTCGTGTAAAGGACGAATTTTCATACTTAATCTCTCCTGGTTTGGTTAATCACCTGTAATTTCAGAAAAATTCTGATTTTAAACTCTTCAAAAACGAAGGGGGTTATAATACAAGACTTGTACTACATGCATCCTCAAATGGGGACAAAAAAAAACGTTTCAAGGGTTAACTACAAAAAAATTTTCTTTTTTTTTGTCAGGAACTACAATGAGCAATAATTTTTCCTAAGTTTTAGAGCATTTATGAATAAATTGGTTTTAGTTTTATTACTGTGGGGCGTCTCAATTCCTGGTTTTTCTGCCCCCTTGCCAGCTGCCCAGGTTTTTAAAATTGACTCCAAACGAGTGGATCCCAATACCTTTGTTATTAATTGGCAAATCAAACCAGGTTATTTTCTTTACAGAGATCGTATTAAATTAACTCAAGCAGCCGATTCTAATTCCAAATTAGGCAGAATTCTCTTTCCGCAAACCCTTAAGAAAACCGATAAGCAGGGACGAATCTTTGAAATTTATCGCAATGAATTATCCTTGCCGGTGCCTATTCTTGGTGAACAGCCTGGTGAATCATTGATGAAAATCGATTTTCAAGGCTGTTCTGATGATGGATTTTGTTATCCTCCAGAAAGCAGGCAGGTCAAATTAACTATCGATAAAAATTTAGCGCTTAGCGTTCTAAGTCTTGAAGCCGATGAAAATGATAAAAAAGAAAGTCTACCTCTATCAACTCCTGTGGAAAAAGTTTTTAACCACCACTGGAGTTTTGTCCTTTTAAGCTTTTGGGTTTTTGGTTTGCTGCTATCGTTTACTCCCTGTGTTTTACCGATGATACCGGTGCTCTCCGGGATTATTGTCGGGCATGGCGATAAACTTTCCACCCGAAAAGCTTTTTTTCTTTCCTTAAGTTATGTGCTCTCGATGTCGGTGACTTATGCGATAGTCGGAGCTGTGGTTGCTAAATTAGGCAGCAATTTGCAAGTTCTTATGCAAACGTCCTGGGCAATTGGTCTTTTCTCTTTTATCTTTATTTTACTCGCTCTGTCCATGTTCGGTTTTTTTGAATTACGCCTTCCTGTTTCCTGGCAAGCCAAACTGGCTCAGGCCAATAGAAGCCAGGCAAGCGGTCATTATATCAGTGCTGCAATTATGGGTTGTTTATCTACATTAATTTTATCCCCCTGCGTCACAGCTCCTCTTATCGGTGCATTGGGCTATATTGCGCATAGCGGAAATATGTCTTTGGGTAGCGCTGCGCTGTTTTTTCTTGGACTTGGAATGGGAACGCCACTTCTCTTAATTGGCACATCAGCAGGACGATGGTTGCCAAAAACTGGTAAATGGATGAACGCAGTCAAAGCTTTTTTTGGTGTGATGCTGCTAGCAGTTGCGCTTTATCTTTTAGAACGAATTTTGCCAACGGTGGTCGTGATGTTACTTTGGGCAAGTCTTTTGGTTTTCTCTGGAATTTATTGCGGCGCCTTAACACCTGCGAAAACTACGTATGGAAAAATAAGCCAAGGTTTAGGGATTATGCTGCTTCTTTATGGTTTGCTAATTCTAATTGGTGCCGGAATGGGAAATAGCAATCCTTTACAACCTTTAGCTCGCTTGGAAAAAATTGATAGCAGCCCAAAAAACCGCCTCAACACAATAAAAAATCTTGATGCTCTCCAGCGGGCCATTGCCTCTGCCAAAGGCAAGCCTATCATGCTGGATTTTTATGCTGACTGGTGTAGTTCTTGTAAAGTCATTGAAGCAACTCTTTTTAAAGATCCGCACGTTGTTAAGGTTCTTAAGGATTTTGTAGTATTAAAAGTAGATATAACTGGTAATAAAGAACAGGAACGAGCCCTTTTAAATCAGTTTAATGTAGTCGCTCCCCCGACTTTTGTATTTCTAAATAAAGAAGGAACCGAACAGGCAGATTTGCGTTTAGTTGGCGAACCCGCAAAAAATCAATTTTTAGAGCGATTAATTGAGGCTAGAAAAAATAGTTAGGGTTAGACAAGAGCGTCTTATGAAGGTATAATTCGCCCACTTTTTTGCCACATCTCAATTGTTAACTTCTTATGAATCATAAAGTAGGCTTTGTCAGTTTAGGTTGCCCCAAGGCTCTGGTTGATTCAGAGCGAATTATCACTCAATTACGTGCTCAAGGTTATGAACTGGTATCCAGTTATCAAGACGCCGGCGTGGTGGTTGTTAACACCTGCGGATTTATTGATGCGGCTGTAACGGAATCGCTTGATACTATTAAAGAAGCAATGGCTGAAAATGGGCGAGTTATTGTCACCGGTTGTTTGGGTGCAAAAAAAGATTTGATTCGCGAAGCCTGTCCAGACGTTTTGCACATTAGTGGCGCTCATGCTTATGAAGAGGTTGTACGTGCTGTCCACAGACACCTACCTCCCCCTGCTGACCCTTTCACCCAATTGGTTCCGCCACAGGGAATTAAATTAACACCAAGGCATTATGCTTATCTTAAAATCTCTGAAGGGTGCAACCAAAAATGCACCTTTTGCATTATTCCTACAATGCGTGGAAAACTACAAAGCTATCCGCTTACCCAAGTACTTAGTGAAGCGAAGCGTTTAAAAGAAGCCGGTGTACAGGAATTATTAGTGATTTCTCAAGACACCAGCGCTTATGGCGTTGATACTCGTTATCAGCCTGTTGAATGGCAGGGTCAAACTATCAAAACCCAATTTTACGATCTCTGCGCCGCCTTAGGAGAGCTGGGGATTTGGGTGCGTTTGCACTATGTTTATCCCTATCCGCATGTCGATGACGTAATTCCTTTAATGCGGGATGGGCTTATTTTGCCTTATCTGGATATTCCCTTACAGCATGCCAATTCCCGCGTTTTAAAAGCGATGAAACGCCCGGCCAGTTCTGAAAACACGCTGGCTCGTATAAAGCAGTGGCGTCAAATTTGTCCGGACATAACAATCCGATCGACCTTTATAGTTGGTTTTCCCGGAGAAACTGAGCAAGAATTTGAAGAATTATTGGACTTTTTAGAGGAAGCGCGCCTGGATCGTGTAGGTTGCTTTCAATATTCTCCAGTTGAAGGCGCCAAAGCAAACGAACTAGCCAATCCACTAGACGAAGCTGTGAAGGAAGAGCGCTATCACCGTTTTATGCAAACTCAGGCAACTATTAGCCGGGAAAAATTAGCAACAAAAATAGGTACAACGCAGGTTGTTTTGATTGATGAAATCAAAGAAGAACAACTAGTCGCACGCTCCAAAAGCGATGCACCCGAAATTGATGGACTTGTCTTTTTGCCGCTAAATGAACAAATTAAAATAGGCGATCGGGTTGAGGTTAAAATCACCGATAGCGATGACTACGACCTTTATGGTGAGTTCATGTTATAGTATTTATTGTGCCAAATTTGAACAATGAAAGCTCATGATTAAGGCTAATTTTAAAAATTCACTATTCACTTACCTACTTTTACTCCCTATATTTAGTTTTGCAGAAGTTGTTAGCTGGGAAATGGTTCCTAAAGAATCCAGTCTCAGCTTCACAGCCATTCAAAATAATGCGCCGGTAACAGGTCAATTTAAGAAATTCAGCGCTGAAATTAATGGCGATTCAACTAAACTTGAAACCTGTAGTGTAAAAATAATCGTTGATATTAATTCTTTGTTTGATGCTTATAATCAACTTTCAGATACTCTTAAAAGCAGTGAATGGTTTAACTCAAAGCTATTTCCGCAGGCAATTTTTCAATCCCAACACTTCATAAAAACTGGTGATAAAAGCTATGAAGCCCAGGGAACTTTGACAATTCGTGATAAAACTTTGCCCATCATTTTAAAATTTATAGAAGAAGAAAATACGGGCAGCAAAGGACGAGTAAAAGGCAGCACTACTTTGAACCGAACCGATTTTGGAATAGGTCAAGGCGAATGGTCGGATACTAAGGCGATTAGAAATGAGGTGAAGGTAGATTTTGTTTTGACAGCTATAAAAAAATAAGGTTAAGAGGAGTAGTAAATGTTGTACCGATTAAGAAACCTTGCCTACAAATCTGTGCAAGAAATAGCTTTGGAAATGGCTACCCTTTTGCTTCAAAAGCCTAATCAAGAAAAGCTTGGTGACGTTATAGAAATCGAACTTGATTTGAGCTCCAACCAGCTTGGAACTAAAACCGCAGATGAATTAATCCAAATTTTTACTGCTATTCCTTTAGTTGTAACCACCCTTCATTTAGGCTGCAATCAACTCGACAGACTATCAGCCTCAGAATTAAAAGCAGCCTTTAGTGTTCTTAACATTTCGGTGAATACAATTTATTTAAATGACAATGAACTCAAGGATAAAAAACTCTGTGGAATCATTCAGGCCTTTACTTCTAGAAGACCGGTTATATTGGATAAATTAATCGAAATTAAAGATAAAACCTTTTTACAATATCCGGTATTTTTTACACAACCAGTCAGCATCCAAGCGATTAAAGAGGTACAAATTACAGCAAGCCTTAGTCATGTTTTATAGTATAGGATTTATGACGATCTAAAACCGTGAATATACATTCTAGTTATTAAAAGGAGGGTTGAGCTCTCAACAAAGTAAGGCTTGTAATTTTATTTGAAGCGCTTAAGCACAAACATTGTTGACTTAGTTTTTCATCTCTAGAATAGCACCTTCTTGAAGATTCATTTCGTTTTTGTAAATTCTATCTCTTTCCTGTTATTCAACACGATGGTACCCTAAAAAATCGAAAATCAGGCAAATTACTCATTTAATTATTAATTAAAAAGTCGGGAGAATTGTCCTAACCTGGTTTAGGCTCCTCACCTGACTGGCATACAAGTGTTCTTAAAAAATCAACAATAGCTATTTATTAGGACAAGGAATTTTAAATGGATTGGTTATTTGACCCCTCAATTTGGGTAGGACTGCTCACATTAGTCACATTAGAGATTGTGTTAGGCATAGACAATCTCATTTTTATTGCAATTCTTTCTGATAAGTTGCCTCCCCATCAACGGGATAAGGCACGGCTTATCGGATTATCCCTTGCCTTGCTAATGCGCCTTGCTTTGCTCTCCCTTATTTTTTGGCTTGTTACTCTGACTAAGCCTTTATTTTCAATTGGTCCATTTTCATTTTCAGGACGTGACTTAATTTTACTGGTGGGCGGGTTATTCTTATTATTTAAGGCAACCATTGAACTCCATGAGCGTTTGGAAGGTGTATCTGTTATACACAAAGGAGCTAAGATTTACGCTGGATTTGGACTGGTTATTACTCAGATTGTGGTTCTTGATGCAGTGTTTTCTATAGACTCTGTTATCACTGCAGTAGGAATGGTTGATGAACTTGCTATTATGATGGCAGCTGTGGTTATTTCCATTGGGGTCATGATAATAGCCTCAAAACCTTTGACTCGATTTGTTAATGCCCATCAAACCGTGATTGTCCTTTGTTTAAGTTTTTTATTAATGATTGGTTTTAGTCTTGTTGCTGAAGGGTTTGGTTTTAAAATTCCCAAGGGTTATCTTTATGCCGCTATAGGATTTTCAATCCTTATTGAATTTTTTAATCAGCTTGCACGCCGAAACGTAATTAAGACTGAATCACTCATCAGTTTTCGCGAACGTACAGCAAAGGCAGTCCTTCATATGTTGGGAAGCTCACCTCTTGAGGCAGCTGCTGAAACCAACGAACCAAAAAATTTAAATAAAGAGCCCGTATTTGCTGAAGAAGAGCGCAATATGGTACGTGGAACACTGACATTGGCTGAGCGAAAAATTCGCTCCATTATGACACTTCGCTCTGAGATTTCGTGGATTAACTTAAGCGATAAGATTGATGTGATTCAACAACAACTATTAGAAACGCCACATAGTTTTTTATTAGTTTGCCGCAATAACCTGGATAATATTATTGGTATTGCGCGAGCAAAAGATTTAATCGCTCAAGCTATTTCAAAGGGGAGCATTGATGAACACATCGGTTTAAAAAAGCCTATTGTATTGCATGAATCTTGGGGGGTCATAAGGGCAATGGAGACGCTAAGGCGCTCTTATGGGCAATTGATTGTGATAGTGGATGAATATGGAACGGTGAAGGGAATTGTAACACCGATTGATATTCTGGAGGCGATTGCTGGTGAGTTCCCAGATGAGGGTGAGCAGTTATCAATCCAGAAACTGGAAGAAGGCTGTTGGCAAGTGGAGGGCAATGTTGATCTTTATCATCTTGAGCAAGCGCTTAAAACCAAATTTTCTAATGATAATAATGAATATGCTTCACTTGCGGGTTTTTTATTAACACAGTTTAATAGACTCCCCCATGATGGTGATGTCGTTGAAGTAGATGGTTTTCGTTTTGAGGTAGCAGCGGTAGTTGACCGACGTATTGATTTAGTGAAGATCACAAGGATAAACCCTTAGAAATTAGAAATGAAGTAAAGTACTTATAGGACTGTTGTTGAAAGAAATAGCGATTCTAATAGGCAAATCCGCTAATTCTTTATGTTCGAAGCATCGAAACTATGAAACTAATAAGGGACTTTTAGTCTCATGGATCTTACTGATTTGAATTAATATAGCCAATACCTTTTAGTGATATCACGATTAGGAGAGAGAAATGAGATCACTCAGTTTTGTGATTGCCAACCCCTCAGATTGACTCCTGAAAATCATCATGTTTAAATTGCAGCCAGAAATTCTAATAAATGTAAAAAAACTGGAGTAGCTATGTTCCAAAAAAATGAAAGCAACCCTTTGACTAAAAGGTTAAGTGAATTTTTTTATGACTCTCTGGTTGATCTTGCTTTAGCAGATGAAGAAATCATTCTGGATAACTTTTCAATCAAGTTAAAATATAATGTTGAGCAAATCATTATCAATTGTTTACAGACTTCCAGAAATTTTGACAATAAAATTCAGCTTCCAAACGGTATAATCATTGATGCTCAAAATTGTCCATATAAATATTTAGATTTTTATATCGGCTTAAAAAAAATTAATAATTTAATTCAATTTTATAAGGTTGAAGAACATATCAATCTCAGAAATATTAATTTCATCAATTCGGAAATCGAATCTCTGACTTTAGACTTAATGAATTTTGAATCCTTTAAAAAAATGATCCCTGAAGCAACCAACTTTATTTTGGAGGCGAAGGGTCTTTTAGAGGTCAAAAAACCCCTTGATGAAACTGGAATTACTCCAGAATTAATTAGAAATACCTTTTATAACGAAATGGTCAATCAAACTCTGGTTGCAATTTCTTCTGGCTTAATTGATCGAGATGATTTGGAAGGCCAGGAAGCTTATATTTATTTTGCTCTCTCAGGATTAACTATTTTTGAAGCGATTTATCATTCCAAGGATTGCTCAGGGATTGAATTATTAGATAACAAGGTAGTAAACCGAAAAAATTGTCCACCTTCTCAGCCTTTTCCCGCGTTTGTTGAAGGCATTATGAAGGCAAAAGAGATGATGCATAATTGTTATGGCGACAGGATGATGATGTCTGAGAATGATCAAAACGCGATCAAACAACTTTGCCTGTTAAAAAATTCTGAGAAACCCTTAAACCTCAAATACACTCCAGAAACAATAAAATGCGCAACAGAAATTAATTCGATTTCAACCCAAATAAGCCAAACACCAATATTTAGGCAGATGATTTCTTTAGTAATAGAAACTTGTCTGGAATGCTTGGAGCCAAGTGTAAAACTTAGTTAACCACTTACAAGTGAAGGTGAAAAATTTTAAAACTTTCCTGCACATCAAGGGATTAAACTCACACCAAGGGACATTGGTTTACAAATACTTTATTCGGATCTAAGGTTCAGAAAATAGGGACAGACAACCAATAGAATTCGATTTAGAAAATATTTAAGATTTTTAAATTAAATTTGTTAATGTGACCTCCAGGGGCCATACGTCTCCTATTTTTAAATTATCTTGCGGTAGATTATTTTCTTTAAAATGATTCAAAAAAATAACGCAAGGTATTGTCAAATAATGAAATTAGTAAAAAAATTTCGAATAACCTTAGCCCTCCTTGTTCTAGTATTCAGCAATTTCTTATGCGACCAACTTATTTGAATGTGAGTTCAAGTGATAATAATCTAATCATTATAACCTTAGCCTACCCTACTTTAAAACAGGCTTTTGAATCCTTTTGTATGTTAATTGGCTTGATTGTTGGCGCTATATACGGATTTTTAAATGGTATCGTTGGGGGTTGATGCACCTCGGCAATCTCTGTAGACGGCTACTTGACGAAAATTTAGCCGGCACCCTTCTTAAAGTGCTGCTTTTCAGCAATGGGGAGTGGCTACTAGACTGATACAAAAAATCCATTTTTAACATTGAAAGCTATGATTATTTGAATAAATAACATACGTATTGAATGATTATATATCATATGATATAATATTTAACTAATTTTGAATAGGATTTTATATCATGCCTTTATTTCTTGAGTTTTATGACGAAAAATTTGTAGATTTCGGTAAATTCATTGTAGATAGAAATATTATAACAATTGGCTACCCGCGCTTCTCTCCAGATGCTTTTAAAAATATCCGAACTATCGCGGAAGTTGTGGAAAAGTGTTCGTATTATAAGGAGCACCGATTGGAAAAATCATTTGATGCTGAAGATCCTAAACATCTTTCAGAAGAACATCTTAGTAGCTATGATAAAATACATCTTGCACATTATCATTTTATTTTTAAAACAGATATAAATTATGAAATAGTTAAAGAAATGTTACATCATTTGTTTAGCTATAAATTTAATCATTTTGATATAATTCCTGTTTCTGATAAGTGTATTTATGAAAATTTAGATATTGCCGCAAACTATTTTGATGAGTTAGACAAAAATCCTGGAGCAGTAAAAATAGAACAGGAGTATCGTGATGATAAACAGCTTGAATTTAAAAAAATTACAAAAAGTCTGAATGAGTATTCATTATTTCCAGTCGAAGACACTAAACAAGAGATTCCTGCTGGTGCTCTTGTATTTACGGTATTTGGTAGGTAACGAGACCACATGCTGTGATCTCCTCCCATAAAAACGGACCGTGCCACTTTCATGGCAATCCGCGGATTTAAAATTCAATTTAGGACGCATATGCCCCAAGCCCCGAATTTAATAAAGTAATGGGGAATGTGTTTGCAACGTTTTTATTTACCCAAGCCTGTATTCCTTTACTTCGTGAGTCCGATAACCCGATGTCATTAATATTGCTCCATCTCTAGATATGGGATCGGCCCAAGAATCTGTTATAAAGTTACCAACCACTAATGTTTTGCTAAAACCTAAATCCATTAGATTATAATTGTATCTAAATATTGTCTTAGCGTATGGTAAGAAACGTCCGCTTGGAATCCCGGTAATGAAAGATAGAGCGATGCAGGCACTACACCTGTTTGCATTGGAACCTATATCGAAGATAACAGCAGATATTATTCAACAATTAAAATTTAATCGTAATCCAAGGAGTTATATTTGAGCAGTATATTAAAACTGTCAGTTTCAATTATTTCTTTAGCATTTTCATTTACAACTTATGCTAGTTTAACTTCCTGTGAATGTCCTGAGACATCGATAGTGAATGCTTTAACTAACAATGTAGAAATAAGATTTGGACAAATAGAGGTTCCCTGCATTGGTAGAATGGAGGTTTCGACATTTGGCGAATAGGTTAGAAGTACAGTCGGAGATTTCTTTAGAGTCATTATTTTTCCAGAAGGTCAGAATGTTATTTGTAGATATAATGGGGTTGAACTTATGTCGCTCTCAACCGGTTGGTATCCTGATAGAAATAAATTAAGAGTACTAGTAGATCCATGCAGGGCTGAGACTAATAGCTGCGGTGTACAGGAAGTGGGAGATAGACTAACTAAAGGGACGAGACAGACTTGTAGATTCACAATGTTCAAAAGTGTTTCAGGATAATAAAAATGTTTGCAATTGTTCATTACAATTTCAAAACAAATTATGAGCCATTGGGAGCAATGGAACAGCCAACCAAAACTAATTTTGCATTATTAATGAGAATATCAAAATGAAAATACAAATGGTTTAGTGCGACAATAGCTAAAAAAAGGAGCTGCATTAACCAATATAACTGATCAAGATCTTGCTATCATAGCTGACAAACTAAATAGCAGACCACGTAAAACACTTGGCTATAAATCGCCAAATGAAGTTTTCGATACTAAATAAATGGAGACTCAGTTTGCCAATTATCATTTTACCTATGCATCGTGATGATATAGATGAGGTGGTCAAATTACATGCTCAAGCGTTTCCCAGGCAACAAAACTCAGTAGATTGGGTAAAGTGTAATTTTGCAGCATTTCCAAGAATTATGATCTTTGTAGCCCGAGATGAAAAGGATCTAATTGTTGGTTATATTCAATGGATCCAAAAAAGTGGATTCCGTAAAGAACCGGTTATCGAACTCGAACAAATAGCTGTTATTCAAAATCAACAAGGTAAAGGGATTGGAACCAAATTAATTAAAGAATCACTAAGTTCGATTAAAAATTATCTTGGGGACAGTGGCTCTGTATTGAAGACAATTTTAATATCAACACGAACAGATAATGCAGCTCAAGTTTTATATAAAAAAGCATTAAACGCAGAAGAAGTTGCTGTAATTAAAAACTTATACTCGCATGATGAGGTAATTATGATCTCGCGGGTGTTATCTTAATTTTTTTTGGCGTTGCATTAACCAGTTGAATCCGCCCTTAAAATCAATGTGTTAGGTCTGATTATCAAAATAATCAGACCTAACGGAAGAATGCTAGAGGCTTTTAGAGTAACAGAATTTTTAATGCCTTAATTTATTACCTACCTTCCAAGTGTTTTATAACTTTGTTGACATCATCATCAATAATTTTATTAATTTCCGAAACTTGATCTGAATAACCAACGGATTCAACAATCAAGGTTGCAACTTCTTCAAAAAAAGCATCTCGTTCGTTATGTTGTTTTTCCAAGAAACTCTTCATATCATTCACAGGAAGCGATGGGATCCGCCCATTTTTCATTCGACCAAGTTGAGTTTGAATAGAAACTTTCAAATAAACAACAAATTCAGAGGATAATAATTCTCGACATTGTTCGCTTGATACAGCACATTCTTCCAATAAAACCACTATATTTTCATTTTCAATACAATGAGAAATAATATCTGCTTGACAGCGATTAAAGGCTGCTTCACCTTGCTCGCCCAGAATATCTCGGGTTTGTCTGCCAATATAACGTTCAATACTCGGATTTGCATCGACAATGTGCCATCCTAACTTTTTAGCCAACGCTTCGGTAAAAACAAACTTGCCTGCACCCATATGGCCTACGATGAAGATACGGTTTGACATTATAAATACTCCTTAAAAGTTCAGAAATGAATTATATCATGCAGATTTATTGAATGAGCAGTCTCATTAATTCAATATAATTGTAGTACCATAGGTATTGAAAACGTTAAATTCTCGCCATTCAGTACCAAATATATAAAGATTTAAGTTTCTATTGGTTGAATTCCAAACTTTATCAGTTGTTAGAGCTCTGGGTAATAAGTGGTTTTTATGTGCTAATTGTATTTTATTAGCTCATGCTCACCTGCTAGGCTTAAGTTTTGTGAATAGTTCCTACGAATATCTACGAGATCATGTTTTAATTGAATTTGGCATTAAAATTAGGACAGAACTATGCTAACAACTGATTACTCCTTATCTTTAAAGTGTTGTTGATACGGAAATTTATATACCTAGAATTGAGTTTCCAATAAACAATGGAAAGTCCAGGTCGAACTGGGAGAACAGGACTCGCTTTTTTAAAAAAATTTCTTCATAAAAATACGTTGATGGCCCGGAGGACAATGTTCTATAGTTCCAAACACTTCATAGCCCTGTTTTAGATAAAAATCTTTGGCCTGCCAGTCAAAAGTATCGGTATGAGCTGCTATTGCTCCACCGTTTTTAGCTTGTTCCTCAATTTTTTTAATTAGAGTTGAGCCTATACCCTGATTTCGGTAGGCTTTATCGACCCAAAATTCACTGATGTAGACCATTTGCCAGCAGGAAAAAGCATTAATGCCCGCAATAATCAAACCACTTTCATCTTTAATATGAAAGTTAAGGGGTAGGTAATCCATTTTATTGGTATATTGAACTTGTGTCTTATTAAAGGCGCCCAGCGTGTTGTCAATATATTCAATATCGCTTTCTGAACTTTTAAAAATTTTGTAGCCCACTTATTATTGACTCCGGTATTAAAGCTAAATTTAAGGCTCATCATATCTTATAATATAATCTTAAGGCTATTTTGCTTGCCGAGTAGACCTATTAGGATTTAAGCTAATATTTCTCCATTTCCTAAAGTCGTAACTTACTATACTCTTCTTTATTAAGTTCATTTAATTCTGTATGTATTACTTTTTCAAACTCAGCAATTACGCCTGCAGGGGATAAATTAGTAGTATCAATTATTGGTACTCCCAGCTCATTTGCTTGTTGACGGAGAAATTTAAGCCAGTTGCTCATCTCCGGTGTAAGTAGTTCGGGTTGGTCTCTTTTATGGGTAAGCCGATACACCATCTCATCATCCGAACAATCTATTAATATAATTTTATAATCTGTAAAATGATGCTGCTCAAATCCTTTTTGAATAAACTCTAAATTTACCTGCCCTTCAAAAAACATGCATTCAGACTCTTCTTGATGAATGAGTCTGTCAAGCCATTGCAAAGTTATCACTTCTTGCCACTTCGAAGGAGAACCATGCTCTTTACACATCACTTCAACAGATGGAATTCCAATTGAATCAAAATGAAAAAATCCCCAGTTTTTATTCACATATTTTTTGGTTAACTGTTCAATTAAGAGGGTTTTACCAGCACCTGAGGCCCCTGTTAGAAAAAATATTTTTTTTGTCATGCATACACTCCACTAATACAACTATTAAAAAAGAAGATCCAGATAACTTGATATGTGGTAATTCTAGCCAGTTACAAAAGCAAATTAATATGTCTATCTGGTTTCAGATAAAACTTATTGACTTAATAATTTAAGAAAATCTGACCCAACAATTTATGAGAATGATGGAAAAGTAAATCTTTAATTGCGAATTCATTAATAGCAGAAATGGTTTTAATCTGTGAGCAAGTGTTTCCTTCCTTTACCCCTATTTTATACCGTGATACTTTGCAATATTTCTTCTATTTTGTTTACCAGTAATGATATGTGCCCCTCTTGTTTGACAAAAGTTAATTTTGCATTCGGGATTAATTTTGCATAAAGTTCGGCATGCATTGCCGGTGCTTGTGTATCTAAACCGCCTTGCCAGATAGTGACAGGACAATTTAATTTGATATTGGCTAGTGAAAACCCCCAAGGATTAACAGTTAATTGCATGTCCTTTGCAGGTCCCGAAACACCCTCCTTAAACGGTTCCATCAATATCGCAGTGATTACCTCAAGATTTCCTAGTGAATAAAAGCATATTCGGTCTATTTCAGGCAGTTTTTTCATTGCAGCATGAAGCATTTTAGGGTATTTGAACAGCAGCACCGTAAGTTTCATACAGGCGGTTGCCGTCAAAGGGATCATTTTAATAGCATGATTGATGAATCGTGGCCCACGATTCAAACACGCGGTCGCTTCAGGAATTTCAAAAGGTCCCATTCCAGCAACAATAGCCACACCATTTAATCTTTCAGGAATTCTATATGCACATGCTGCAACAAAGGGTGCGCCTCCGGAATGACCTATAATTGCAAATTTTTGTAGTGCCAAGTGATTTGCAAACTCTTCAACATCATCAGCCCATGATAGGATGCTTCTCTTTTTGTGTATGGTCGACAGTCCCATTCCTGGTCTATCAATGCCAATTAATCGGTAATGATTCGAAAGTGCAACCTCCTGAAAATGGCTTGCGTCGAGTCTACAGCCAGGCAGCCCATGAAAGAAAAAAATGGGTTTACCATCAGGCGAGCCATATTCTGCAAACCCTAACTGGCGTCCATCTTTCAGTGTTATGGATAATTGAGTATCAAGACTTTTATTTTTCATTATTTAACCCCTTAATCACACACCTTGAATTCTCAATCGGAATTACTTACGATAATTTACGAATAGCATAGACTCGCATTGCTTCAACTAAATATTCAACTAGCTTGGGATGATATTTATTATAGAACTCACGATAATCCGGATGGTCAAGATACATTTGCGCTAGTCCTGTATAGCTTTCATGGTTTGGTGTCCAAAAATTATTGACCCAGTCATAATGCTTTTGTACTAAAGCCTGAACCTCACCATCTTCTGGTTTAAGATGTTTCTTCAATGCATTGGCAAGTGCCTGATTCAATAATTCTCCTTCTTTTTTAAATTGCTCCCACTTCGGTTTTTTCCAATCCCGAACCTTGTTCCAACTCTCATCGATTTGTTGCTGAGTGATAACTCCGGTTTCTAGGAGATATTTCTCGTGCTCTTGTTGTTTGGCTGGGTCGAAACCCTCATACATTTCTGCGTCACGCATGATTAATTTTCCTCTTAAGTGTGAAATGGTTTTATCAATGGTTTTGATAAGTGTTACTGTTTTATCAAGACTCGATTGCAGTAGAGATTTGTGCGATTGCAACGATATGATTTTGTCGAAATCCCCACTTCCGATAATCTGCTGTATGTCATTAAGAGGGACGCCTAATTCACGGAAAAATAAGATTTGCTGAAGCATAAGCAGTTGTTCTTGTTCATAATAACGGTAATTGTTATCGCCATAGAAAGCCGGTTTTAACAAACCAATCTCATCATAAAAACGCAAAGCTCTAGGACTCACACCCGACAACTTTGAAACTTGTTTCACCGTGTACATTTTAAACTCCTCTAACTGACAAATCATACGATAAGAGTTGACGTAACGTGAATGTCAAGCATTTATTTTCAGTTGAAGTTTAACTACTTTGCTTTATTACGTTTTTTTTTTGCAGGAAGGTAGGAAAATTTCCCACAACACCCATACACCCTTTTGCCAGCATAGGTTGTGGTCAATAAATTGCGCTGGGCAAAATTTTTGATGAATTTGATGCAAAACAAAAAGCGCTAATGCCAAAGCTTAATTTAATGCGAATAATTCTATAAGTATTCAGCATATTATGGCCTAGGGAATTAGCAGTTCCATCACTTAATTGATCTTTTTGAAAGAAAAATATACAATGCGCTAAATTTAACCACTAAAGTAATTTTCAATGCAAGCAAAAGAAATTGGAAAAAAAATATATGTCACCTCTCTTCATGACTATATATTTGGTGACAAGGCTGTTATCCAGTCCCGTGATTATCTGGCCGAATCCAAGAAAAAAGAAGACATTTCTTCTTCTATCGAAAAAATTCAGGAAAAAGTTCAAATCAATAGAGAGAAGAAAGAAAGCGAAAGGCAAATGATTTTTATTCTCTTATGCAGGATAAAAAATTATCTCAGCAGTTTCGTTGTGCGCTGCGTAAGCTTAACGCCTCAAATCTTGAAACACTCTTATTTGGAAATACCTCTGATGACCTGACATCGTCATATAAACTTCCAGACGACGATGAAATATCTCAATTATTCCACACAATCGATAAGCAATATTGTTTTTTTACAAAAGATAACATTGCAAACAAACAATTTGCCGTTTTTTTTCTAATGTGCAAACTAATTGCAGACTTTTTTGAAAAAAACAATGATGAAAAGGATACTGTAGCGGCAGAACATGCCTACAAGTTGCTTGTATTTTTTGGTTACAATAAAAACGGTAATCCTTTTATGAATGTAGGGAGATACCTGACTAGTTATCAATGCTATCAGCAAGTTAATCCCATACACGATACACTTGCAGCGCATCAACTTCCTTATCCCGAGAATCAACTAAATAGTCAGGATATAAAGGGATGGCAGATATTAATAATGAAGTCAAGAAAATCTGCACTGAATTATTTCCAGCTCTCTTTGGCATTTGAGAATGTATTGCATCGTGCACCTGTAAATATTGAAGAAGCAAAAAAAGTCAAGGCACAATTTAATTATAAAAATTACGATGCTTATCCAACACTGGCAAATTTATGCATGCAATCCATAGGCGGTAATAGTGAGCAATGTGTGATTGATGGGATTACACTGTTGCATAATGGTTATGTGTTGTTGAAAGGAAAGCCTAATCAATTGCCAATAATAAACGGAAAGATAAATCCACATTTTCATATTGTAGGTGCAGCTTATACCTGGTTGAATCCAACTAAGGATGTGTTGGTGCTGGATTCATGGGAAAACCTTCGCAATAAGGATGATAGGTTGGAAGTGAGTTTAATCGAAGGATTTAATGTTCAGGATGATGATGATATTTTCGTAAAAATGAAGGATGAGTTTGGCAGGCAGCTTACACAGAAGAGCGAGATTATTAGTATACGAATTGGCGGAGGCGGGAAAACCCCGAAAGCATTGTGCTCCTTAGAAGTCCCTTCTGAAAAAATGCTGGAAGGAACTCAGTACCCTGACTCACAAATTCAATTTCAGATATACGTGGATGTCACCAAGGCATTAGCATTAAAAAGCGCCCTGCAGGAAAAATGGATGCAAGATGAATATAAATTTTTTGGCATGGAGTGGGATAAATTTTGTGAATTTATCAAAATAGATAACCTGGGGACTCGGTCAGAGATTAATGCTATTGAAGAGCTATTCCTGAAAACAGATAAGCAATTAATTAAAAATATCTTCAATGAGAATATCATTAAAAAATCTCTGGAGATAAATCCCGCACTTGATAAAGATAGTTGTAGAAAAATTCTATTTAAAATAATCAACTTAATTATTAAGTATATTGGCCCCTACGATCCGGATTGCAAAACCATATCAATAATACTCGAAAGTAATTTTAAGCATAACTATTCACGTTATTATGATCGCCTGTGTGAAATGGAAAAACATCTACCTGCAATTCAGGCTAAATTTAACGAAAAAGGAATGTTGGCCTACAAAGTATTTGAGGTGTTGGAATATCCGGATCAACTATTAAGAATATTAATAGATAATGAGACATTATTAACTTCAAAGGTTTTTTTACAGATATTCAAAAACCGTCCTGAAATCCTTGATAGTTTAATTTTGCTAAACATCGCGGGATTGCTAACGGATATTACCGCCGAGGCCCTTGTGCAAAAGGCATCATGTTATGACGATTTCGGCGCGAATAGATTAATAACACTATTATCTTCCTCGCTTTTGACACCAAGTGAGCTTGAGATGCTAGTTAGCTTTAAAGTAGCCTTCGTCTTATATATGGCAAGAGATTTAACTCCTGAAGCAAATTATCTGCCTATTTTCCGTATGGTTAATGCGTTAAAAAAATTATTACCTCAAAAGGACATTTTTTCTCAAGGTATAAAAGATATTTCTTTATACGGTCGTTTTAACCAATTTAATCCAGAAAACTACGCGAATTGTCTGTTAATTTTACATAAAAAAGGGCTGTTAACCAACGCAAATCAAACGTTGCTTAAGGGTGCTTCTTCCGACAACTACCAAAAAATTATTGATGACCTAATCCGGGAAAAAAATGAAACTCAGACATTAAATTTTTATTCTAATTCGGCGTTCCCATTATTCAAGTCGAATGATGAAGAGAAAAAACCTGAAGAAATAGTGGACGAAACCCAACAACTCAGGCTTTGACCCTAGGGTTATGGCAAATAAGGTACCGGCCGGTTGTAAAAGATGATATTTATTTACACAGATCGCATTACATGATCTAATGCGATATTCGTATTAAATCAATGAGTTAACTGCAAGTAAGAATGCAGGATAAAACAAATGAAGGTAATTATCAGCTTCTAGATTAATTAATACTCAACGATCACTTTCTAAAAAAGTTAATTCTATTTTTGATTTTAGTTTTATTGATAAAGTTACTGAAGCTTTTTCCGCTAATAATGGGCGTCCTTCTTTAGCTCCTTAGCTTTTCTTTCAGATCATTTTAGTGAGCCATCTTAATGGTATCAAATCAACAAGACAGCTTATGGAACATATTTGCTATAACTTAAGCTACCGTTGGTTCTGCGGATTAACTTTAAATACAGTCTTATAGTCATTTTAGGAGATCGGAAATTTTTGTTAAAAGAAAACCCAATAATAGGGTTCAAGAGCATTTATATTTGCTAACTTAATCAATTAATTCAAATCTTTTTTCGATCTTACCGTTTATATATTTGAATTATAGAGGAATTTGGATGACTATCTATTGATGAAACACCAATAGGTAAAAGTCAGTGTGAAAGGAGGGGCTGCGAGGCTCCTCCTAACCCTGATTTAACTATATCTTAAAAATCAGATGGTGAAATTGCTATCTAAGGTTCGATTTGCAATAACGGTATCAAGAAAATGCTTTTGAAATTTAAATCCTGCATCAGTTCGTACTGCACTAAGGAGGGCAACATTTTCTTTGTTATAGGTATCTTGACCTATTTTCACTGATTTTCTCTGCTTACCTTGAGCAAATTTTTCATAATTTCCAGTATCATCAATAAACTCTCTTTTGAAACCAAAACGTGAAGTGTTATCATTTTTCTTAGAAGTTTCGATTAGGAAATCATCAAAAGTAAGATTATTAAGAACAACTGTCGCTTCTTCAGGGGTGATAGGAGCTGTAAAATTCCCTTTATCAATCTTATGAGCATTTAAACAACCCATAACAATGGGATTTGCGATCTCACTCATATATTTTATCCAATTGGGATCGTTAGGATGGCAATTTTTGATAAATTCTTGCGCGGTCATCGTCTTTGCTTGTAATCGAGTTAGGTCAAAGTTAACTGCATTAGGTGGATTCTCATATTGAGCAATTTCTTTTAATATCTTTCTATACAATTTTGCAGTAGTCTCTTCTCTGTCCCCAAACTTAAAAAATAACCCTTTAGTAGCATTTTTTTTAGGTGAAAGTTCAGCTTTAATTCTGGCACAAAAATTTATAGGATCTAGTTTTTGAAGATACTCTTTCTCTGCAATTATGATTTTATATACTTCTGCAGCAGACTTAGAAAATTTCTTTGAGCCTAGTGTTACCCCACCAAAGTTTAAATCATAATTATGGTTAGAAAGCATTTCAAAAATTCTATCTAATAACTCATTATATTTGGATTCTGAATTTTTTTTAATGGAAGCTATAAGTTGTTGCTGTTTGTCTACTTCACCTTGGGCAGCTTTTATAGCTTCTTCAGTGATAAAATTATCGGGTTTTAGATGGGATACACTAGGCAATTTATTGGAGTTATCCAACTCTAAGCGTAAACATGCTAGAACACCCAAATCATTAGTTTCTAACTTTTTAGCTATTTTATAATCCGGATCTGACCAATTATTAAAAAAAAGTTTTAATAATTGAACATAAATAGGGTCTGAAGTAATAATCTTATCATGTAGCTCCCTATTTTCATTCCGCATCGCAAAAAGAGAGCCTCTATGTAGAGAAACAGTGCGTCCCCATCCTACTTGAGAAAAACCTCCAAATACTATTGAGGCCATATTATAAAGATTTTCTCTTAACATTCGTTCGAATTGAAGATCTGCTAATTTACCTTCTACTGCACTTCTATCTTTTCTTGTTTTCATTTATTTCCATCCAATTTATTAGGTAATTTATTGTATCATGTGAGTTAAAATAGATCAATATGTTATAAATAGTATCTACAGTTTCAACGACTTTTTCAATGTAATTGAAGAGAGTTCAGCTTTATAATTCACACATAAATCTACGACGTTTTAATACATTTATCTTTGTATCCAAATGAGAGTTTCATTTTTTAGCCCAATATTTAAAATCTAGACTTTTCAACTTTGTAGGTGAAACAATGCAGAAGCATGAGCTTCATTGTTATTACTAGCTATTTGAATCCCCTCATCTATGCCCAAAAAATGGGATAAATAAGTGGTTACATCTCTTGTTAAAGTTGCGGTCTTAATAGACCGAATGTAACTGCTGAAATATAAGATGCATGATATTTACAGATGCTGTCATATTTTTTTGTCGTGCATATTCAAGGGGTAGTTTGTTTCTATAGCAAGTTAGCTGTGTTTACCCCATTATTAAGTAAACATTTTAGGACTGCTGCTCCAATGGAGTCTTTATATTTACACGATAGTTATTCCCTATCGCCCAATGAATCCCTGATTTACCCATATCACGGTCTTAATATTTAAGTTTGCGCTTAGGTCGATAAGCTGTTGGACAATTTCAACCCATTGGCCATATTCACAGACAATTTCAAGCATAGTATTTCCATTATTATCGTATGCGTTGGCTGCCAGATTCCGTAGCTCGTCACTGAATATCTTTACCTCATAAAACCTCAAAACGCTTTTGAACTGAAATTTTGCTCATTCAGAATAAATATCGAACTAAAAGCGTCGTTGGATTATAAGTGTAAAATTAGAAATGGACTATCCGTATAAAATACGGTTTTTATGAAGGTTGATCCTTCCTCGATTAGCCGTACACCTTGTTTAAGAGATATAAACTTGCCAACGAGGAGTAGAAATGGTCAGAAATATTTATACAAAAGAGTTCAAAATTAGGAATTGCTAGACCAAAGCAATAAGCCTTTAAGAGGTTCTAAGCGCAAACCTCAGAAATTTCGTATTGTTCAATTTTTCATCCATTTGACAATATTTTCAGGATTTTATTAAGTATTTCCACTAATCGACTTCATTGATCACGATTCTTCTAGCACATTTAATCTTATGATAATAGCTAGAATATAAACATTGGAATGGATAAAAACAAAACAATCAGAAATTTCTGAGGCTTGCGCTTAACCCTGAAATGGCAAATTACGCTATCAACGAAAATATCACCTCAAAAGCATCGCTTGTGATGAGCCTCTTCTTCTCTGTCTTCTTCCGTTTTTGGATAATACTGAAAAGCCAGCAAACAAAATAATCTCCAGACTTAAAACCAAAACAAAGCCACTCATTACCAATTCCTCTCAGCCGTTTAATGAGCATCAGTTAGCACACCAACAAATGGGCTTTTTGTTCTAAAAACTCAAGTATGTGTTTTTACGCCCTTTAAAAATAGAGTTTTACATAAGTTTTAATCCAGAAGAGCAATGCGCAAAATCCGTATTTTATACGGTTATTAAAAAATAAGATGAAAAGATACAATGCTTTAAATTTTTAAATAATTTCAAAATTGAGGTCATGAACTTCATTATTTTTAAAAAACAACCAATATTCTAATTAGGAAGTATCATGCAATCCAAAAAAGAAAGCGAACCAATGTTAAAACATAGTGAAAAACTGGTTCGTGACTGGTTAATAAATAATATTCAAGATTTAATTTACGCATTAAAATTTGAGACAGGTCCAAAGCCAAAAGGTAAAGTTGATAATTTAGCACTATTCGTTGTGACAGTAATTGAGCAAGAGTTTTTTTAGAAACTTTACCATGGCAAAAAATTACAGTAGCAGAAGGACCAAAATCAGATTCCATGTATCATGTACTTAAAGCAGCCAAAAGATCCCTTGAACAATTAAACTTAAGTATTTTGGATAAAGTTTAAAGCTTAATCAAGGACAATATGATTTGGTGAAACCTTTGATAGGTGGAGAAAAATCAATTGGAGAGGGCGGATATGTAAAAGTTGCTCAAGCGATGGGAACAATTAGTAATCAGCCAGGCCACCTTGTCAGTAAAATCTTAAATGAAGTCAGAAGGTTTTTAGTAAATTATGATTTAGTAAAAAAATATCTACCCTTTTTATTTTTTACAAAAAATAATCAGATCCCATTGGATATAAGTAACCAGATTATCCAAAAACTTGCACAGCTAAATGGGGATTTAACCTATGAGCTTGTTAAAAAGAAAGAAATTGGAACGATAAAGTTATAAGAAATTAATTGTATTTAAATTATTAAGGTTTTTTTTATGAGCCATGAAAAAAGAGTAACGATCAGTGGAATAAGTATGCCGAGTACAACTGCAAATTTTTTTGCTAAAGAGATTGAAGAGGTTAAAGGTAAGAAAATAAATATTGATCCCAATTACAAGTTATTTCTAGAATCTTGTAATAAAACATCAGATTTAAGCTTAAAAAAATTTTTTAAAACTAAAATGATAGAAATTCAAGATAAATCAGATGAACCTACCAAAGAATATTACCTTTGGTTTGGCAATAATATCGCTAATTTAGGCTTAGACAAATTTGGTGATTTAGAACTTTATTTAAATCAAATCTCTTCATCTAATCCAATTAATTGTAAAAGTATATAGCAAACTGGCATACCAATATAAGAAACAACCTCTATCTCCAGAAGCCCCAGCTGCTGAAGATAACTTTTAGAGGTAAAGGTAAAGTGTCTAGGCATAACTATCACAGGTTTCACTTTTAAAATTGCTGGAAAGGGCTCAGTGGCAGATAGAACAGATAGTGATTAAAATCTTTAACAAATTTGCATCAAGCGATTTACCAAGTTCTTCAAAAAAATATTGGGCCTGGCCCAATCAATAATCCTATCTTTATTAGGAATTACTACATAATTAATACTAAATCATTGTTTATTAAAATTTAAATAATGATGAAAAAAATACAAAGGATTCCATGGTCTCGTTCTTTTGAAAGCTATAACAAGGTGTTCCATTTATTAACAATTTATTGGTACTAATCAATGACAACTCTAAATAATTTTTTCAGTTTTTTATTCATTAATTCAAAGATAAACACTTTAAAATATTTTTTCTCAATATATACAAATGTGTTAGAGCCGGAAGTGAGGAGCATTATTACACTAGCAGATGCTGCTAAAGCCATTTATAAAAAACAAATTAGATGCTACTTTGGATTAGGATTTTTACTTTCTTTTATTCCTGGCACAGATGCATTCTTAGCAAGAGACAACTTATTATCAGTGATAATAAAAATAGAGTTAAAGGTAAAAGGATCCAAAGGAGTGACTATCGCTTTAGGAAGACCTTTTGCTTTTGTAAGCCCATTATTCATTTTTATACGACCTTTTTTTGCAATACTTTTTTTTAACGGTGTGTATAATCTTTCAAAAATTTTGAAAGGAGTAAATGATCATTCCTGGGGATTGAATCGTATCAATCCTTTTCTTTACTTCGTGCAACTAATTCGATTCTTTATTGTAGCCTTGAATTTAAAATCTAAAATAGAAAAAACAACTCTTCCGAGTTGGCTTCATTGGCTTTTATCGCCATTATATATAATAGGAACTGCTGGTTTCTTAATTGGTTTTCTTCTTTATTTTACTACTGAGATTATTCTAAATAGTTTAAATACCTTACTAGTCGAGCCTTTAAAATTTATTTATGAAGTAATTTTTCAATTTTTTGAGACTTGGAATTTAGAATTCACTTTTATTCCGACAGACGACTACTTAAAAATTGACAAAACTCTCACCTCTCTAAGTAATAATCCCACAAGTTTAGATGAAGATAATTTATACAACTCTAATGAAAGCAATATTACAAAAGTTTATGAGACTCAAGAACTCACTTTAATAGAATGTACGCGGCCAATAGCTGCTTCTTATATGTCAACGGCAATTGAAAAGTGATCCACTTTTAGTATGAAACTGCAGTCTAAAACTGATCCACCCCTTGTTGTTTAGTTTTGATAATACCCGCTTTGGTTTTATCTTTTAATCGATAACTGTCAC
>JACCVV010000057.1 GCA_013697955.1 Tatlockia sp. | reverse complement strand
TGTTTCGTAGGGGTTCCACCAAGCCCGATTAACATCGCTCCGGTTACTTTGATTGATGGTGGGAAATCAGTCAGTGGCAGCTACATAGGTAATCGTCAAAGAATGAGAGAGATGTTATCTTTTGCTGGCTTGCATGGCATTGAGGCTCAAGTGGAAGTGGTTCCTTTAAGCGAAGTGAACGCTGCTATTGAAAAAGTAAGATCAAATCAGGCGCGATATCGTATGGTTGTGGAGATTGATGAGAGATAAAATATTATTAATAGAAAATTTTCCTATGAATAATTTTTTTTTTGAAAAATAAGCCAACTCGCCCCTGATTAATTCTTTCCCTTTTTTTTAAGTAATAATACCATAGGAATCATTATCAAAAGGCTGATAGCAATAAATTCATAAACTTTTAAGAAGGAAATCATTTGTGACTGTCTTTTTAATTCCTCAGCTAGCGCCCTAATGGCTAAAGGGTCTTGAACTGATAAATTTAAAGAATGAAGGTATCGTGAAACAGGGAAATGGTATGGAGTGATCCATCCACCGAGTTGATTCCATGCGGTTTGCGAACCCCTGGAAAAAAGAGAAATAGCCATGGAAATACCTAGAGAATTTCCAAGTGTTCGCATCAAACTAAACAGTCCCGCTGCTTCAGCATGATTACTTTGAGGCAATGTTGAAAATGCAAGAGTTGAGAGTGGTACCATTACCAGTCCAATCCCCATCCCTTGCAATACAAATGGCCATATAATCCAACCGGGCGATAAATACAGATTATAGTTAGTACCAATAAGAACACTTATAATATTGAAAAAAATTCCACTGATAATCAGCCAGCGGGAATCAATATAGCGCATCATTTTTCCCGCAGCAAACATACTGAACATACCCGCGAGTCCCCGAGGTGCCAAAACAAGTCCCGCTGTTAATGCTGGGTAATGGAAAAGATGTTCTAACATAATGGGGGCAATAACCATTGAACCATAAAGGCTTGATCCAAATATGGCCAATAAAAGGCTGGATACTGTAAAATTAGTATCTTTAAAAATTGCAATATTAAAGACGGTATGTTTTTTGGTGGATACTGCATACAACAGAAAACCAATAAACGTGATGAAACTTATAAAAATGGCGATCAAAATGGTTTTTGAATTAAGCCAATCTTCCAAATTCCCACGATCCAAAAAATATTGAGTGCCACCAATTGAAATTGCGATTAACAAAAACCCCGTCCAGTCCAAACGTCGAGATTTCCTAGGGGTATCTGGGACAACCTGCATTGAAAGCAAAAAAGATATTATACCTATAGGAATATTAATATAAAAATTCCAGCGCCAGGATACCATATCCGTCAGATAGCCACCCAGCGTTGGGCCCAATACGGGACCTACCATTACACCCATTCCCCAAAGAGCCATGGCCATCCCCCGATCTTCCTTCGGAAAAGCATCACACATTATCGCTTGTGACAAAGGAACCAAAGCTGCCCCAAAAACCCCCTGCAATAGGCGAAATATGACAATTTCTGTAATGTTTTCAGAAGCGCCACACAATGCAGATGTAACAACAAAACCGCCGATACAGATTAATAAATATTTTTTTCTGCCAAATCTATCCGTAAAATAACCCGTCAAGGGCATCAAAATTGCACAGGCTACAAGATAACTTGTTAAAACCCATGTAATTTGATCCGTCGTAGCACCGAGCGCGCCTTGCATGTGCGGAAGAGCTACATTAACGATTGTTATGTCAAGCACCTGCATCAAGGTGGCTGACATAACTGCTGTGACAATCAGGACACGCAGAACAGCTGAATTGGCCAAGTTATAGTTTCCTCTTATAAGCAGAAAGAGTAACATTCGCTGATGTCCCGACTCGAAGAGGATATTTTATATCTGGATTGATAATCCGTATTCGCACAGGGACACGCTGAGTAACTTTAACCCAGTTTCCTGTTGCATTCTCAGGTGGCAACAAGGAAAAAGCAGAGCCGCTTCCATGGCTTACGCTTTCAACAACTCCATTGAATATTTTATTAGGATACATATCCACCTTAATAACGGCAGGTTGACCAACATGAATATCTTGCAATTCAGTTTCCTTAAAATTGGCATCCACCCAAAACTCGCCATCACCCACCAAAGCAAAAAGTGACTGGCCAGAGGTAATTACATCCCCTACTCTAAGAGTTACCCGTGTCACCCAACCACTTTCAGGTGCTTTGATTTTGGTATATTGTAAGTTTAATTTTTTTTGTGCAAGGTTAAGGGTTGCCAATGCGACCTTGGCAACAGCTGTCTGATAGGCAGCCTCTGCATTATCAGCTGCATTAACCGAGACAACTCTTTTTTTAAGTAATATATTAAAACGAAGCAAAGATGCTTCAGTAAGTTTTAAATTGACTTCATTGACTGCCAGTGTAGCCTTTGCCTGATCACATTCAGTCTGAAAAGTATCAGGGTCTAATTCAAATAAAATTTGTCCTGATTCCACCTTTTGGTTTTCGACAACATAAAGATGTTTAATTTGCCCTGTGAGTCGGCTGGAAATCTGTGCGACATTTGAACCAACATATCCATTGTCTGTTGATAAATAAAATTGGTTATAGATATAATAAATGACAAATGATAGGCAAGTTAAAATTATAATTAAAATAAGCATCTTTTTTTTAAATTTTTGAGACATATATCCATCCATTTTTAGCGGTATTACGATTTTATCTGATATCTACTTTTATGGTGGTGTGATGGTTGATTTATAGTTTGGATAAATAAAATCAGATTTTTTTTCTGGATTATCGTTCAAGCAATTAAGCTCGGCAGAATTAGTAGGCTCGGAGCAGTCCCTTAGGGTAATATTAACGTTATCAGATGAACCAGTACGAATATTTTTCTTGAGAATGTTGTTCATTAACCGCATGATAACCCGCCGATGAAACGGTGAAATAATAAACATATAAATATTTCCCAGCTTATTGTTAAAATTAACAATGGTTGAAACTATCACTTCGATTTCATCATTATGTATACGCTTCAATATTGACATCTTAATATTCAGATGCTTATCATTTAATTTCAAAACCATCTCATTTTCACAGAAAGACTCTATAGAAAAGATGTCAAGCTTGGCGTCAGTCAATTCACCAGTATTCGTATGGTTGATGTAATCCACCTCACCCAATTGGCCTACATCCTTCAGTCCCAGTAATTTAACTATTTTATTTCTTATTAATAACAATGAATTTATCCAAAAAGGGGTGTTATTGACCATAAGCAGATATATGTGCAAAGGATTCAATTCATTTTTAATAGTGTTTACAGAAAAGGAGTCATTAAAATCTGCTGCAATAGACTCTTTAAAAATTCTGCTATCGTCTGGAAAATCACACTTTTTAACCTTCATTTAAATTTCACCACAGTCCGATACTTAATTATAAAATATAACTGAAAAATTTTTTAAAAATTACCTACAACGATCGGTTTTTCCAACTGAATATCTTGAATCCGATTTGCAAATTTTTTCAGGACTTTTGCCCGCTCATCATTTGACATTCGAACAGGAGCATAAGAAATATGTGGCTCCAAAACATCAAACCCCACAAATTGCAAAATTCCACGGTGGATGGGGCGTAAAATGCTGTTAATGTCACCAAGAAATCCATTTTTTTCATACATAAATTCATCCCCACCAACGGTAAGAGACAACATCACCTTTTTGCCTTTTAATTTACCATTTTCAAACACATGTTCATGATCATAAATACGTCCCATTGCAAATACTCGGTCCACCCATCCCTTTAAGATAGCAGGTACACTGAACCACCATAAAGGAAACTGCCAGATCATAAGGTCACATGCTTCAATCTTAGCCATCTCATTATCAATATCTTCATTAAATCCATTGTTGCCTGTTGCATGAATTTCCTCCAATTGCAGCTTCAAGTAGTTAGGATCAAAACAGGTGGTAAAGTTACTTCTGTCTGACAACGGATGAAAATTGGAGCGATAAAGATCAGTTTTACTTACAATTGATCCGGTTTCTTCAAATTTATTGATTGCTTCATTATATAACGCCCCATTAAAACTATTACTTTCGGGATGTGCCAACAATATAAAAACGTTCATTTATAAATTCCTCTGTTCTGTTTCCAATAACTGTCTTATTTCAACGAAGTCGCCGCTCGTTGATTTTTCACGTAGATTAAGTTCAAGCAGCTTTAATATTTGCTCTGCTCTTTGAGATGGAGAGACAAGATAGCCTGGATTTTTTGCTCTTTCTCTTAATTTTTCCATCTCCGGGAATTCACCCATCAGTGGTAAATGTAAAATATTGTCGGATAAAAATGTATCAACATTACACAAACCCAGGACGGAAAAAAATATATCCGGATAATCCAATGCGTACAGTTTAGCCATCATATTAAGTGCTGATTTTGTTATTGCATAAGCACCCATTCCTTTTCTGGCTCTCAAACCAGCAATTGATGATGAAAAAATAACGATTTCAATCAACTGGTTAGCTCTTAATAAAACATCAAGCACAATCTTGTAACTCCATACATTTAGATGCATTAGATAATCATATTCATGGACAGGTGAATCACAAATTAGTGAAATACGCCTGTTGAACTCTCCAGCATTGAGGAATACATAATTAAATTTACTAATGTCTGAATCTGTAATTAAAAATTGATGCAGTTTGTTTGGTACATTTTCAAGATCACTAAGATCCGCACATAGATGATGAAATTTATTATATTTAAATAATTCCTTTGGCGTACGACGGCTGATGCCGTAAACAGTGAAATCATTATCCAATAACTCTCTGGCCAGTGCATAACCAATCCCAGAGCTGACACCTGTAATAAGTGCTGTTTTCACAATTGAACCCCTAGCGCCATTTTCCAGCACTCATGCCACCATCAATAGGTATTACAGCCCCTGTAATATAGGATGCCTCAGATGAGGCCAACCATAATACGGTTGAGGCAACTTCATCCTGCATTCCAAACCGGTTCATGGCTGTAAAGGCGCGTTTCTTTTTTTGATGGTCCGAGTTTTCATCATGCTTTTCGGGGCTATTCATTCCCCCCAATATAGGACCAGGAGCAACTGCATTAATACGTACATGTGCTTTTAAGGGATTTTCTTCGGCATAATCCAAGGCTGCACTTTTCGTAAGACCAATCACGGCATGTTTACTTGCCACATAGGCCGATTGTCTGGCAATCGGTGTTACACCAACACAGGAAGCATTATTAATAATGACACCACCATTAATTTTAAGCATTTCCTTCAACTCATATTTCATACAGTAAAATGTACCGCACGTATTGATTTTGATTACATTTTCCCAGTGATCATCGTCTGACTCTGATACGAGCGCATACTCTGAAGTAACCCCGGCATTATTAAATGCAATATCCAGTCCACCAAAATTTTTAACACATCCCTGCACCATCTTTTTCACATCAGTGCTGCTGGAAATATCACAACGTATATAACAGGAATCAGATGTTATTTCTTTTATGGCTTTTAAGGCAGTGTCACCTTTGTGCTGGTCACGGCCAGAAATACAAATAATTGCGCCTTCTTTAGCAAATCTAATGGCTGTTGCTAATCCCATTCCGTGTGTTCCACCCGTGATCAATACCACCTTATCTTTAAAACGGTTCATATTACTTCCTTTAATCCAAAGAATTATATTTGATTGATTCTGGTCTTTTATACTTTGCGTTTACACAGCAATAAACTTTATCAAGCAAAGGATTTGATTTATCTTTAAAACAGTTTCCATCCCATAGACATCCATTGATATCATTTTTCCGCCCATCAACAGATTTTATTAACAGATCATTGTCTGCGAATAGGGATCGACCCATCCCAACGAGGTCTGTTGTATTGTTTCGTATTAATTCTTCTGCCGATTCAAACACATGATTGAATCCTGAGAAGCCAATCGGGAGATCAGAGCCTGCATAGCCTTTGATTGTCCTCACAGCAGAATGCAGAATTTTTTGGGTTGTTGTCGTTCTATCCATTAAATACTTGAATGTTTCAGCAATACAGATTGAAACAGTCAATATATCTAGTCCTGTTTTTTTTAAAAATGGCATGAACAGTTGATAGTCTTCCGGTCTGATCCCTTCACTACCAAGATAATCATCTCCACCAATGGTTACAGAAAGAATGACATCATCTTTTAAGCTGGTCTTGATTCCCTGAATTATTTCAGTCAATAATCTGATGCGATTTTCATGAGAGCCGCCATACTTATCCTTCCTTTTGTTGGTACGAGGAGACATAAAACTATGCAACAAATATCCATTGGAGGCCTGTAATTGTATGAACTTTATCCCTGCATCAGCACTTAATAGAGCGGCATTGATAAACTGATTCTTTACATCTTCAATATCGTCTGGAGTCATTTCCCTTGCTCTATAATGTGGATCCTTGCTTCCATAATATTTGCAGCCAACTCCACTAGGGCTTAATAAATCTTTTTTTGAATAAGCAGTTGTTGCCTGCATACCATAATGCTGCAGTTGGATTCCCAGAATCGTGCCGTTATCTTCCATTTTACTAATAATATTCTTAATCCCCTCAGCATGGGATTTCTTATGCATCTTCAGACCCCGGGGACTTAATATCGAGTCAGGAGAAACAGAACAATTACCAAGAATAATCAATCCACAACCGCTTTGGGCAATACCCATATAAAAATCTTCAAGTGAGTCAGACATTGTGCCATCATCATTTGCGTCATCAATTCCAAATGGTGGGAAATAAATTCTGTTTGGGATAACGATATTGTTGACCGTTAAAGGAGTGAAAATATTGGGGTATTTTTCATATCCTTTTACAGATAAGTTTGCAGTACCCATGCTATTTAAAGGAGAATATGTCATCAGATTATTAATTCCCTGTCATTTATATAAGTGTAATTCTTTATATAATCAGACATCTCCATTGCGCTTTTTTTCGAAAAATTAACAAATTTTACGTCCACTTCCACTTCATCCGACGATTCAAAATGGGAATCGATTTGACATGATGAAATTACTTTGTTGTTGTTTTTTATGTCAAGTATAAAGTTAAATTTTTGCCCTGTTTCAAGGATTGTATCGCCAGGAAAAGATAAACGCATCCCAGTCATTGAAACTTCATTTACTTTGGCAATATAGGTAATGGGTGCATTTTCATTGATCAATATAAGAGAAGTGTATGTGTCTTTCATGGGGTAAAAAATATATTCTTTCTCATCCAGCCCCATTTGCCTCATACGTTTAAACGTATTAAGATTAATGATGGTTCCGCTGTAAAATACTTCGGCGACAAGTAGATTCCTTTGAAACAGCTTGGCTTTAAGTTTTAAATCACGGTCATCATTTGCAGATGACATATCTTCCACCATTATTTTTAACGGATAATTTGATTGAATATACCGGTAAAAATTACTGTCTAATTTTGTAATAGAGATTGATACATCACCCCGTTTGCATTTATTGAATGTATAGACATAAGCATAAAATGCCTGCCTTACAGCTTCAATTATCATCATGCCTGGAACATGTTCGTGCTCTTTTTTATAATAGTGCGGATGATTGGCATCATTAAACATAGTCGCGTAGTATATTTTTTTCCCAAGAATAACGCTGTTAATTTTAAAAAAATTGGACAACATCGCGCGTTGGGATTCACTGACAATAAGATCAGGCCGGTTCATAAATTTTAGAAGAATTTTTTCACTGTTCTCATCAATACTGTCGGTATTTATGACGTATTTGTCATCAATCACAACATAGTTTTCATTCAGAACGTTATTTATTTCATTGCTACAGTTTTGTAGGATATTTTTTGGTATTTCATAATAAATGGATTTAAGTAAATAATTTTTTTGATGAAACTCTTCTGCATCAACTGTGGAAAGTCCACTTTTATATAATAAATTAAAAGCCTCTTGCTCGTTGTCATTTAGTTTTTCATATAATGTCTCATTAAACAGCGCTTTATTAATGCTCGATGGCAACCCAATGTAACCATTACAGATTAGTACATCCTCTTCGCATGCCTGGTGAACAAGAGTATTATTCACTTTTGTGAGATTAGATTTCATACTCGATTCTCCTGAATTATAAATATTTATGTCGGTTTAATAAATTTATGTTGTCATGGAACGGCATTGCAGAAGATAGATTTTGCCGTCATGAAAACCCCACTCAATATCCAAGCCTTCCCCATATATAAGTTCACAGGAAACCCCAAGACGATATAATTCCTGCAACTCATCATGATTTAATGTCTGCTCAGTTGATTTCTCACTGTCAACTTCAATTTCTTGTGTTCCACCAGCCTCACATAACTTAATGGTTATATCCTTTATTCCAACTGTAGCTTCCAAAAGCTGGCCATCGGCGTTCAATTTAAATACATCAGGAATAACCAACCCATCAACGACGGTTTCTCCAACGCCCCATGCAGATTCAATTACAAACTCCTTGATTTTTGTGAGAGGGTTCTTTGAAAACATCACCCCGGCCATTTCTGCATCAATAATTTTCTGTACTATAATGGCCATCTGTGGTTTTTCTGAAATGCCCATTTTCTCTTTATAGATTGACACAGACTTTGTTGACACAGATTCGGCCACTCTATTGACAGCCTCGGTGAGCTGAGCAAAAGTTTTAATATTCAGAACACTGAGATATTGCCCGGCAAAACTTGCTTTTTTTGAATCCTCGCCAACTGCCGATGAGCGCACAACAACTGTGGCATCCAGTTTTTTGAAGGCAGACTCAAGCAGACTGATTGCAGCGGCATCCTTTTCCTGAATTTTAATGACAAATTCAGTATGAAGAACGAACCCATCAGGAATTGGCAGGGAGAATTCCATTCCCTTTGCCAAGCTTGCCGCCTTTCCGCCAAAATACTGCTCTTCAACTGCATCTTTTAAATCGACGAGTAAACTCATGATAAAATTTCCACAGTTCCAGCTGAACCATCAACTTTTATTCTCATGCCATCTTTTATAATTTTTGTTGCACTGCCTGTGCTAACCACAGCGGGGATACCATATTCTCTCGACACAATCGCAGCGTGTGACAACTGGCCACCTCTATCAGTAACAATTGCACCCAGCAGGGGAAGAATAATATTAAATGCAGCAGTTGTATTTTTTGTTACAAGGATATCGCCCTGGGTTAAATTACCGAAATCTTCCAGACTGCAGATTATTCTTGCTGTTCCCTCATAACTTCCTGAGCTGACAGGAACACCTGATATAATTTCATTTTCCTTGGAGATACTTTCATGCTCGTCATAAATTTCATTAATCGCTGTAAATAATGCGATCATTCCTGGTCTGGAAATTTCTGGAAACATTGTAAGCGGTGGTTTCGGTGCTGCAGACTCACCCCCCAGTATTAACGGAGCATCATCCACAGTATTGGCGTTAAACCATCTGGCCCGATTGATCAGATCACTGTCTAATGACCCAGATTTTCTTTCGAGTAATAAAAGCATTTCATTATAAGATGCATGTAAAATTAACTCTGGGTCGGATATAAATCCCTGCGTTTCAAGTCTAAGACCTACCTCCAAAACAACACGTCTTGCAAGACCAGTCCCCAGCACATCATTATAGACTCCACGCTCATCTCTTAACCTGTTGACCATTCTTGCTTCATTGAGTAGAGAATTAAATTCTAATTTATATTTATCCGGCACTTGGTCGCGAACCGATTCAATTTTTTCATTTAATAATTCTTCGTTATCATCAATATTTAACAGATTAAATTTGTTCCAAATGTTGCTGATAACAACATCTAGCATATCAAAGCCAAACTTATCTGTAATATCGTAACCTGTGATTAACCTAAACCCTACGAAATTAAGGTATTCATTCAATGCATTATTTGTGACAGAACCAGCTCTCGACCTTATAGCTTCCAAAATCTCCGTAGAGGATTTACCAACAAATTCTTCTGGCGCAAAGTTTTCCCGTTTTAAACAATTTACAAGACTATCTAATTCATTATCAGCAGCACCCTTAGAAACAGGGGTTGATCCCTTGAGCAAATATAATGATTCCGATGACTCTAGTCCTGTCCACTCTCGCACCATACTTATATACAGCCCTATTGGCAAAATAGCTGGTATCGTAAATACATGATGACGATACATCATCTCCAAAGCATTTTTTCGGCAGTCAATCAGATGTTGAATTAATAATTGGTCGGATAAATTTTTAGGTGAAATAGCTTGGATTCTTTTATTTCTAGCGATTGAATCAGGCTTTACTTCATTATCCCATCTTTTTAAATCTTCACGCCAAAGTTTTGATTCGAGGGCCTTTTTTCCTCTTTCCAATCTGCTGATAATTTCACTTCTGGAAAATAAATTATCTGGAAGCGCTCCAAAGTGATCATCTGAAACCCCGCAGAGAACTGCTTTTTTATAAAAAAATCCGTTGACCATAGCATAACTTAAATGACTCAGTGCGAGACCATAGCGATCTGTTCCCTCTTTTAATCCCTGTACCAAACTATTGGTAAACAATTCCTCGCTGAACAAACTCATTGGCCTTGAAAAATGTGAATTATCAAGCTCCCAAATTCCAAGCCCTGGTGCTTCAAAAATTTTTGTTTCAGACATAGTTTATCTCCAATGAAGTTTCATAGATTTAGCAATTGAATTAGAAGCGTGAACAACTTGTAATTGCGAAGCGTGGGGCACATTTAATGTTAAATTAATGAGTAATTCTTTTGGACAAGGGTCATAGGCTTGGATTAGAAAATCTATGTTTCTAGTCTCATCAAATGATTTATTACAACTTACCTTAGTATGAAGATCGTTGTGATTAATATTGTTTAATACATATTTCATTTTTCTATCCTTAACAAAATTTTTAGTTATCCATTGCACTCAAAATAATATTTAATACGAAACGAAGTGTATAATATAATTAATGCGTATAATATCAGTATTTTTACTTCTGTCAAATTATTTTTATCCGAAACGTAGTATTTTTTTCTGATTGTTGTAAACTTATATCATTCAGCATCGATAACCTTTTGATATCCTGTCTTTTTGAAAATATATGGTCGATAAAAAATACATTAAAAAAGTTATTGTTTCTGATGAATTGGCTTCAGCTGAAGCCAGGGCAGAGAGGCTTCGCAAGATTCGTAACCTTGCTAACATAAATCGAAAGCAGATCTGTGATTCAGATGAAATTAATTTTAATACTTATAAAGGATGGGAGTTAGCTCGTTTCGGTGGCTTGCCTGTTGATGGTGCCGAACGAGTTATTAAGCGAGTAGCTAAAGAAAATGTCATCTGCTCTTTAAATTGGCTTTTATATGGAAAGGGACAAGAGCCTTATATTCTCCCCAGAGACACGAATCTTAATGATTTAAATGTTCAAACATTAATACTTAAAGAAATTTTGCTCTTTCAAAGCTTTTACCGGGATGCCATTTATACTCAAATTCAGGATGATGCTTTGGCTCCTCAATTTATGCTCGACGATTATGTTGCGGGGATAAAAATGGTTAATAGTGATATAGTTAAAGCTGTGAACCAGAATTGTATTGTCGAATTGCCAAACGGTGATATTGCAGTTCGTTATTTAAAACAAGGACAAAAGATTGGGGAGTTTCAATTATTAGCAACAAATATAAATAGCTCAACAGGATCTTATTTCTCAATCGAATCGGAATTAAAGTCCGCAGCACCAATTATTCGGCATTATAAAACTTTAACACCTTATTCCTAAGTCATAGTGGAGTTTTCTTTTTTAATAAACAAATCTTCGTGTTGTGACGTTTTTTTTGAGCTATCATTCGTTATTCAAAGCGATCACCTATTAGTTAATTTTTAAATTATGTTTTTGAGTCATCACTTCTGTTAGAGGATTAATTATGCTCCAATTATTGAAACGTGCAGATAAGGTTCGTCGTAATGTAGCTCCATCAATAAGTCAGAAGCATAAAGCAGAACTTGGTCAGTATATGACACCTTTTAGTATAGCTCGATTCATGGCGAGTATTTTCCCAGAAAGTACCATAAAAAAATGTAAACTTTTGGATGCTGGTGCAGGCGTCGGCGCATTGTCATGCGCATTCCTTGATCGATGGGCAACAGGAGGATTTAGTTTTTCTAACATAGAGGTATGTGCATACGAGGTGGATTCAGTATTACGTGCTCATCTCATACAAATTTTGTCGTCCTATAATGATAGTTTGGCTGTTCAAACAAACATCTTCATGGATGACTTCATTAAACATGCTGCGATGCTATGTAAAAATGGCCAAAGAGACTTTACACATGCCATATTGAATCCACCTTACAAGAAAATAAATAGTCATTCAGAGCATCGCCTAACTTTACGAACTATCGGAATTGAGACTGTAAATCTTTACTCGGCATTTGTTGCCTTAGCAGT
This sequence comes from Tatlockia sp., assembly GCA_013697955.1. Taxonomy (GTDB): domain Bacteria; phylum Pseudomonadota; class Gammaproteobacteria; order Legionellales; family Legionellaceae; genus Tatlockia. Next base: position 2,468 of record JACCVV010000057.1, on the reverse strand, counting down.
GGAGTTAGCTGCTGAAGGTGGGCAAATTGTTGCAATTATTCCTCGGAGTTTCTGCAATGGACCATATTATCGGCCTTTTCGTGATTTTTTACTTGAGCGAGTTGCCATACGACACATGCACTTATTTGACTCGCGCAAGAAAGCTTTTAGGGATGATAATGTATTGCAGGAAAACATTATTTTGTTACTTGAACGTGGTGGTCAGCAAGGGGATGTAAAGGTTACTACCTCAACTGATGATACGTTTGATGATTTAGTGAAGCATACATTTCCATTCAATAGAATTGTATTTTCAGATAATTTAGAACATTTCATACATGTACCGACTTCACAAAAACCTAATAACATAGAGGGCTCAACATCAATTAATTATACGCTAGAAGATCTGGGTATAAAAATTTCAACAGGGCCAGTTGTAGATTTTCGGCTGAGAAATCATCTTCGTGATATGCCTGAATCCGATACTGTTCCCTTGTTATACCCTGTGCATTTTTCTGGAAAAAAGGTTGAATGGCCTAAACCAGGAATAAAGAAACCAAATGCTATTCTGCGTAATGCTGAAACGGAAAAATGGCTTTATCCAAATGGCTTTTATTGTGTTGTTCGTCGTTTTTCATCTAAGGAGGAAAAACGACGAATTGTTGCCTGTGTTGCCCAGCCATCTACTTTTGGCAATGCTGAAATGATTGGTATAGAGAATCATCTCAATGTATATCATGAGAACAAACATGGATTGCCTGAGGCATTTGCTCATGGTTTGGCTGCATATCTCAATACGACAGAAGTTGATAGAAATTTTCGTCTTTTCAGTGGGCATACCCAAGTAAATGCAACAGACCTTAAGATGTTGAAATACCCTTGTCGTGAAAAACTAATTGCATTAGGGGAGTGGGCTATGCACTGTCATGAGCTTACTCAAGAATTAATTGATGGACAGCTGAGAATACTAATTGCATAACGATGAATATAAAAAACATGTTGAAGAGGCACTTCAGATTATCATTGCACTTGGTTTACCGCGTGCACAGCATAATGAAAGATCTGCTTTGACACTATTAGCGCTATTAAACCTTATCCCAAGTAAATCTTGGTCACAAGTCGAAAACCCGCTACTTGGTATAACACCTATAATGGATTGGTCGAGAGTTCACTATGGTAAAGAATATGCTCCAAATTCTAGAGAAACATTTCGACGCCAAACAATGCACCAATTCGTGGATGCTGGGATTGCTGTATATAATCCTGACAACCCTATTCGTCCAGTAAATAGCCCAAAGGCTGTTTATCAGGTATCGCCTGCTATGTTGTTGTTACTTCGTAGTTTTGGAACAAATGAATGGCATGTAAATTTAACAACTTACCTATCTTTAAATCAAACATTAGCGGCAAAATATGCCATGGAACGCAATCATAACCTCATCCCAATTCAGGTGTTACCTGGTATGGAAATTACACTAAGCCCTGGAGCACATAGTGAGTTGATTCGGGATATAGTAGAAAAATTTGCCCCCCGCTTCGCTCCAGATAGTGTGCTGATTTACGCAGGAGATACTGGTGACAAATGGGGTTACTTCGATGCACCATCATTAGCTGGGTTGGGTGTTGAAATTGATACACATGGTAAAATGCCTGACGTAGTACTCCACTTCGTAAAAAAAAACTGGTTACTTTTGGTGGAATCTGTCACCAGTCATGGTCCAGTTGATGGAAAACGCCACACCGAACTAGCCAAATTATTTTCTAAGTCCCTCGCGGGCCTTGTATTTGTCACTGCTTTCCCAAATCGGTCAATCATGGGAAAATATTTAAGTGAGATCGCATGGGAAACTGAGGTATGGGTGGCTGATTCGCCCTCCCACCTGATTCATTTTAATGGAGTCCGCTTTCTAGGACCGTACTGAACGGAATAGTATACGCCCTTTCAACCGCGAAGTGCAACAGCGGCTATAAAATGTGTCAAACCAAAATTAAAATGTCCCCTTTATCTCCAATTTAAAAATGTCCCTTTTTGTAAAAAAAATAATAAATTGTTATTGGGCTTGTGGGTATGTGGGCGAGAAGCCTGCGAGTGTGTGCAAACTGTGGTCAACTCTGTTTTTTTGAGTTGTCCATAGTTTGTGCACGCGTCCCGCAGGGCGCAGGCTGGTCCGGAGGACTCGTCCACCTATCCACATGCCTTGAACTTGCTGCTTACTATTAAGTAGTTGCTAGCAAATTCTCTTTCGTTTGCTTTAGCCACCCTGGATTAAACTGGCCCTGTGATTTTTTCTTGCTTTCCCGTGCGTTTTGACTTCGTTTTTCAGCGCTGCAGGGTTGGGCTGCTTTTTTCTCCTCCTTTATCGGACGTTCAGTAAAACAATAGGGAATTTTTTGTCCCTTAGACCATAAGGTTATTTTTCCATTAAGATGGCGCTTTAAGGTAATTTTTTGTTTTGGCCTTACTCGAACAGTGCTTGTTTTTTGTATTT
>JACCVV010000055.1 GCA_013697955.1 Tatlockia sp. | reverse complement strand
ATTTACAAATGCGTGATGTATTTGATGCGGATGCTGACTATGGTATTTTTTCTGGCCAAAAAATTATGAGTTCTGATAACTTGATTAAAACATTAGGTAAATTTGAACTGGTGTCAGAATTGTTTAGTGACTGTTATAAACCTGAATCTGCCTTTGTTTTTGAACTTGAACACGATGAGGAAGGCATTATTCCCAGCAGAGAATACTTGCATAAATTATGTATAGAGATCTATGGTGGAGAAGATGAAAGTTCGGGGGAAGATTACACGTCTTCTGATAATGAAGAAGAGCCTCTGGTAAATCGCTTTAGAAGCCTCTCATGTTAGGTGGTTGAAGGGCGGAGGCTATATATATAAATAGCCTCAATGATAAAACGTCTGACTTTTTTGTCGAGAAACAGGCGTTAAGGGTTTGGTTCAGGCAAGTAGACCTTATCAAATTAATTTTGAACCATATAAAGTGGCATCCTCATTGGAATGGTCTTCTGTTCCATTCCTGATATCAAATAATGCAGAAATTTTGGGGTTTTTGTTTGCCACTTCAAGAGCAGTTAAGCCATTTGCCACAGCAATTTTAGGGTTAGCACCCTTCTCCAACAAATAGCAGATAACATCGGTATTTTCACGTTCAGTAGCTAAATGGAGGGCTGTCTTTTTACTGGTTGGATTACTATCTTGAGCATCAATATTTAGTTGGCTGAGTGCGAGGATTGATTTGATATCATCGACCTTATTATTTGCCGCAGCATTGCGTAAGCCGCGCTCGAGAGCGGTTAGTGTGTAATCATTTAAACTATATTTTTTGGCTAAATTAAATCGATTTTTTTCCTGTAACAAAATATTTAGGAAAAACTCAAATTCAACAGTTCCATTTTCGTGAATTAAGAGAGATTGAATATTCTTGGAAGGGTTTTCTTTTATGAATGCAGCTATAAAAAAATCGGAATTAAAAGAAGGTATCTTTTCTGAGAAAACATCTTGCAAGTATATTTGGCCTTCTTTTACAAAATTTACTAATTCTTCTACAGAAAAACAATCAAACCTATTCGGATCAAGTAATAAAGTCAGCGAAAGCCCCTCTTCTTTTAATAACCTATTTAATAATATATAGCATGTTCTGATATTACCATCTAAAAATGAATGAAGCTGAGAAATACGTTGTACGTGTTTTACAATAATTTTGAGTTTCTCTTCTGGAGTCTCAGCGTGAATAATAGCAGTATTATAACTATCAAAAATATTGTCTAAAAGCTCAATATTTTTCTCAGACAAATTATAGGGGTTAATTAAATTATCAGGCATTGAATCAACCGTACATATAACTATTCTTTGATTATTAATATCTTCCCTAGTGTAAGGATTAATTGTTTTTTCCATCGCTGATTTTATACGAGTAAAATCTTGATCTGGGCAATAATCTTCAATTTTATTTTCACCTAACATAAATTCTCTGAGATCATCATCTTCATGAAGTGAACTTATTACTAATTTTCCCTTACTTCTAGTTAATACAAAGGAGTGTTGAACAAGATACTCGATAGATTTAGATAAAAATCTAAATTTAAGTTCATGAATTTTGGATCCGGTATCACCCATCCAAGTTTCAATAAACTCAGACAATCCTTTAAGGGAGGTATTTGGCCTGGCTCTATTCATTTTTCCGCTGCCATCTAAATTTGCTAGGAGTTCAAAAAAATTGGAGCTATTTTTATACTGCCCCGCTTCTCTTTTTAGATCATGCCCTAATACCTCTTTATGGATAGACCTTAATAATTCATGATTTATTTTTCGATTTATTGGAGTATTCCAAGCTTTTTTATAAGCTTTTAATAGGTTCAAACTATATCCTGGCTCTTCCTTTTCATAATCAGCATAGTTTTTGTTGTAAATAATAAGTTTGGAGGGATCAATTAAAAAAAGATAAATTAAGTTTCTCATGATTAATAATGTGCAAATGAATTTCAGGTTGCTCATTATATAGCTACATTTCACAATAGTAAAGAATCAAGATCCTAACAACACCAACCTTTAATAGAATGATGGGTTTATCGATTGTGGATTGTAAAATTGTTTTAAACCCTGTAGTTGAAAAATAAACTTTAGAGGAATTGTTAGCTGGCACTCCCAAAGAAAAACTACGACACAGAGGAAGATAGTAAATGGCTTGATGAATCTGCGATTGGTAAGGATTTAATGGCCTACGTACCAGAGCAGGGTGATATTGTTTGGTTTGGGTTGGCTTGGTTTGGCTTGGCTTGGCTTGGCTTGGCTTGGCTTGACTTGGCTTGACTTTGATCTTGGCAGTGGCAAAGAAATTATGAAGCGTCGGCCAGCCTTTGTTATTTCCAGAAGAGCATTTAATGAGCATACAAAAAATGGCAATCGTAGCTCCAATCACCAGTCCAATCAGAGGCGAGTAGAGCAATCAAAGCGTTCCAACTGCCCCCCTACTCAGATCACGACTATTTATTAAGTATTTTTCCCGCGAACATAATATCCTGCCAGTGCCATTACCAACCCCATGCCGCTACTCATAGCAATACCTATTTGCGGTGAGTTTGGACGAAGAGCAATAAAAAAAACAAGCCCCGTGAATGCCGCAATGATAAGAAAAAGAGTGACCAGAAAAAGCCATTTATCCTTAAAGCGCCTAAGTAGGGCATCATCTTCGTGCTCATCGTGAATACTTTCAATCTTTATACGGAGATTTCCCTTCTCAGCAAAAGCATCCAACGTTGCTTTTGGGAATGAATTGTTATCTGACGTCACTTAGAACCCCACTATTTCTTTTACAATTTTCTGCTTTTTATCAAAGACGCCCAAGTGATTACCAGCCTTCTTTTCATTCACAGCCATTTGAAGAAGCGCAATCGATTTTCTTAAGACATCACTTTTAGTGCTTGAGGTATCTTTTGCCACAGAGGCTAACGCCTCATTAAGCTCATCTGAAACAACTAACGTAATTCTAGTGCTCATGTGTATTTCCTGTTGTAAAAAATGCGTAGATAATATGAATTATAGTGGATAAAAAAATGTTTTAATAGGGGTGCGTGCAGACTTCCATCCCTGTAAACTCACAATGAGATGAGCCAACGATTAACGGCGAACCCCTCTATTTAGCGACCGCTCCACCCGCTTTTTAATATCTTGAGCCACTTGCGGTAAATCACGCTGCAAAATGCCAATCAGTTTTTTATCTTTAGCTATTTCTTTGGCTAAAGCATGTAGCTTTTTATCCATTTGTTCTCGGAAGTAGCCTTGCGCATGTTTTCGCTCTTTACAATCTCGCTCGTATTGCTTAAGCAAGGGGTATTCTTTTTTCAAAGCGTCAAAGCGCTCTTGAGGCGTTTGTTGGTTTGAGTCTTCTAGTTCTGCCGGTTTTTGGCTTATTAATTTCTCAAAATTCATTTTCAAGCGTGCTTTTTCAAGGGCAATGGGGTCAAGGCTTGTGACCTGGCCATCGTCTGCATTCATCAAGCTTAAGCTTGCACCCTCAGCATGAAAGGAATTACAAGACGCTGCAATGCGCATTTTGGTGTCTAGGTCATGGGTTTTACTTAAGATAATGACTTTATTAGGCTTTAAATCCTGCGCACTTAACCAAGCTTTAAGCATGTCATGTTCCTCAGTTCGTGCAAGAACCACTGTGGCCTTAGGCTGGCGATGCGCCAATAGTTTGGCATCAAGCAGCGTATCGGCAAGGATAAGTACCTCACCCTCCCCGCGTTGCGCCATATAAAATCCTTCACGAGCGGCATGACTACGCCCCTCACCTAGAATGGTTTGGTAATCAGTTGATAAGGCAAAGACCGTTTCCCCACATAACAAGCCTTGGGCGTTCCTGCGCGGCACCAGCAAAGCAGGAACGGCTTGCCCCTTAAACGGCACCTCGGTTAAAAAGCGTATGTCATCACAGGAAAGGGTCGACTTGTCTGTTTTAAAGAACTGTTCGACCGCGGTGCCCACGACAGGTAAACCCTTTTCATAAGGAAGCTGGGCAGCGGTGAGTCGGGCTTGAAATTGGTGCCCTAATGCCTCTTTTCCATGGGCTACCAAAATATCATTCCAATCGGTTTTTAATCGATTAGGTAGCGCATCAGGCATCACTAAGCGCGCATCAATTCCCTTGTTTCGTAACGTTTCACAGGCTTTTGCGGTGGTCTTAAAGGCCGCTGACGCCTCCCCGTCATTATCAGCGGCAATAAACACCCCTTTAGGCGCATACCCTTTGATAACCTCTGCCATTGTAGCGAGGTTACTGACGCTAAAAGATACAAGCACTGTTGCTTGCCTATCCAGGCTTGCAATAGACGCGGCTGTTTCAGGACCTTCGGCAATGTAGAGCACGCCACCAGCTACGCCTGTCTGCATTACCCCAGGAGCGCCCTTATTACTACCCTTGGTAAGCTTGGCCTCTTTTAAAAAGGTGTTTTTGCCAGCGGTTTTTTCATCTAAATAAATGCGCTGCACGCTCACCACTTGGCCTTTCTCGTTTCGAGCTGCGATGAGCGCTGCTGGAATTTTGTTAGGCCTCACAAGGCGCTGGCCTTCTCCATCAAAATCAACCCACACAGCGCCTTTTGGCCAGTAACGTATTGCCATGCCCTCAATGCTGTCAAGCCCTCGATGCTCTATGAAATAACGCTCTGCGATACTATTGCCAGCCTCAATGCCACCTTCCCAGATACTAAGGGCAGAGGTTATGCCATTGCTGCGTTTTCGCTCTTCTGCCTTGTCTAAAGAGTTAGGCGCCAGGGGTAGTGGCGCTTTAGGTGAGGATGACAATTGGGCTTCATAATTTGAAAGTCCCGCAAGAGCCGCACCCTGTGCTAATGCCTCAGGGAAAGAAAGATTAAGATACTTTTGCATGGCTTGAAGCGGCGTGCCGCCTACCTCTTCGGTAAAGGAATACCATTTACCAGAATCACTACCTTTAGTTGAAACGATTAAGCCGCCACTGTATCGCAGGTGATTAGCGGAGCGCTCTTTAGGCTCGCCTAAAAGTGCGGTATAGGTTTCAATGGGATTGTTCATCAGGGCTTGAGTAATGCGCTCAGGATCCCACTGCACCTGACGGGGTTTTTCCCCTACAAGCGCGGTTGCGGTGGTTGGTGATGGCGCTGCAAGGCGTGTTTGCTCAAATAACCTGGCTTCTTTTTTCAGGGTGTCAAAAGACAGGTTGTTATCAAACAACTGGTGATAACCCGCCTTGTTTTCCAGTAGCGCTTTCGCAAGCTCTCCACGATGCGGCTTAGAGGTAGCTAAATAGCTCATAATTGTAGAATGCACCTCATATTGGTGTGCTTCACGCTCCAATTTAGCCACATCAAGATTTAAACCGGTAATGTCCTTGGTGAGCCACGTTTGAGAGATGCATTCAGCCATCAGCTTGTGAGCTGAGGCATTGCGCTGAATCAGTAATTGTTTGGCTTGCAAGGCAAGCCCTCGGCTGTCAATTTTAAGTTGCTTTAATGATTTAACTTGCCCCCAGACAATACCGGCTTCCACTTTTTTATTTTGATAATCCAGAGCCAGGCGAATAAGCGTTTTCATTTCTTGCACCGGGGCATTTTTAATGCGTTGCAAGTAGGCAAAATGAGTGGCGCGTTCTTTGACCTCCTGGTATAAGCCAAAGACCGCAAGCCCTGCCCCATAGTCTTTAAGGTTGTCATTGATATGGGCTGCCATGCGGTTTTTAAAGGGTTCGCGGGTTTCATTGCGATAGCGATTAAGGTAGGTCACTTGCAAGGATTGCTGATACAACTTGACCGTATCCACTTTTTCAAGCGACAAGGCTGCCACATGCTGATGTATGTTGCCCATGAGTTCATGGGCTAATACCGCACGTTTGAAACTTAATCCCTGCGCTTGTTTATACCCCTTGTTTTTGTGGGGGGAATTGGTCTTAGCTTTTGCAATCGCCTTTTGCCATTGCTTATAGGCCAGGCTTGCCGCAGCCTTATAGGCTTTCACCTTTGCAAGACTATCTTTAAATTCACGAGAAGAATGGGCTACCTCAGAGCGTTTCTGGTACAACCAATTTTCAATATTAATGCTCTTCCAGCCGCCTTTAAGGCAGTCATCAATATAAATCCCATAACGCTTAGGCTCTGCTTTTATGCGATAAGCCGCTGCTTGTTTGACTAAGTTGCCCAAGTCCCGCGTACTGTCTGGCATTTCGGCAAAGGCTTTAACAAACAATTTGTCTTTATATTTTTCGGCATGCATTTGCAGGCGCTCAAGCGACAGAGCAAAATGGGCAATCATTGTTTCAGCGTTTGGATTGGTGAATAATTCAAAGGCCAGCTTGTCACGGCTGGCACTTAGCCTTTGCAAATCCTTTTTACCCAAATCAGACGCCTCTTTAATGCCCAGCAATCGAGAACCCACTTCATAATCAAGCGCCTTATACTGAGCCACGGCATTGATAAGGGGTCGCTGTTCCAATCCAAAAAGGACGAGCGCTGTGTCTCTCCTGAAACGGTCTGCCTGAAAGCCCACGTCCTTCATAAACTGGTTGCGTTTATCTTTATCAGGCAAGGCATGGCAAATCGCGCCATAATGGGGTTTTATTTGGTCAATTAAAGTAAAGGCATCAGCGGGATTCATGGTGTGATTGGCTTGGTGTGCGCCTACTAATGCTAAAACCCTGTGATGGCGCTCATAAAATGCAAAGGAAGATTCTATTTTTCGCTCGCTTAAGCGGTTTCGCTCAAGGGCTAAGGCATATTTTAAGGGGTGAGCCTTAATAATGGCTGCAAGTTCCCCGTTACGATACTGTAAAGCATACACAGCACGTTGAAGGCCAAGCCGTTTTGCATCGTCATCGTCCAGGCTCTGCATCGTCTCTAAGTGAGTTGCCACCTCTACCCGGTTGTCACAAAACTCAGCAACAATCACCGCCTCTTTTCTACGAGCCATAATTTCTGCCCGTTCCAAATCATAAGCAGATTGGCCAAGCTCCGTTGCTGCTTGATGGTTAAAGAGATAGCCAAGAGCATCGAAAATCTTAAGCTTGCCCTTTTGAATCAATTGAGTGGAGCGACTGGCTGCGGCCTTCACATCAAACCCACGACGTTCGGCAAAAGCGACCGGAAAATCAGTCAAGATATCGTTTAATCCATGCCGACTCACCACCGATTTTAAATGGGCTAAATCAACAAAGGTCTCTTTGCCAGCATGAATGCTTAAACTTACTTTATGTCTGGTAGCAGCGACTAAGAATTTATGCCTGTCCCAGCCCTCGCCATCAATTAAGCCAACAAGATGGTTGGTGGTGTGGCCTTGTAACTTGTGAACGGTTGCAGCATAGCCGTATTTAAAATGCCCATAGTTGGCGACATTCAAAACAACGGTTTTGTTGTTATCTAATTCAAGGGTTAGGGTCTTTGCATCGTCCGAAATATGACGCACCGTGGCAAAATCACCGTTTCTAACCCCTGCCTTGCTGTCATTTTTAGTCAATAGCAAGCGCTCACCAACCGCTATCTCAAGCATGCCTTCTCTTAAGTTAATGGGCTGGCCTTGTTGTATTACCCCCTGCACTACGAGCGTATGTCGCGCCCGTAGATTGAGCGCCTCCACGGTTTCGTTTTTAAAGGCGGCCAGGGTCACATCTTTTAGGGTAATGTCAGGCTGGCTACTTAATTGCCCATGCCAGTCATTGACCGCCTTAATCAGGGCGTCTGAATTAGTTTCATGCAAATGCACGCAATTATTCGCTTCATACAAATCAAAACCGGCAGCCGTTTGATTGGTTTCAAAAAGCGTAGTCGCCTCTTTTTGCCAGGCAACCTTTTGCCGGATAATGTCATCTAAATAAACCGTACCAATGGCATCCACCATCGCCCGTTGTGGCGCGCCACGGCCTACCGGTTGGGTTTGCTCAATATCACCTACCCCTGTGAATTTAGCGCCAGATTTAAGCACAATTGCGGCGAGCGCGTGCATGTCGTCAAGGGAGGTCATTCCCATTTCATCCATTACCACAATGGTCTTATTATCTATGGTGATTTTTTGTTTTTTAACCGAGTCTAAAAAGCCATAAATGGTGTTGGATGCAATGCCCGTTTCTGATTGAAGGCCTGAGGCCGCTTTACCGGAAGTAGCAAGACCCACGACTTGAAATCCAGATTTCTCCCAAACCACCTTGGCCGCTTTTAACAGGTAGGTCTTGCCTGTTCCTGCATACCCACACACAATTGCGACATCGTTGGTACGAGTTAGATGCAAGAGGGCGCGAGTCTGGGCGCCATTTAAACCAAACTCCTTACTGACTTGGGTAACTAGGCGTTTTGATAGATTAAATTGATTGCGAGACGCAAGCTCATGGGTGGCTTGCAATAACTCTTTTTCTAAATCAAAGGCATGTTTTCCTACAAAATGTTCTCGCCCGTCTTCACCAAGCCCTAAGGAATAAATGGACTCATGCGCTATGATTTGGTTATAAATTCTATCAAATTCATCGGCTGAATTAACCTCGCTTAATACGGAGGCTTTTAACTGGCGCGCATTGAAAATGCCCTCTTCCTTTTGGATTGATTTTAATAAGCCATCCAGGATGGGATCAACGAGTTTTATCTTGTCAGCAGGTGGGTCAATAGCGTTCATTGACTCAAGAATGACATGACGATTTATTTCATTGCCAACTAATAGCGAATCAAAAGAAGCGCGCTCTTGACGAATTTTTAAACCCAGCACATCAGGATTGGCTTTAATCGCATCGGAGTTAATTTGACGAATAGCCGCGTTCTCATCGGCCTTGCGAATAGCAATTGCGTGGTCGGCAAAATGGCCGAACTTTCCCACTTTAACCGAGGGTAATAATTCAATACCACGGTCTTTATTGCTGCGGTGGTCAATGCGCTCATCAAGGCCTAAGGTTTGTAGTTTTCGATTGGCAAAGCACGCCCAATCGCTTCTAACCCGCTTGACCTCTTGGGTTAAATCCGACTTTTTAAAGCGCAGCTTTTTACTAAACCCTTCTTCCGTTAAGGTGCGAAGGGGCATTAGCACATGGACATGGTGATTGCCCTCATCCCAATGAATGGCTACATCGCAAAACACCCCGTTTATCGCAAGAGTCGATTGTACAAAATCTTCAACTAATTCGATGGCTTGCTCAAGGTTTAGTGCATTGGGAATAGCTATGTCATCATGAAAATACAACTGGGAGTCAACACGCTTTTCGATAAACTCGATTTGATTCCAGGCGTATGTGGAAAACAAAGTGCCATCGGCATCGATGTGTTTTTTGCCCTCACTATCAAGTGCCACCTGACTCTTTAGAGCATTTGCCCATAGCGGGGAATCTTCCGGTAAAAATACATTTTTATAAACAACATCAGTCTTATCACTAAAGTCTTTTGTCTCCCCTGTTTTGTCACAGGTTCGCTTTTGGCCACGAATATAGGCAGCCGCAAAAACAGCATTTTTGCCGTTAGTACGTGTTCCTATTTCTCGGTGGTAGTGGTATATGGCCATTGGCTGTTTTTTCTTATTGTTTTTGGTTCATTCATGTGTTTTTTCATTTTGGACAATATACCATAACGAACCTGCGTTGCGAAGCAATGCATAAGTGCGCATCTATGATTATCAGTTACGCTTCGCTCTTGTTTTTTGATTGACAAGACCTGATTCCAGATTTAAACTCAATGAAAATAACAACTAGGTGTTTTCAGTGGATAATAAAGCCTCTGCGGTCAATGACAAAAAGCAAGTGCTTGTCGACCAGATTAAAAAAATACAATCAAAAATTAATGCGATTGAAAATCAACGCGCTGAAAAAATTAATAAACTTGCAAAAAAGTTTAAATTATTAGAATTGGATGATGAAATCATTGAAAAGGAATTTTCTTTAATCAGAGAAAAATATTCCTCTACTCTAAACAAAGCTACTGAAACAAACGCTATTAAAAAAAACTAATTCGAACAAAAAATAAATTAGTGACTCGCTTACACATTGAAAAAATTAAATCCAGAAAAATCGAGTCTCGAAAGAAATTCTTTAATGGCTTGTATGCTGAATATAGTGGGTTAGTATTTAACGAAAAGGGCTATATGGATTCGCCTTCATTTAATAAATTATTAGAGGATCTCAAATTATTTATAGATTTGGATATTAGTAGAGAGCACCAAATTTATGCCATAGGAAAGTCTTATCTTGAACGGAACAAAAAAAGGGAACAACACTTGTACTATCTAAAAACAATACTGGGTGATGATTGGAAAGCTGTACGATTTAGAAATTTAGTTCGGTTAGGGGCTGACATCGATAATGCAGGTCTTGGAACGTTATCAAGAGCTACTTTAATCGGTGCTCTACTGGTTCAAAAGGAAAAATTACTCCGAGGTTAACCATGGGATCTGCACTAGAAGTGACGGATAAGGAAATAAACGACCTCAAATCACAAATTGATGCGCAAAGAAAAATTCAAGAGTATGAAATTCTTAAAAAAGATTTATTCGACATCACCTATAAAGCCAATAACACCCTCAATGAATTTAATGGCGGGATGCAACAAGTCGATACAGAGCGTGTGCTAAAAACCAAGCGCCTAAACCCTTCTTTTTCAGAATTGGTAATTAGCCGAATTATTAAAATGGGTAGGTAGTGTTCAAATAAGTGTGTCAGCTCTTTAAGAATTGTTATAATTTTTACAAATAGGAGAGCTGTAGCATGAATAATAAAGAAATAGATTTAGCTAATTTTGATTTCAGTCAATTTCAAACCG
>JACCVV010000082.1 GCA_013697955.1 Tatlockia sp. | reverse complement strand
TCTACCACTGTTTCTTCTCCTAACATATCGGTTTCCAGCTTTGGGGCCTTCTTCCAACTTTAGTCAACAGTGGATCATTTTTCAGTTGCAGCTAGTGGGTCATTTTTACATTGCCGTTAACAATATTATCTGAATCGAAATAATGCGTTATATTCTGTACATAATGAACTTCTCCACTTATTGCAATAAATGACAAATTAACTTCTAATATATCGTTTGTATTAAACTTACTGGGTTTTAAATATAACTTTGAAATTGGGAAGGTATCATTGCAATAATCATCTTCGAGAATAAGCATATACGAAATATAATCTGTTAATTTTTGCCAATTATTTTTATATTTTCTCTTTAAATAATGTCGATGTGAAATTTGGTAGTGTTTAAAAAAAATTATTTTTTGAAGCCATTTCCCAAAAAATTTTAGAACAGCAAAAATCTTAAGAAGTGATTGTGATAAAAAATGTATCATATTCAATCCCTAGTCATAGTCTGAGGAGCAATAGAGCGGGTTGTTTCTGCTATTTTGCTATCAAAAGATTATTATATTTATACAAGATCTATATAACTCAAAAAAAATAGTAACTACGCTTGCTGATTGTTTCGTTTCGCATTAATGGGTAGGCGATGGAATCACAGGAATGTGGTTTCGGTACTTACCAAATAATGCTTTCATGCCAAAATTATTTTTATCGACACTATTTCATTTAAGCTAATAAATATAATTAGAAAATAAAGCCTTAATTTGAATAGGGGTAAGCATTTTAAGTTCAGATTTAATGTTTAGTTTTTTTATACCTGTACAATCTAACGGATTATTGGTACTACACTCTGCCTGAGTATCTCTGAAACCCGAATAATTCCAACTCCCAGTTAGCTTAAAAGAGGAATCTATTAATGTAATGCCTTCGTATTCACAATGTAAAAAATAGGATTTTTCATCTATGTAAGAAAATGCAGCAATACGAGATATATTAAATTGCCGAACTCCTTCAAAAGGTGAAAGACGATGAGCGCTAACCATCCATTGATCTGAATCTCCACACCCCTTTTTATATGAGCAATACATTTCTATAGGGCAACAAGCCTGGCCTTCCGGGCAATCATTAGTTGGCACAATATGAGGTTCTTCTGCCAGTACATTTGAGTGTAGCATTATTCATAAAGTGGCGATTACAAAAGTTGGCATAAATTTTTTTATCATGTTTTACCCAAGTTAGTTAAACTTTAAAATTACCTTAAGCTAAACATCTTATAGCATAAAGTTATTCGAATGAAAACTTAGGGAGAAAAGAGTTTTCTTTCATATAGTTGAGAATCCTCTCCACAGAATTGTAGAGCAATCCTCTATATTAAAGAAAAGCCCCTAAAGGGGCTTAATAGTTAGAAAAAATATGCGTTTGACCATCAACATCCACCGAAAAATAATCATTGATAAAAAGATCATGCGTAAAAGCAACATAATCGAAATAGATCAGTAAATTTCCCGGTATAGCGTTATGGTAACAATCTTCAAAAATCGAGAAGGCGAAATCAACCTCGTTATCATAAGCTCCATGATAGCTCTCTTCCAAAAGTCTTTCGGCTTCCTCGATTGAATATTCGCTGAGTAGCCCAGCGCCTAATTCACCATGTTCGCCAATGAAGGCAGCGAGTTCGACAACGGTTTCAATGCTGTCGTATTCATCAAGCCTTAGGCCAGCAAAGCCTTCATAATCGTGGATTGCGAATTCTTCCGTAGCCTCTATTGGACTTTCTGCCAACATTTTATGAATTTCATCATGAATGTCAGCGCTTTGAACTACATCAATCCATTTACCGTAAAGTATGCCATTGTTATAAGAAGCAAGGCATGCAACATAGATTTTTGGTGTATCCATTTTGTTCTCCTTAATTACGGAGAGCTGACTCCCTGGCGGGAGAATTAGCTCCCGCAGGGATTTTTATTGTTTTCAGAAGGGTATTTCGTCAGAACTGGTTTCAAGCATTTCCCGCATTTGCGCAAGGTGCGTTTCTGCGTTTAATGAATCAGCTTCGTCTAGCTCTTCACTTTTTTGTTTTGATTGACCAAGTAATTGCACATTGCTCACTACAATAGAGGTAGTTTGGCGTGTTGCTCCTTTTGCATCAATCCAGGTGTTAGAGCGAAGTTTTCCTTCGATATAAACCTGGCTGCCTTTATGCAAATGGGCTGTTACTTTGCTTATCGAACCAAAAAAGATTAGCTGATGCCACATTACTGTATTCTCCCATTTATCAAAACGTTTAACCGCTTCGTTGGTGGCAAGTGATGCAGTAACTAGGACTTTCCCTTCTTTAGTAGTGATTAACTTCGGTTCAGCACCGATGTTGCCTATCAGTTGAGTTCTGTTTAAGGTTGCAGTCATTATTTTCTCCTGTTTTATGAAATTAAAAAGCACAACAGGAAAACATCCGCACAGGCAGCTGTTTTCCTGTTGTGCGGAAGGTATTAACTGGTTTAACAAGGCTTAAACAGTTGGTTGAAGTTGTTTATCCTCGATGAAATAACTGAGTTTTTTGTATGCTTGCTCAATTTCATTCCTGTCCTGCGTGGACAAATCGTTACGCAATAAATGGAGTTCATTGATGCAGCAAGCTAAGTCAAAAAATAGGCATTCTTTTCTTGGAATAACAGAGGGAATTGTTTGCATGGGTTTTTCTCCTAAGAACAGGAAAAAACCACCCCATTAGGGAAGATTTTTCCCTGATGGGTTAACAATTGGATTAACAGATTTTAGTGATTGAAATGAAGCAAAGCGGATAAATAAGCGGCTAACGATAAACCAACGGTTATCACAGTACCTATCATCCATCGCCGTGATGCAAGTAATTCACTTTTATTATCACGTAGTTGTTGATCGTGATATTTCGCAAAATCCTGCATACGTACATCAAACTCGCGTTTTTGCTCAGCTAGCTTCAAATCTTGTTTTACAAGTTTCTCATCTTGCTTGGCAAACACTTTTTCAACGGATTCACTTAACATGCTATTGACCTCATGCTTAGAGTAGAGATTAAAGATTTCAATCTGAGTCAGCGTAGACATAAAACCTTCTGCTGCCCCTGATTTAACACCTTTCTTCCCCAACAGTCTAGCATATTTCAACGAATCACACTGAATACGCATCGGCATTTCTCCTTAAAAAAAAACCGAAGAAATGCCCAATACTGGACGCTTCCAGCATTGAACATGCTAATCACCACAAAACTTCGTGATGGTTGATTTCACCTGATTTTTAAAGAACAGTCGCTATAACAGGATTTCACAGACAAATTAAATCCGTGAATGATATCAAACAGTTTAAAACGAAATGTTTTAATGAAGTTCCATCTTGGTAGATGGTTAGTGATTAACTAAGGTTCCCGACTAAATCGCTCTGCCATAAGATTGGGGAATGATGATGGCTATTCACAAGACCTTAGAGGTTTCACCAGAATTTCGCTGGCTCTTCAGTTGTGTTTAAGTTTAGATAATAAGCTGGCAAAGCAGAAAAATCAACCGTAACGTGTTTATATTTTAAATTAAAACACGTTACGGTTGATTTGACCCTGGCTTTCGATTTGTTGTTAATCAATACTTAAGCATCACAAGTGCTAATAGAAATTTGGTTTTTTTCCAAGGGCTTTCGATCTTTGCTAACTTTACGATTGTGTTATCATCGACCCCTTTGATGAAGATCTGAGAAAGGTAAGTGTTATGGTTCAGCAGAATTTGTGTTTGGAATCATTAGCTGTCTATGCTTATCAAGACTTAAATCTGGCCGTTTTTATAAAAAACTTACAAGGCAGCTATCTCTGGGCAAATCGTTTTTTTATTAGTAAATCAGCCGGATTAGGATCGCTTGCTGAAGTCTATAACAAAAAAGATTATCATTTTGCTTGGCATCATTACGCTGATGAACTTAGAGCGAATGATGGATTGTTGTTTGAAAGTGGTCAGAGTCTAAGTGCTTATGAGCGAATATTGCGTCATGATGGATCGATTGTAGATATAGTTAGCAAGAAAACCCCTTTATTTGATAAGGGCCTAAATCTGATCGGTTTGATTGGCTTTAGTTTGGAATTACCAAAATCCCCCATTGCTCAAACTTTAACCTCAAGGGAACGCGATATACTATTGCTACTTTCTGAAGGATATACTGACAAACAAACAGCAAAAAAATTAGATCTTTCGCCGAGAACGGTGGAAACCCATATTAACAATGCAAAACGGAAATTAGGCATTAAGACACGAGCTCAATTATTGGTTCAATTTTCGCGTAATCATCCGTGATTATACGGATGATTTTTTAATTCTCCTTATGATAATTTTTCTACTCTTTTCAATTTAGAGATTAGAGAAATGATTACATTTATTGAGTGGTTAACGCTTAAATCCGAGGAATTTGCTGAAAATACCTATCTCATCGAT
>JACCVV010000081.1 GCA_013697955.1 Tatlockia sp. | reverse complement strand
TCTACCACTGTTTCTTCTCCTAACATATCGGTTTCCAGCTTTGGGGCCTTCTTCCAACTTTAGTCAACAGTGGATCATTTTTCAGTTGCAGCTAGTGGGTCATTTTTACATTGCCGTTAACAATATTGACTTGCGCACTTGCTGAACAAGCTCATCCATTTTTGTAAACGACTTGCACCCATACACTTTTTGCTTTAACCAATGCCAGAAACGCTCTATGGGGTTGTATTCAGGTGAATAAGGGGGTAGGAAAAAAAGTTCTACCCAATCGTGTTTTTTGACAAATAGCTGGACTTTCTTGCTTTTGTGTATGGAGCCATTATCTAAAATAATCATCAATTTTTTTGTTGGATAAGCTTTATGGAGCTGATGCAAAAATTGTAGGAACATTTTACTATTCCCTCTATCCGCTTGCTTCCAATAAAATCGACTATTTCGCATACTTAATGCACCAAAAATCGTTTTGCTTAACCTACTCTTAACGGTGTTTACTGTTTTTTTTCACCGCATTTAAACCAACCACGGCTCACATAAGGCTGGTTTGAAAAGTGGGATTCATCAACAAATAATAGTTCAATATCCTCTTTAGGAAATTGGTTTATTGCTTCAATTATTTCAGTAATACGTGCTTCTTTCTCGCTCAATGCTGGCGAATCTACAGGCATTGTTTTTGCAAAACGTTTGTATACATACCCTAATTTATTCAGAGACTTTACCAACGTATTATCGCAGGCCTTAATACCTTGTTTTATAAACCAGTCACGTAATAAATTTAATTGCCAACCGGCTTCTTGGTAACCATAATCTTGAGGGGATTTACTTAACAGCGTTTCGAGTTGTAATTCGATAGCCGGGGCTTTCTTAGCAGGGCGACCCGATTTTTTTTGATTCGTTAAGCCGTGAATTCCCTCTTTTTCATACCGCTTAATCCATAAACGAATTGTATGCTTATTACGATTTAAATGAGCGGCTATCTGTGGAATCGATTTACCTTCATTACATAACAATACATAATGCGCACGCTCAACAACATTTGAATTCTGATTTCGTCTTAATCTTTTTAATGCTGCCTGATCTTCTTCAGTTAAAGACACCCTTATAATTTTTTTCTATTAATCAATAAAGAGGGTAAGTATAAAACAACCTCTTTATTTGTTCTAGACAATTAATAAATCTTGCGCTTACTGATAAACCAGCGCTATATGGAATTAACTCTGCTAGGTCTCGCGCAAATTGTCAAAATATTGACTTACTATCTTGGAGTTCCAAACTGTTATCTTTAGGCTACCAGCCACGTTCATTTTTCTCTTGTCTTCAAATTTTGCCTTAGCATTAGATAGGCCATCTCCTCCCCACGATTCGATAAAATAATGTTCGTGTTCTTGCACAGAGCCATTATCAAGGTGTTCTAGCATAGTGTTAATACTATCTCGCAGTAGCTTAAGCCCATTGGTATCAGCGTAAATTTCAACGCAATCACCATCTTTGCCCTCTGTCAAAACATTAAGTAAAAATCTCATTTTTCCTTCCTATAGAATTAATAGACCCCAAGCCGGGATCTTGGTAAATGCTAATTGATAAGAGGTATGACAATCATTCCAAATGAAAAGTAACTTCAAGATATTTTATTTTAATATTTTTCATCATTAATAAAAATCATATGAATTCTGATTTCGTCTTAATCCTTTTGATGCTGCCTATTCTTCTTCAGTTAAAGACATCCTTATCATTTTTTTTAAGTAATTTAATAAAGAGGTAAGTATAAAACAACCTCTTTATTTGTTCTAGACAATTAATGAATCTTGCTTATATGAGGTAAAGGGTGGACATCATGTACATATGGACAACCCAGTTCCAGTTGGAAAAATCATTTCTAAGTCTCTTGCGACACAGGTCTGTAATTGAACAACAAACGGTCCTTTTCGTCTGAATCCCAGCCGACCCTCAATATAGACCGTCTTTTGTGAACCATTTCTGATAAAAATATACGATGTTCCTTACCGTGGCTGATTAAGATATCTTCACATTTATTAGCTACAGCTTCACAACCACCAGCATTGTTAAGGTTTTCAAGGGGTCGAACGGAAGAACCCCAAAAGGGGTCGTTCAGTTAAAATAGAAGGAAATAAAATAGCAAGTCGTTAAATATTAGATAACCATCATTTCATTCAAAGTATAAATTATAACTCATTGATAAGATTACATTGATTATGAAACGAACACTTTTGGGGGTTCTTCCGTTCGACCCCCCTGAGAAAAAATTTTTATTCAATACGGGTTTAGCGTACGGTGAACAAAAAATAGGGTTTGCATAGATACGGGTCTATATGCCATGTTGGGCAGCTCTATTGACTATAATTATCTGTTCGTTTAAACTACAAAATATTCAAAATGTATACGGAAGGAAAATATGATTGAGCCCAAAAAAACCTTACAATTATTAAAAGGCCACCTACAAGAGAAGCGAAACAAAGGTACCAGATTTCAATTCCAACCTTATCTAGAATGGATGGCTGAACAATTATCTACTGATCCAAATATTCGCATGTGATAAGCCAAGTACATGAATTAACAGACATAATAGACAGATGTCATTTAAATTGTGAAAATATTGAAACTCTAATTATCTATTTTACATGGCAGAAAGAGAACTCTGAAATTTTATCAGAAGTTTAAATTGATTCGTTGATAGACCCTACTCAAGCTAAACTTAATCATTTAATTGAAAAGGCAAAAGAAATAGACTGCACTTTTAAGGCAAGAGGCTCAGTTAAGATCTTTTTAAAAGAAAGTTTTATGACCTGCGTTGAGGCTGTTGGGTTTTTTTTACAGTGTCTTTTCGCGGTTGTCGCAGTACCTGGCTCATTTCTGGTTGGTTATAGCTTAAGCTGTTACTTTGGCGATCCTGATATAATCACTGAGCCTTTTAAGGGCTACATATCATGGCTTGAATCTTCAATTGAAAGCATCAAGAAGCGCGCTAAGGCAGTCGATGTCCAGTTCGAATATTTAACTTATAATAAAGCAAATGAAGCAGCTTCCTCCTACGCTCGTTTTTTCAGTTCTCAGCCGCAAAAGGAATTAGATTTAGTCTCGGAAGAAGCCTCACTCACTATCTAATGTAAGAGTGTTCTTGGGTAGCAAACAGAATTAGCTGTGCTCAGATTATTTTGCCAGATGAATTTGCTCCACTTGCCTATTGGGGGTCGAACGGAAGAACCCCCAAAAGTGTTCGTTTCATAATCAATGTAATCTTATCAATGAGTTATAATTTATACTTTGAATGAAATGATGGTTAAATATATTTCTTATTTATCTAATATTTAATGACTTGCTATTTTATTTCCTTTTATTTTAACAGAACGACCCCTTTTGGGGTTCTTCCGTTCGACCCCTTCCTGAACTAAACCCCTAGAAAAAGAAGATGCAGAGTCCATGTTTAAAGAAGTTTTAAATATGGAAGTAGGGAAAGAAACAAAGGGTTGTCACAAGTGATAATTTTACAATGATATTTTCGTTGATAGCGCAGTGTTGCCATATTGCAAAATGCTACAAAGGCATCACTCAAAGCGGGAAAGACCAAGGTTCGGCTTTGACCTTGATACGCCCTTTGAGGTCTGTAATCGTTCAATCACCTAACAAATCTTTTTACAGACGCAAGACATAATACCGAGTTTCTTTTTCAAAGCGAGCAATGTGAAAACCTTCTTTTTTCTTAAAATCTAAAAAATGGAAAAAGGGTAGGGCGGTGAACCAGGGCATCATAATGAGGGTACCGATATTTTCGATTTTTCCTCAGAGTTACTAATCAGAATTTCCTGTCTTAAATATTTATAAAGCGTTTCTCTACTTATCCCAAAGAGGTAGCAATTTTAGTTTTTTGTTCCCCAGCAAGGGCTTTTTGTTTAAGTAAGTTAATTTGTTCCTGATTTAAAGAAGGCTTTCTCCCTTTGTATATTCCTTTTTGTTTGGCAATGGCCACGCCTTCAAGTTGTCTTTCCTTAATTAATGCTCTTTCAAATTCAGCAAATGCGCCCATAATCGAGAGAAGTAAATTGGACATGGGTGAGTCATCACCCTTAAAAACTAAATTTTCATTAATAAATCGCAGAGTAACATCACGTTGATTCAAGCTTTTAACAAGCTGCCTTAAATCATCTAAGTTTCAGGCTAATCTATCCATGCTATGAACAACTACTTCATCACCATCGCGAACATAATCCAGAAGTTTGGTTAGTTGAGGTCTTTGTAGGCTTTTGCCGGAAATTAGATCAATAAATTTTTTATCGAGAGCAATCCTTTCGAGTTGGCGTTCTGGATTTTGATCAACTGAACTGACTCGAATATAGCCGATGGTTTTGCCTTTTGCAGTCATAATGGTTATTGTGGTTAATGTGTCAAGTTAGAGATTTAAAATTAGACCCTAGTTAGACAATTTTCTATAAGTTATTGAATGACAAGTTAGGGCATACTCTAAATGCACACTCATTTATTGCTTTGCAACAGTTTAGTTGCACATCACTTTTACCAAGTTGGGTAGGGGTCATAAGCGCAAACCTTAGAATTTCTAATTGTTCAATTTACATCCATTTGACAATATTTTCAGGATTACTGATAAAGGTTTAGAATAACGTGCGCGAAAATTTCGTATTTTTCTGCAAAGAATCCCTGATACAAACGATATCCAAGTAAGTAAGGTGTTATGTTATGAATAATAAGATTCAAGTGCGACGCTATCAAGAGGGGGATGCAAAACATATTGCCCATATTTATTACAACACAATACATACTGTGAATGCTAAAGATTACACTAAAGAACAGCTTGATGCATGGGCTCCGTGGTCTTCAGTACAAGATTATAGTGGGTGGCAAGAAAAATTAGAGAAAATCAAACCATTTGTTGCCTTCATAAACAATGCAATAGTTGGTTTTGCCGAGTTTGAACCAAATGGTCATATCGATTGCTTTTATATCCATCATGAGTTTCAAGGTGGTGGTATTGGCAGTACTCTAATACACGAGATAGAAAAAGAAGCCGCAGATAAATCAATTTCTAGAGTGTATGCAGAAGTTAGCATTACAGCAAAACCATTTTTTGAATCAATAGGATTTAACGTTGTAAAACAACAAATAGTGCAAATTCGTGGTGTAGAACTCATCAATTTCGTGATGGAAAAGTGCTATACAGTTTATAGATTTCTCTCATTTGATGATATTCCATTTATTGTTTCCGCTTTTAGCCAAATTGGTTGGAATAAACCTGAAAGTGTTTTTGAAGAGTATTTAGAGGAGGTTGCAGCTGGCGATAGATTGGTTTGGGTAGCATTTACGCATGATCAGTTTGCCGGTTACATCACTCTAAAATGGCAATCTAAGTACCCCTCTTTTAGAGAGGAAAACATCCCAGAGATTATGGATTTAAACGTACTGCCACATGCACGGAAAAAAGGTTTAGGTTCAATCTTGCTTGCTATGGCAGAAAAAGAAGCAGCAACTAAATCAGATACTATAGGTATTGGTGTTGGTTTATATGCCGGCGAAGATGGTGGCTATGGTAACGCTCAAAGGCTTTACGTCAAACGTGGCTATATTCCAGATGGAAAAGGCATAACATATAATTATCAACAAGCCATTCCAGGAAATAGTTATCCACTAGATGATGATTTAGTGCTTTGGTTTATAAAAAAATTAATTTGAATTTAAATTTCAAATTATTTCAAACTAAGAAATCCTTTAAATTTAAATCTATGTTAAGCCAGTAGAAATATGTCATTTTAATTTTTTTAAGAAAGTTTCAATACTTGTTGGTACGGGTAATAATTCTGAAAGAATTTTTAGAAAATAAACTTCACGCCAGAAACTTCAGCACGTGGCATATTTTTAATATATAGGGCCTGCCCTTTGGTTAAACCACTTTATAAACAATTGCAACCATTGCCTCTTTGTGTTTTTACAAGTAGGAAAGTAGCTTTGTTGAGGTTAAACTTTTGTTTGTAAATAGGGTAGAGTCCACAAAGAGGCCATCACTTATTACATCGGGTCTTTAATGATAGCGTACTTGAGTTAAAATAATTCAACAAAGACCAGAAAACTGGCTATTCTTCATAAGAGCTAAGCAGCACAATAGCGGAGTTATTAGGTGAAAAAAAATCAAATTTTAAAAATATGTGAAGCTTTTGATCTTGGCATTGTGCTGAATGATCCAATTCCAGTAATTGGTGGTTTAATACATCGTATGTGGAGAATTAATACTAACCGCGGTTCTTTTGCAATTAAAGAATTAGACGCAGCTATTATGCAACGTCCAAATATTTATGAAATCTGTATTCAATCAGAAAAAATTGCGGCAAGTCTAAGGAGCAAACAAATCCCTGCAGTAACCGCGTTAATTAATAATAATACACCTCTATATGAAACTGACGGAATAGTAGTTATGGTATTTCCTTGGTTAGAAGGCAAAACATTAGCGCATCACCAAGTCACTCCAGCACATGCAAAAAAAATAGGTGCAATCGTTGCTGCAATTCATGCAGCAAATATTAAAACGTTCGATTTGCCTACACCTGAGACCTACACAGTTTCTGCAGAACGTTGGCATGATCTTGTAGATAAGGCTTTCAATGATAAATTGGCCTGGGCAACAGTTGCTAGTACTAATTTACCTCGGTTGATAGTATGGAGCGATACTTTTAAAAAAGCCAAACAGCGGTTGAACAACCATTTAATTATAAGTCACACCGACATGGATCCCAAAAATGTGCTTTGGACTGACGATACTTCACCCGTTTTAATTGATTGGGAAGGCGCAGGATTGGCTAATCCAACAGCAGAAATTATAAACGTTGCTATAGGTTGGTCTGGGGAAACTGAGCTAGAGTTTAGGGAAAATATTTTTTCAGCCGTTATTGAAGGATATCGCAACTCTGGAGGGCGTTTGATTAAAAGCGATAGGGGTGATGCTTTTCATGTGCTCATTGGAGGTTATTTAGCCTGGCTCGAATTCAATATGTGTCGCTCTTTAAAGTCCTCAAAATATAATGTTAATGCTCAGAACGTAGGTATTGAAGAAACGCAGTTGACGCTAAGAAAGCTAAACTTTTTAGAAGAAAATATAGATCGCTTTATAAAGTTATCTAATATCTGATAGAAAATGCATTCCTAAATTAACGCGTCAGTTAGACCAAAGTTACAGCAACTGAAATTGAATTGTGATTTTTTAATGACCGGGAATTTCCGGCTTTGCATAGAACCCTAACATAGAAAGGACATCTTATGAATAAATCTATACCTCAAAAACCTACTCTACATGTTGCTACTATTAACGATTATCCAGCTGTACAAAATATGGCTCGATTCTATGTTTATGATAGAACTCAATACATGGGATGGGAATGCCCCGAAACAGGACTTTTTGAATGCATGGATTTTAAACATTATTTTGAAGAGCCTGAAAAACAGGCGTTTCTGGTGAGAGTCAATAATGAGTTAGCTGGCTTTGTTTTGTTAGATAAATTGAAATTAATTGAAAAGGTTGATTGGAATATGGGCGAATTTTTCATCTTGGCTAAATTTCAATCTATAGGAATGGGAAGCCAGGTTGCTAGAGAAATTTTTTCTCGCTTTCCAGGGAAATGGTCAGTTGCTGTAATGCCTGAAAACTCAGGAGCAGTCAAATTCTGGCGTAAAATAATTAGTGAGGTTTCACTAGGTCAGTTTAATGAGGTTTCTAAAACCGCAGAAGAACTTATAACACCAGACAATCCTGATCCCTATGCAATGATCGTCTTTAGTTTTAATTAAACACCTTCTGTTGGAGAAAAGTTGTGAACCATGAGAAATTTTATTCCAAAGCATTTTTTTACGATATCGCTTTTCGATTTAAGGACATTCAAGCAGAAAACGCAACGCTCCTTGATGTATATCAAGAGATTAATCAGAAGCTACCCACCTCTTTTCTTGATATAGCTGCCGGTCCGGCAAGGAATACTATCGAGATGAGTAAAAGAGGTATTCAGTCAACTGCGATCGATTTTTCAAAAGAAATGGTTGATTATGGCCTTAAAAAAGCGTTGGAAGATAATGTCCAATTAACTTATCTCCAAGCCGATATGCGTGACTTCAAACTTTTGCAGAAAGTAGATTTAGCGGCAATATTTATGGCAAGCACAGGGTATCTTTTGACAAATGAGGATATGGTTAAGCACCTTATAACGGTTGGAAGCAATCTGAATTCACACGGAATTTATGTGCTAGAAACGCTACACCCAAGAGATGTATTTTCCGTAGGAAAATCAACGTCTACTACATGGGAAGAATTAGATGGAGATGTTAAAGTATCAGTCCAATGGGGAGATGAGGATGATGTTTATGACCCAATTACCCAGACAAAAGTCGTAACAGCTCACTTGAAATATCAAACTCCTAATGAGTCTGGTGAGATAATTGATAAGTGCAACCAAAGAGAATATACATTTCAAGAGATGAAAGCCCTTATAGAGTTATCAGGGATATTTACTTTGAAAAAGGTTCTGGGCAGTTGGGATATTAATATTCCATTTTCAAATGAAGCAGATTCGTGGCGAATGATTCTTATTTTACAGAAAAAAATGTAAAAACTGGTTTTAAATTATATATATATAGTGACTATATATGAGCTTTTTTAAATCATTGCCAGTTTTGGAAGTTAATGCAGGAAAATCCAATGAAGAATGTTAATTCGACACCAAATGAACAAATTATTTTCTCTGCCGTAAAATCCATGATAGGGGAGAACGTAGTTTCTGCGGAACGCATGGCGACTGGAGATCAAAATTTTGTATATGTTGTTACAACTTCTACCGCAGAATACGTACTGCGCATGACGGAGGCTTGTTACAAATATAAATTTCATGCGGCTATTGAATGGCAGAAAATACTACTCCCACTGGGAGTTCCTCTCGCTGAGTTTATCGCATCGGATTTAGATGCTAAGTACTCCCCATATCCAGCATTACTGATGAGGCGCTTGCCTGGCGATGATCTCATTAATGTCTACAAACATCTTACAAATTCGGATAAAAAAAAATTAGCTAATGAAATGATTAATATCCAAGCTCTATGTGAGAGACTACCCGAAGGTCCAGGTTTTGGTATTCTTCACAGCTATGTTGATAGTTCTGTAGAAAAAACATGGTATGGGTTTTTGACGAAAAGATTGGAACTATGTAAAGAAAACCTAATCCAACAGGCTATTTTTGATCCACATCTTGTTACACAAGTGCTTAAATTATCCAAAGATATGGAAGAGAATTTTAGAATTGTACGGCCCATGCCTTTTTTATGGGATGCTAGCGAACGAAACGTACTAGTACACAAAGGTAAAATTACAGGTATTGTGGACGTAGATGAAATTTGTTTTGGCGATCCCTTATTGGTGATAGCGCTGACGAGTACATGTCTTGAACTTGAAGGGTTTGATACTTTATATACTGATTACTGGTCAGCAGGGCTGCATCTCAATACGTCAGCCCAAAACAGGCTTGCCTTTTACAAGCTATTTTATGCCATAGCATTCATGCGAAAACACTCAATGCAAACAGCAAACAATAAGAAGCTTATATTTGATATTAAGAGGCTCTTAAGCATTTTTCATAATTCTCTGGAAAGGCTGAATAAATAAGCACTATTCACCTTCCTCTCAAGTAAACTGACTAGTGTTTATTCCGCCACATACAACGACCAAAATGGAGTTATATTTTTTGACAATAGGATGATTGTTATAAACCAACGAAAGGGCTGCGCCACTTGCAAGCTCAACAAGTTGACGCTGATCTTTGGCGAATGAATAGCATCCATTTTCAGCATCCATATCACTGACCACGATATTTTTAATAGGATGCTCGGTGGTCCATTGTAACAATCTTGAAGCGACATAGGTCGCCCCTAAGCTGGTTGCTTTACTGGTGATTGATGATAACTTGACAGGATGATTCGCTGTTATTGATTGCGAGAATACATCAGCACCCATAGTTTCAACCGCAATGAAAGGGATATCCTTCCAACCGTGGTGATGCATCCCTTCGAGTACACCACAAGCTAATCCTCCACCACCAACGGATACAATCACAGCTTCGGGTGGGGTTGGATTTTGTGCAACTACTTCATCGATAATAGTTGAATGACCTTTCCATATTGATGGATGATCAAAGGGATGAATATAGGCCGCATCATGCTCTTTTGCAAAAGCCATGGCTGCAACCTGTGCCTCACCCGCATTGTTACCGGCAATAATAACATCAGCGCCAAAGGATCTAATCGCTTCTCTATAAATAGAAGGGCTGCTACTTGGTATAAAAACAGTCGTTGGTTTATTTAACTTCAGACCACTATATGCTACGGCGACTCCAGCATTACCACCAGATGAGGCTACAAAAGACATCGCTCCCTGTGCACATTTCTGCTGGCATAAATACCCAATGCCACGCAGTTTAAAAGAACCGGTTGGTTGCAGAGACTCTAATTTGAAATAAATTTGTTTTCCTAATGTATTTTTTAGGTATTGTGATGAAATCAGCGGGGTTTGAATGTGTAAACGCTTCATGCAAAACCCTCCTTCAGGGTGAATAGTAAACCTATTTTGATAAATCAAGATGTTGACCATTAGTTTATAATCATATACTTACAAACCATTCAATCAGTTTTATTTTTATAGCTAATAACAATAGTGGATTATATTAACATGCACTGCTATTATATAGCAAGCTATACAAGTTGGAATAATGTATGTACACATCAACACTGATTAAAAAAGCAGCGCGCCTATTAGAGAAAAAAGCCAATAATTTGTTAAAGCCACATGAAATTATGAATGGTTTTACTTATTTTCTAATGGCGCTTTATGAACAAGATGGGCAGACCCAAACTGAGTTACAAAAAATTATCGGTATTGAACAACCGACGGTGGTTCGGACCTTAGATCGCATGGAGCGTGATGGATTGATTGTGAGAAAGCAAAGTATTACAGATAGACGAGTGTTTAATATTTATTTAACTCACAAAGGGCATTCTTGTAAGAAATCTGTGTTGTCTAGTGCGGTGAGTCTGAATAAATTATTATTACAAACCTTTTCCGAAATTGAACAAGAGATCATTCGATCGTATTTGCAGCGATTAATTGATAATTTAGAATCCAATTAAGAAGGTCTGAGCATAAAATTTAGATATAAGTCTTATTATCTCGATAATCCAACCTATTGCAAGTTTTTGATTTTAATACTTATTTTTATTTAACAGTAAGTTGGTAAAATTTATAGCAAATCATTTCTACATTTGGTCACATTTTTTTGCTCTATAAATAGGTTTTCATCAAATTTGTTCTAAAGGGTTACAACTTTGGCAAATTTCTCATTTTTATACAAATTTATTGCAAAATGTTTTCCGGTTCATTATGGAAATTTTGTGAATTGATAAACTTATCCACAGTAATTTGCAAAATAATTTGAGCAGAGCTGATTTCATAGAGAATGGTTCTGTCGCAGAAAACTATCGGACAGGATAAGATCTCGACTTTGTATATCTCAAAAATGATGTTTTCTCATTCAACTACAAGACCTTAGTTTTTAAAAATATCTCTATGACGAGAAAAATGATGTTCTCCAATATCAAATTGATTATCCTGATCTATGTTGTTTTCCTTGCTCAATAAGAGTTTAACAACCTGATGCATGGAAAAGGTTTGATTGGAAAAATTATAAAAACGGAAACAATGCCGTTCTTTTTGTAAGAGGTGATCGGTTTTGTTTAATAGATAAAGAGCGAAGTCATTTTTAAATTCTGGGGTTAACCCAGCAAGATGTTCAGTTAATAATCTAAGGTATTCTGTTTTTTTTGCTTTTAAATCGGATGAGTCGGAGGTTTTTAATTCACTTAGTAAAACGTTATCAAAATCTTGGGATGAGAGAAAAGTAAGAGATGACTCAGTAGTCTCCAGTCCTATAGTATTCTTTCTTAAATTGGCATTATGGGGCTTGAAATTAACAAAGGAGTTTAAAAATGCTGCGCCAATTGGTCCTCTGAATTTTATACCAACCTTCATTTCCCTTGTTTTTTCATCAATAATTGTATAGCTTCCGGAATGCAGGTGAATGCTCATGTGCCCATAGTTATTGGGTCCAATTTCATAGGTTTTTTGATAATAAGGCAGGATCTTTATCTCTTTATTTTCCCTTTCAACATTTTCCAATGTGCCTATTTTGGCCTTTTTTATATTTTGCTCCAATAGAAAAGCTTCCTCATTGTTTGAACAAACCAAATGAATATTAAATTGAAATTTGTTGTTCTTACCTTTTGACTCAGCAAGACTATATCGGATTGTGCAGTCTATTTTATTGTAAGGTTGTTCAAAAATCTCATTAGATAATTTGAATTGCTTAGTTATTTCTAAGAAATGATTTGTCTTTGAGAGTACATTGAAAAAATTAAGGGCTATTAAGAGGGATAAATCATTGGGGAAGTCCTTTTGGGTTAGCGCCCAAGCAATAAATGAGCACTGATTTATTGTTTCATCAACGCTTGTTTTTCGATTCGCCAAAGAATAGTTGGGGTGAAGTAAATCGGGAAAATCAACTCTACATCCTGTTGAGAGAGTTATTTTTGGTAACCTAATAGAGTTAATGGAATTTGCATTTGCTGATTTAATAAGGTTGTAAAATTCCTGTGCATGAATGCTTTCTCGGAAATCTATTGCAAGACAAGTCTCATTTATGTTAGATGCTCTCTGCAATGAGATTCCAAACTGCATAAAAGTACTTAGAATAATTCTATTTTTCTTAATTCTTACAGGTAAACCCCAAGATTCTTTCATCCTTAAAAATAATTTTTCAGCCTCTTGGTTTGTTTGTATGCTGAAATGAATCAAATAATCAATATCATGTATAGCTTCTTTTGTCTGTTCATATTCAATATAAATATTGGATACCTCTGTTTTCTCGTACATTTGTATTCTCAGGGTTTTAATTAATTAATATTAACATAATGTGCAAATAACAGCCAATTCGGAGAGAAGACAGGATACGAGTCAAAATAGGACTTTTCAAAATCTTCATGACTTTGATTTGCTTGATTATATTGACGATGAAGGCATACGTAAAACACTCCATCATTCATTTGAAATATGCCTTAATTAACATCAATTTTATACACCATTTGATGGCTAATAAAAATCAATTTATCGTCCACAGTTCATACTGGCATAAGGTTATAAGGGTGTACTGTGAAATTCCCTATCTTCTTGAGAAGAACCCCCAATAGATATGAGCACTAAATAATTTCGGAGTTTAGATATACGCTTAGGTGCCTTTTAACCCAATTTTTTTAAGGCCGTAATCAGTGCCTGTTTCAAATCCTCTTTTTCAAGTTTATTTAAGGCTTGTCCATCTTTAGTTGAGATGAGGAACATATCTTCAGCACATTCGCCGGCTGTAGCCACTTTTGCATTATGTAAATGGATGTTTAACTTATAAAAAACGCGACTAATTGAGGCTAATAGTCCAGATCTGTCGGAAGCTATTAAAAATAAGCGAGTATATTGCATATTACCTTCATCCTCGCTGAAATTAATTTCCGGATTTAATTGAAAATGTGCTTGAGTTCTTGAAATTCTTCGTCGAGATACAGAAGGTATAAAACCTTTAGACACAAGTTGTTTTTCCAGTGCTTTTTTTATTAATTCAGTACGTTCTTTATTGAAAAGGGCTTGATTATGCTCATCCAGAATAATGTAAGTGTCCAAATCGTAGTTATTATCACAAGTTAAAATATTAGCTTCCTGAATAGTTGCATAATGAATGCTGAGTACTGTTGTAGTAATTGTAAAACGTTCATCTCGATGCGGCATATAGATAAAAACTTCAGTGCCACCTTGGCTATGGTGCGGCATGATTAGTACTAAGGGGAATTGTTTACATTCAATAATAGCTTGGCTATGCCTTGCTATAACTTCCTCGGGTTCATGAAGAAAATATTTATCTTTAAAAGTAGACCATAATTTGAGAACAGTCTCAGCGGAGATCCCCTTTTCGACGAGAATAAATAAGGCTTTTTCTTTTCTGCTTTTAATCAAATCGGATTCGTCTAACTCTTTTTGCATTAGTTGCTTTGAGGCTCGGTATAATTCTTTTAATAAGGAATCTTTCCAAGTAGTCCAAAGGCTCTGGTTGGTTGCGCATATATCAGCAACGGTTAATAAATAAAGGTATTCAAGGTAGTCTGGATGAGGCAGTTGGGTGCAAAAATGCTTTACCGTTTCAAGATCATAGATATCTTGTCGCTGAGCGGTTTTCGACATAAGAAGGTGGTTTTGCACTAACCAAACTAATAAATTAGTTTCATTTTTATCCAATTGATGCTGAATAGAAAAATGCCGGGCTTCCTCAGCACCCAATTCTGAATGATCTCCACCTCGGCCTTTTGCTATATCATGAAATAATGCAGCAAGATACAAAATTGCACGATTTTGAATTTGAGGCATTAATCGGGAAGCTAAGGAAAATGTCTGCGAATATTCCGTTTTAAGAAAACGGGCAAGATTACGAATTACAAATAAGGTATGTTGATCGACGGTGTAAACATGGAATAAATCATACTGCATTTGGCCAGTTACTGCTGCAAAACTTTCCAAATAGTGTCCTAAAACTCCATAACGATTCATATGGTGAAGTGCTTCGTAAGGATCCTCAGTTTTAAAAAGCGATATAAAACTAGCAGTAGTTTTCTTATATTGATGATGACGATTGGAAAGGAGATAAAGATGTTCTCTAATCAATCGAATTGTAGAGGTACAAACTCCTTTGATATCCGGACGCTTGGCTATCCATATAAAAAGTTCAAGTAAAATCTCTGGATTTTTAACAAATTTATTAGAATTTCTTATTTCAATATAATCGTTTGATAATTGAAAAAATTCATCCAAAACGATGATACGTTGCTTTTGATGATAAACAATTGCTTCTGAAAACCACTGCAATAACATTTCATTTAATTCCCGACAACGTTTAATGACTCGGAAATAAGCTTTCATGAATTGCTCTAAAGCTAAGGACTCTGGCTTGTCATTAAAGTTAAAGAGGGCAGCTAATTTAACCTGATAATCAAAAAGCAGGCGCTCTTCTTGTTTATCAGCAAGCATGTGCAAAGCAAAACGAACTCGCCATAGATAATGCTGACAACCAATTAATTCTTCATATTCTTTATCGGTAATAAAGCCGCAATTATTGAGATCAGCTAATTTTTTAATTCCAAAATGGCGCTTGGAAATGGTCATTAAAATCTGTAAATCGCGCAATCCGCCTGGACCGTTTTTTACATTCGGTTCAAGAATATAAGCTGACTCGCCATATTTTGCATAACGCCTTTCTTGTTCTTTAAGCTTGGCAAAAAAATAATGATTACTATTCCACATATGCAGAGGATGAGTTTGATAGGCTAATTCATCCATTAAAGTGCCTACACCACAAACCAGACGACTATCAAGAATTGATGAGATAACAGATAAATCTTTTGCGGCAAGTTCTGCACAAGCATCTACCGTAGTAAGTTGATGACTAACTTCAAGACCAACATCCCAACAATCTTGAATGAACGATTGTGCCTGCTGAGTCTCTATTGTGGTGAGATTTGTGTTATGGAGAAGGAGTAAGTCAATATCAGAGTAAAGCTGTAATTCGCGCCTGCCAAAACTGCCAAGAGCTAAAAGACAGAATTTTTCACTTTTTTTTAAGCCATTTTTCTTGAAAAGCTGAGTAAGTATTTCATCGGTGAAGCTTACAAGTCTATTTGTGAGTATGCCAATGTTTTTATGTTGTCTAAATGCTTCACACAACTCACCCTTGAATTGTTTTATGATTGATTTTACTTCTAGATTATCGTTCTTCATTACGCAGAGTAAGGATTTCTACACCAGTGTCTGTGACTAGAAGAGTGTGTTCCCATTGTGCTGATAAACTATGATCCTTAGTAACAACTGTCCATTTATCAGGCAAAAGTCTAGTATGATATTTTCCGAGATTCACCATTGGCTCAATTGTAAAGGTCATACCTGCACGTAAGGTTTCTCCAGTTCCAGGAGTTCCATAATGTAAAACCTGGGGATCTTCGTGGAAAACTCGTCCAATACCATGCCCGCAATATTCACGCACTACCGAACAGCGATTCTCCTCAGCATGGTTTTGAATTGCATGACCTATATCGCCTAAACGCACGCCAGGTTTGACCATCTCAATACCGATAAATAAACACTCATGAGCAACCTTCACTATATGTTTAGATTTTATGGAAGGCTCACCAACAAAAAACATTTTCGAAGTATCGCCATGATACTGATCTTTAATGACGGTTATATCGATATTTATTATATCGCCATCCTTTAAAGCCCTTTTACCAGGAATTCCATGGCAGACAACATGGTTTATTGAGGTACATATTGATTTTGGGAATCCATTATAGTTTAACGGCGCAGGGATAGCCTTTTGAACATTTACGATGTAATCATGACAAATAGTGTTCAACTCATCAGTTGTTATCCCTTCTTTAACATAAGGACCAATCATTTCCAAAACTTCACCTGCAAGCTTTCCGGCGACTCGCATTTTTTCAATTTCTTCAGGAGTTTTAATCGTTACCGACATAATTGATTCCATAAAAGATAGTTGGTTACAGCGACTTAGGCGAGTTTTTCGAATATGCATGAATTTGTTTGTAATCTTTTAAGATTGCATAAACGAAGAAAGCGAAGTATAACCTAAAATTCATCCGTAAAAAGCTCTATATTAGCATATGTAATGATAGGGGCAACAACTTGATCGAGTTATCTTGATGAATATCCAGTAAAATTGGCTAATTTCATTGCTGATCATTTCCTATTGTGATATAAATACCGCGCTTTTAACTACACACATGTTTCGTCACATACGGCGGGGTCCCGTAAAAAAGGGTGTCGTATGGGAAACGTGGAGGCCTAACCCTGGAGTAAAAATGAATATAAGTATGCGTGAATTGCTTGAAGCAGGTGCTCATTTTGGGCATAGAACCCGGTTTTGGAACCCTAAAATGGCTGAGTACATTTTCGGATCAAGAAACAAAATTCATATTATCAATTTAGAAAAAACAATGCCTATGCTCAATGACGTAATCAATTACGTTGGCCGCTTGGCTTCCAATAAAGCAAAAATCCTTTTTGTCGGTACCAAAAGAGCAGCTCAAGACAGTATTCGCGAACAAGCTAAACGCTGCGGCATGCCCTATGTAGATCATCGTTGGTTAGGCGGCA
Organism: Tatlockia sp.; assembly: GCA_013697955.1. Classification (GTDB taxonomy): domain Bacteria; phylum Pseudomonadota; class Gammaproteobacteria; order Legionellales; family Legionellaceae; genus Tatlockia. The sequence continues at coordinate 25,070 of JACCVV010000081.1, read as the reverse complement.
TGTTGACCAACTATAAAACTGTTCGTCAATCCATTTTCCGTTTAAAAGAATTGAAAGAACTGCGTGAAAAAGGCGCTTTTAATGGAATGATCAAGAAAGAAGCGTTGATGCTAACGAGAGAGCTTGAAAAACTTGAACGTGGTTTGGGTGGAATTGAAGACATGGGTGGCTTGCCTGATGCGCTATTTGTTGTAGACGTAGGTTTTGAACACATTGCTGTAGAAGAAGCCCGTCGTTTGAAGATACCAGTTATTGGCGTAGTTGATACCAACAACAGTCCTGATAATATCGATTACATCATTCCAGGAAATGACGATTCTATGCGTGCAGTGGAAATTTATGTTCGTTGCATTGCTGATGCTATTTTAGATGCCAAGCATGGAAATACAGTAGGCGGAAGTTCTGCTGACGCTGAGTTTGTTGAAATTGCTGTGGCTGATAAAGAGTCAGAAAAAACTGAAGATTAATTGATTTTTAGGTGTCTGAATTCGCAGATTAACTGTTATCTAGCGGATATATTAAGAGGTTATGGTTTTCATTAGTTATTTTTTTTCCTAATGTATGAAATCATGGCCTCTTGTTTCCCAAGTTTCAGAATTTGCCAATTAGAGGTGTGACCTCGTAATTAAATTCACTCTCAATTTCGGGCACTATCTATATAGAAACAAACCCCTTATCGTTTTTTGGAGGATTAAAGATGTCGATTAGTGCTGCATTGGTAATGCAACTGCGTGAGCGTACTGGCGCTGGTATGATGGAATGCAAAAAATTCTTAATTGCTACTAACGGCGATATCGAATTAGCAATTTCAGAAATGCGTAAAGCAGGACAAGCTAAAGCTGATAAAAAAGCAGATAGAGTAGCTGCTGAAGGCGTAATTGTAATTGCACGCGCTGCCGATGGCCGAAGTGCTATTATGCTTGAAATTAACTCCGAAACCGATTTCGTGGCTCGGGATGAGAACTTTACCGAATTTGCCAGCAAAACAGCTGAAACTGCACTTGAAAGTTCTGCTAATGATGTTGACACGCTATCAAATGAAAATTTGATTGACACAACTAATACTGTCGAACAAGCCAGACAAGCGCTTGTTGCTAAAATTGGCGAAAATATAAAATTACGTCGCATGATTAAAGTGACCTGTGATGGCGTTGTTGGCAGCTATCTGCATGGTTCCAGAATTGGTGTAATTGTAGCCTTAAAAAATGGCGATGAAGCATTAGCGAAAGATATTGCTATGCATATTGCTGCAAGTCGTCCATTAGTTATTAATCGTGAACAAGTTCCTGCTGAAGCGATTGCAAACGAGCGCGATATTTTTACCGCTCAGGCACGCGAAAGCGGTAAGCCTCAAGAAATTATAGATAAAATGATTGAAGGTCGTATTAATAAATTCATCGACGAAGTTAGTTTGTTGGGTCAACCCTTTGTTAAAGATCCTAACAAAAAGGTCAGTCAGTTACTGAAAGAAAAAAATGCTGAAGTTATTTCTTTCGTACGCTACGAAGTTGGTGAGGGAATTGAAAAGAAAGAAGATAATTTCGTAGAAGAAGTAATGGCTCAGGTTCGTGATCAATGATTAATCGCAACCACCCTGATTTAAAATACAAGCGCGTTTTATTAAAATGCAGCGGTGAAGCATTGATGGGTTCTGTTCAGTTTGGAATAGATCCATCAGTGCTTGATAAAATCGCCAAAGACGTTGCTGATCTTATAAAAATGGGGGTTGAAGTTGGTGTTGTTATTGGCGGTGGGAACCTGTTTCGTGGTAAAGCGCTTTCTGAAGCGGGATTAGGCCGTGTAACAGGCGATCATATGGGTATGCTTGCTACGGTGATGAATGCTTTAGCCTTGCGCGATGCAATGGAACGGATTGATTTACCTGCTCGTATCATGTCCGCTATTCCCATGCTGGGCGTAGTGGATCCTTATCATAGACGAAAGGCCATAACTCATTTGCGAAATAAGCACGTGGTAATTTTTGCGGCTGGTACAGGAAATCCTTTCTTTACTACTGATACAGCTGCTTGTTTAAGGGCGATTGAAGTGGGTGCTGATGTTGTTTTAAAAGCGACCAAGGTCGATGGCATTTATTCAGATGATCCTGTAAAAAATCCAAATGCAACTCGTTATGAATATTTGACTTATAAAAAAATACTGCAAGATGGATTGCAGGTCATGGATGCAACGGCCATCTGTCTTTGTCAGGATCAGGGCATGCCCTTGCAAGTGTTTGACATGGCTGAGCCTAATGCTCTCAAGAAAATTGTCCTTGGTGAACGTGTTGGAACTATAGTTGGAGCGAACGATGATCAATGATGTTAAACAAGACGCTGAAAAGCGTATGAAAAAAGCTGTAGAAAGTTTACAACATGACCTAACAAAAATACGTACAGGTAGAGCTAATGCCGGTTTGTTGGATCATGTTCAAGTGGATTACTACGGCAATTTAACGCCCTTAAATCAGATAGCGAATGTCTCAGCAAGCGATTCTCGTACCTTATTGGTAACACCCTGGGAAAAATCAATGGTTGCTGCTGTTGAAAAAGCAATTTTAACCGCTGATCTAGGCTTAAACCCATCCACTGCAGGTAGTGCAATTAGAGTACCCATGCCGGCTTTGACAGAAGAGCGTCGCAAGGAACTAAATAAAGTAGTTCGAAACGAAGGTGAGCAAAGCAGAGTATCAGTAAGAAATATACGTCGTGATGCCAATTCAAGCTTAAAAGACCTCGTCAAAGAAAAACAAATTTCAGAAGATGATGAACATCGTGCATCAGAAGTTATTCAGAAACTAACTGATAAATATATTGCCGAAATTGACGTTATCCTTGCTCAAAAAGAAAAGGATTTAATGGAAATTTAGTGAAGAGTCTTAATTTTTAAGACTCTTCAATGAATCTATAGATTTTTAAAAATCATTTAGTGTAGATTCTATACTCAATAAAATTTTGTATGCTTATTATACTCTGATACTCTATTTTAGATGTTTTTGGTCCATTTCGAGCACTTTCATGCAGAATTAATACCTGGATGCAACAATATTGTGTTTTACAAGATAAAATGTCTAAATCCTAATAAATAAGTTGATTTCCAAAATATTTAACAATCTATTCCTATAAATTTAATTCAATGTAGTCACTCTTATTCTTTGTCTGGCTGATAAACCGCTATCATAATATTTTAACAGTACATTGTTCCTAGCTCTTCCTCATACTCTTTACCACACTATAGACAGCTGTAGTTGCCTACAAAATTTTGACGAGAGATAAGTCAGTAGGGATAAATTTCCTAAAGGAGCTTAATGGTGATTCGACCATAAGAGTGGTACCGCGGGGGGGGAATATGATAGGCACAAGTTACTCAATCATCTTCGAGCATAACATAATCAAATTGTGTGGTTGGGGAATAGGTTCATTTGGTAAGTTTACTCACCGAGCACTAAGGTTCCATGCAAGTAACATTTGTAATGGACTGTCCAACTCTTTCCAATCTACTTGGTTCCTCTCGCGTAGGACATTTACACCACCCTTGGAAAGAATATGCAAAGCTCGAAAAAGATTAGGGTATTACAATTAGTAGTGTATTTTTTATTAGGGCTAATTTCATAATATCACTTGCCAATTATTCATTTAATTTTGAAAAATAGGTAAAAATATATTTTTGACGAATTCAACCTATACAGTTTGAATCTGTAATCCCTTCAATAGAAGCATTATTGCTTGATAAGATAATCAAATTTATTACAGGCAGAACCCAAGATTTTTAAACTCAATTCAACTAATAATAAGATCTGTTAAGAAAATTCCTTATGCTATATCTATAAAACATTCCTTCAAAAAACAATTTTTATATCTCTCTTGATGCCTAAAACTTTGGATGTTTCTCCACAATCTTATAAAATAATAATCTTCGTTTAATATCTAAGTATCCGTGGATTATAATGATATTTTATGATTGTCAATTAGATACTAACCTTATTGTTTGTTGTTCTTACGAAGAATTTGTAAAAACTTGGTCCTAATCAACACATTATTTTAGTTGAAACGAATTTATAAAGTTATTTGAGTATTTATTTAATCAAACTGTATAACTCAGTTTTTTTTATTTCTGTAGTAGTAAATTGGATAAAGTTGCTTGCTGCCTCGACAGAATGCATTTTCCGACCGTATTCCCATAGTTCGGCTTCTTTAATCAAAATTTGCCATTGTGGAAATATTTTTTTCACCCACGCTGCTGATACTAATTTTGAACCCGTTTTGTTGCAATAAACGGTAAACAAAATGCGGCATAAGTTTAGTATGAGGTAAGACTGATAATGAGAATTTTCTAACCATTTCAAATCATTTTGTTTAGGTGCCCACTCTTGAAACAGGTCTCTTATGCATGCCATTTGGACCTCTTCGATTGGGATGGGTTTTGCTAATGAATTAAAACTTGGACCCATTAGGGCAATACTATGAATACCTAATAAATAATTATTTATTATCCATTCATTTCCATAATCTGCATCTTCATAAAAAATACCGCCTCCATAATAAGGTCTAGGTTCCTTGGGAGGTAAGATATGAACCAACATAGGAAATGGTGTATAAGAACACTCTATTCTTTCCCGCCACTTAGGATGGTGTTCATTTATAACCTGGTGTAACTGTTTTACTTGTTGTATCTCATACCCATTAAATGGTTGTTTAACTATAGCGACAAGATCAATATCGCTACTTCCTTCTTTAAAATCACCATAGACTAAAGAGCCGAACAGATATAAGCCAATAAAATTGTCAGCTAAAATTGTATTTAGGCCCAAAGACAACTCTTCTAAAACCTTATTGATATCTTGATAAGGGGTGCAATTTTTAATTTTTTCAAAAGATTCAAAATAATTCATGTTGTACCAACAAATAAGTAATTGTGAGAAAAAATTTTTTTCCTTTGATTCCGCCTCGTCACAAGCAAATGATTCTATTATGATTTTTGGTTTAATAATGAAAATACTTTAAGCTATTAACATTAGAATTTGATTAAAGGAGAAGCTGCTTGAAGCGGTCAACAATGTTGACCAAGACTCATCATTCTATGCATATAACATTTAAATGTTCTCTCCACTTGTTACCTCAATTTAGTCCATTGACCACATAAAGATTAGCTCATGCTATAGAATTTTATGAACAAATAAATTCTACTTTGAAAGCAACATTAAACAATCAGACAAAATCAATTTAACTTCATTACTAAACCCCAACGCTCTGTCCAGATTAATTTTTTAATTTTTTTAGTTTTTTTAAGCAAGGTTAAAAAAAGGTTAATTGTTGGACTATTTTGAGCAAATATTATCATATTATTAGTTCCAGGAACTATTAATGCAACTGTTGCTTTTGTGAATTGGCTCTGAAGCATCTTAAAGAGACGATAATGATCTTCGGAATTGGCCAAATTTACAGCAAGGATTCCATCTGGCTTCAGCTGTTTTTTGCAAGAAGCAAAAAAATCTGCATTTGCGCAGTGTCTTGGGAAACTATCATCAGTATAAATATCAACCAATAAATGCTGATATTTAATTTGGCAGGTCTTTAAAAATTTTTCTGCGTCATCGTGAATAAGATTAATATTATGCAGTCTATCAACCCAAAAAAACCGTTTAGCAATCTCAATTACCTCATGATTCTTTTCAACAATATCTAACTTTGCATTTTTAAGAATTGGATCAAGGGTATGGGCAACGCCGCCACCTCCTAAACCTAGCATGCAGCAATTATCAGGTTGTAATTGAACAGGAATCATCAAACTTTCTATATACGGAAGTTGAGGTCGTTGCGGCGCATATCTATTTAAGACAGTCTGCAATGCATTACTGTCAAATTGAAGCCAACGATATAAAGGATTTTGAAAAACTTGAATTCCGTCAGAGGATTGATATAGACAACGTCCAGCTAAGGTTTTCCACATTTCAGGTAGTTATCTCTAGTTGAAAAGGGTAAATAGCGCCCAGTTCCAAGATTTGACTTAATTCATCTAAGGCCTGAAAGGATTCATCCAGCAACTTTGGGTCAGCAAGATCCTTAACCTCTAATTGCGTGCGATAATGGTACCTAACCCAAATTTCTAATTTATCCAATAAACTTTCGCTTACTATAACTGCCTGATGCATCGCATTAAACTCTTGCTCACTTAGGGGGATGCGCAATCTCAGGCAAGCAGGACCTCCGCCGTTTCGCATACTTTGTTTCAAATCAAGGTAATGAACCATTGAAATAGGATTGCCCTTATCACTTAGCAATTCTTCAATTAATTGGCTAACTATTGGACTCTCCTTACATTCAGTTGGCGCCATCAAAGCCATATCGGCTTTGTTAGGAATACTAACGAGCTGGGAGTTGAAAAAATAGCTACCCACGGATGTAGGGAGATCAAGGCGCTTACTTGGTATCTCAATTATTTGAATAGGGAAGGGCGCTTTTTTTTGAAGACCCGCAAGGACCTTAGATTGTTCGCTAAAAGCCTCTTCATGAATTAATAAAACCTGTTCATTGGCAACAGCAATTACATCATTATGGAAAACACCCTGATCAATTGCTCTTGGATTTTGACAAGCAATAACTGTATTTTCTAGATCCAATTGATGCGTACGCGCGATTGCTTGTGAAGCTTCCAATGTTTGACGGGCTGGAAATTTTAAAGGAATTGAACCTTGAAAATTGAAAGACTGTTTACCATAGACAAATAAATTAATACCCGGATTCCCATGTGAAACACATAACCTGCTATGGTTTGCTGCACCTTCATCAGAACTTATTAAACAATTTGGAAGAATAGAATGATGGTGAAAATAAGTTTCATTCGAAAATAACCGTTCCAGTAATAATTTGGCAAAATTTGCTTCTTGATGGCGGTGAAGATTGGAAATCAAATTGGCGGCGGTAAAGTGCACGCGCCTATCGGCAGTATCTAAACTGGAAGAAACCGTTGCCGCATTCGCGGTCCACATAAAAGAAGAAGAATAACAAGCCCCTAAAATTTCAGGCGCTTCACGGGCAGCTTTTTCTACTTGTTGCCTGGCTGTTCCTTTAAATCCTAATTGAAAAAGTAATTCTAAATTAGGCCGTTGATGTGGCGGCATTATTGCCTGTTTTAAACCAAGTTGAACTAACATTCTCATTTTAGCCAAACCTTGCAAGGCTGCAGCTTGAGGATTGGAAGGTAGTAATTTATTAGAGGTAGAAGCCAGATTACCGAGAGAAAGTCCGGCATAATGATGCGTTGAACCCACAAGTCCATCAAGATTTAATTCGTAAAATTTCATATTATTCCAAGACTATACCTGGCAATAACTGCACAGGTTTAGATAAATGGGGTTGTTCAAGGCTAGCTATCGGATAAGAGCAATAATCAGCTGCGAAATAGGCCGAAGGTCGATGATTACCGCTACAACCCACGCCGCCAAAGGGAAGAGAACTTAAAGCGCCAGTAGTTGGTCTATTCCAATTGATAAGTCCTGCACGTATGGTTTTGTAAAAATGATTGAAACGTAGGGAATTATCAGATATTAAACCGGCTGCCAAACCATAGCGTGTTTGGTTAGCAAGAGTTATTGCTTCATCAAATTCCTTGTATCGATAAATTTGCACTAAAGGGGCGAAGATTTCCTCATCTGGAGCATTCCTCACATCAGTCATATCAATAATTCCAGGAGAAAGAAAACCCGTATTTTCTCCTAGAGATTGCATGAGCTCCAAAGGTCGGCCACCGGCTTTTATAAGTTTTTGCTGAGCAGTCAAATGGGATTGGGCATGACTGAAGCTAATTACCGGTCCCATAAAGGGCTCAGGTTGATTATTAAAATGCCCTACAATGAGATTTTTGCAGGCCTGCTTAAATTGCTTTATAAAAGCATCGCCAGTGGAACTGTAAGGAATAAAAAGTCGTCTGGCGCAAGTGCACCGTTGCCCTGCTGTAATCATAGTCGAAAGAATACTTTGATAAACAGCTGCAGCAATATCGGCAACCTCATCGATAATCAGAGGATTGTTTCCGCCCATTTCGAGTGCGAGAATTACCTCCGGTTTTTCGCTGAATTGTTGATGAATTTTCTTTCCAGTTAAATAGGAACCTGTAAAAAAAACGGCTTGAATATCTGATGAAAGTAAGGCTTGTCCGCAACTGGCGTCGCCTTGGACACAATTGATAACACCAGGCGGTAAGCCGCATTCGTCCCAGCATTGCATAATGAATTCAGCTACAGCCGGCGTAAATTCACTGGGCTTATAGATAATTGTATTTCCAGCTAAAAGGGCGGGTGTAATATGGCTGTTGGCAAGATGGGCTGGAAAATTGAAGGCGCCAAGGACAGCGGCTACCCCCTGTGGTTTATATCGTAAACAAGCGGTGGCATCGGCGGTATCGGTTTTTTTTTCTGCATTACGTTCTTGATAGGCTTCAATTGAACATTTGATTTTCCCTATCACCGAGCTGACTTCTGTATTGGCTTCCCACAAAGGTTTGCCTGTTTCTAACGCAATTAGGTAGGCAAGCTGTTGCCGTTTTCCTTCGACAATAGCAGCAAAAAGCTGCAAATAATTGGCTCGCGAGCGAAAATCCATTGATGACCAAAATGGAAGCGCTTTATGAGCTGCATTATTCGCTGCTAAAACTTCGTCATGAGAGGCGCTAGTTCCTTCCCAAACTATTGACCCATCAGCCGGATTTATTGAGACAAAACTATCGCCTTCTCCCCTAATCCATTGACCATTAATATAATGACTTTCAGTTTTCATGGTTTTTAGCATTTTCTTCACTAAAATGAGGTGAGTTATCTATCTGCAAAGGAGTTATTCGCAGGCAATCGCCATGTTTAACCTTCAATAATTCCGCCGTTTCCTTACCGATGATGCAAGTACCTTGATGAGGATTATAAATAAGCTTGCCAATGGTGGCGCGGAAATCAAGCTTAGTGTTAGCTAGAATATATAGCTTTGAACTGGCTTCGTCGGAGATCCCTTTCACTGTCATAACACGGTTGGTCGCAACAGTACAAATCTGGTTGCAGGGCGCTTCAATAGTGGGACCCCCGTCAAAAATATCTATTGAGCAATTATAACGAAATCCCTCGCGCATCAAGATATTCATAGCCGGAATTGTAGAGTTATGCGGTTTACCAATAACAGCCTGGGCTTCAGCCGGCAGCAATTTAACGTAAAGCGGGTTTTTAGGCATTAAATCGGCAATAAATTGTTTATTCGTTTTAGCGGTCAGTTCGTCTGCTTTCGCAAAGTTCATTTGAAAAAAATGGCTGCCGACTGCCTCCCAAAAAGGGGAGTACCCCCATTCGTCTGATATGCCACGCATTTCAGCAATAATCGTGGCTGCAAAGCGATTAGGATAGTGAGCGATGAATAAAAGTCTTGCACGTGAGAGCAGTAAGCCATTAGCCCTGTGTCGGTATTCAGGTTTTAAATAAAGTGAGCAAAGTTCACTGCGCCCTTGATTGTCATTGACTAGATGCAAAACTTCATAATCTATGCGAAGGTTTAAGGAATGGCTGATATTAGTACTTTTCGTTACTTTAAAGGAATACAAAGGCAGTTCGTGTCCCGTGGCAGCTTCAATTGCGGAAATTCCGACAACTTCAGAAGTTTTGGGATCCTCAAGTACAAACAAATAATATTCATCCTCTGGCGAGTTGACTGCTTTATTAAATGACGTACAAGATAGATCAAGCCGTTTTTTCAGTATGGCTTTATCTTTGGGCAAAGACGTCATACCTATGCCACAATTTTCGATAAGATGATGTATAGCATCCAAATCGGATTCTTGAGCTGAGCGAAAGATCATCATTGTCTTAAATCCTCAAGTCCACCGCCTGCCAAATCACAAAGCAGTAGAGTCGTCAGCCTAGTTCGTTCTACCAAAGAATCCACCAATATGAATTCATTTTCACTATGAATATCTCCACCTCGCACTCCTAAAGTATCGATTACAGCTAAGCCAGATTGGGCTAGATTATTACCGTCACAGCAACCTCCACTGTCTTTCCAATCAATTTTTAAGCCAAGTTCTGCGCCAATATTTTGGATTCGTCTGAATAATCGTTCCGTGGCCGGACAAACTTTTTTAATCGGACGATTAAAAGCACCGTATATGCTTAATGAATAATCGCTATCAGCCATTTTCTCCATGAGGATAGCAATTTGTTCACGAACCCAAAGTTCATCTTCAGGTTTGCTAATTCGAATATCCAATTTAGCTACCGCTATATCAGGAACCATATTAAGCGCTTCGCCACCAGCAATTTTGCCTACATTTAGGGTAATTCCATTGTCAAGATCATTAAGGGCATGAATTTCAAGTAGGGCTTTTGCCAGATGACAGATCGCATTTTTTCCTTCTTTAAAAGCTCGACCCACATGCGCAGATTTACCTCTGGCGACAAGCGTTAATTTACCACTGCCGCGACGATTTTTAGCCAGCGTCCCTGTTGCATTCATTGCTGGTTCGTAAACTAAGGCGGCTTGATAATTAGCCGCAATTTTCTCAAGTAAACCACTTGATGCAGGCGATCCAATTTCTTCATCGGCATTAATTAGGACATCCCAGCCCAATTCGTTGGCACCGGGAAATTGTTCAAAGCAAGCTAAAGCTTGTTGCATCACAATCAAACCACCTTTCATATCAGCTACGCCTGGCCCATTAATATGATTATCATTAATATAAGTCAGCTTTTGAAAAGGATGAGCTGCGCCATAAACTGTATCCATATGGCCGCATAGAAGAATTCTGCGCGTTAAATGAGGTCGTTTAGAAATAAAAAGAGCGTTTCCACATTGTTTTTCAATACTTTTACCTTCCATGGAAATGGTTTTTATCGGAGGAAACTCAAGAACTTTGATGTTATCTGCAATAGGTTTGAAGTAAGCATTTAAAGCCTGAGACATGAGTGATAAGCCAGCTAAATTATCAGTCCCTGAATTGATTTTACAAAAATGATGTAATTGAGCAATCATTTCAGGTTGTTTGGCTGATAGGAAATGAAGCAGTTCTTTCGCTTTTTCATCCATTATTTTGCTCTTAGACAAAGCTAAGACATTAGCAGGAAAACCCATGGCTTCGCAATAATGCTTATTTTTGCCTTCCTTAAGTTGTAATTTTTTCAGGTATCAAATGTTCAATAGAAGCATAAAACTGTTCTAATTTTTGAATCTCTTGTTTAATTTTAAGTTCATCCTCGGGTTTTGAATGGCTTTTTGCGTCTTTAATTAACAGAGCATATTCTTTTTTTTCTTGAAAATGTTTTATAAAATTATGTCTTGCCTCTAAGCTTATGAGTTCTTTTTTAAATTCAGCTTTTACTTGATCAATAGTGATTTCACTGGTTTTTATAATCGTAAAAATTATCTCTTTATATAGTTTAATATAGCAGTGCTCAGGATTGAATTCTTCTTCCAGTTGATGGCTCAATGTCGGTGCGTTTAACTTTAATTTCCCTAATATCGATTGAGGAATGGCTGAAATATTTAAATAGGCACAATAATTTTGTTTAGGGGTAAAGGTAGCGTCCGGGCTATTCATTAGTTGCATATTTATCCTGTGTTGAAAATAAAAAAAACTAGTATAAGATCCGAAGCTTAAGGGAATATGAATAAAAGCAGAGGTCGCTTTTTTATTTCACATGTAATACGAAAAGCATCTGTCATGCCAAGGCCGAAAAAAATAGCTTTTTGTTTTAATAACGATTTGGAGATATTGTGCGTGATTTAATCGAGGCAACCCACCCTGATTGGCAGGATCTTTTATACAAGGCGCTTCAATCTGTTGATTCTCATTACCTCCTGGAACTTGAAAAATCGGCAAATTGGCTACCCGGCCTTAATTCAATTTTTGCAGCCTTTAGCATTCCTTTAAGCGCAACAAATTATATTTTACTTGGCGAGTCACCTTATCCTCGCCCACAATCTGCGAATGGCTATGCTTTTTGGGATAATTCTGTACAACAGTTATGGTCAGATTCCGGCCTTAGTAAAGAAGTTAACCGCGCTACCTCTTTTAGAAACTGGCTAAAAATGCTGTTGTTAGCCCGCGGGGATTTAGATAACGATTTTTCGCAGCCAGCAATTGCATCTCTTGATAAATCGCAATATTGGCAAACAGGTGATGAGTTTTTCAATTCTTTACTTAAAAAGGGCTTTTTATTGCTAAATGCATCCTTAGTTTTTAGCGAAAACAAAGTGCAGTTTCATGCACGTCATTGGCGTCCTTTTATTCATAATTTACTATCCCAATTGGCTGAATATAAACATTTACAACTCATTTTATTCGGTCAAATTGCAAAACAGGTCTCAGAGGTTAATTTTTTTACTTGCTTAATTGCCGAGCATCCTTACAATTTAAGTTTTATCACCAACCCTCAAGTGTTGGCCTATTTTAAACCTTTGGATTTACTTAATCGCCATGCCTAATAAATCAACTGTCGACTCTCAAGAAATTGCTAAGTTTGCTCAACATTCGGGACTTTGGTGGGATAAAGAAGGCCCATTGAAAACCTTGCATGATATAAATTCAGCACGGTTGGAATTTATTCTCAATTACCAAACGCTTTCTAAAAAGCGGGTGCTCGATGTGGGCTGTGGCGGCGGCATCTTAACAGAAGCTTTAGCCCAGCTCGATGGCGAACTCACCGGTTTGGATGTCGAAGCAGAAGCATTAAAGGAGGCAAGAAATCATTCAATTCAAAATCGATTGAATATAAATTATGTTAATTGCCCAATTGAAGATTATGAATCAGAAAACTTTGATTTAGTGACTTGTATGGAAATGCTAGAGCATGTTCAAGAACCGCAAATTGTTATTGATCATTGCGCACGTTTGTTAAAACGAGGCGGTTATCTTTTTCTGTCAACTATAAATAGAACTCCAAAAGCTTATCTTTCTGCGATAGTAGCAGCTGAATACATCTTAGGTTTACTTCCGAGACAGACTCATGATTTTGACAAATTTATAAAGCCTTCTGAATTAGTCACTATGGTGCGTAAAGCAGGACTTGAATTCTCAGGCTTGGCTGGTCTTTCTTATAATCCATTAAATCGAAGCGCTAAGCTTCATGACCGCGTTAGCGTGAATTATTTGCTTGCCTGTCATAAACCCTAGCTCTGGGTTTTGGTATAGCGTTGAACATAACGTTGATGAGCATATTTAGCTTGTTCTTCAGAAACGACGTCAACCTCTGTACCAAACAAATCTATTCTGGCAGAGTTTGGTTTTTGACAGTTTAGATATGCAGGTGAGGAGCTATAGTAACTCAAGGCTTCTCGAAGGGCTTTTTTGCTAAAGGGCGGAGTATCTAACCGCTCATAGAAATCAATAATTTCATCAAAGATTCCTATTTGCAAAGGTTTTACTTGATTGCCTTTCTTAAAAAACGCATTGGGGAAATGTTCTACTAACCAATCGATTATTTGTAGTTTGTCTTTTTTATCATTGTCTTTTTGTTGCATGTATTACTCGGGCACAATTGATTTTTGATTAAACTACCATAATTAAGCAGTTTGGCAAGTGAGAAATACTTTTCGGCTGATTTTTTCTTTTATTTTGTGTTTATTATCTGTATTAATGACATTTAAGTTGTCCTCTATTGCTTATTTTGTTCTTAGTTGATCAAAACTTATCTTAGTTTACCCCAAGAGATTTCTCAATATACCTTAAGAAAATGGAATATATCTAACCAACGAAGTCTTTCTTATTTAATAACTAATTGAAAAATAACAATATATTCAAAAGATCAAAAAAACACATATCGTTCTGCTTCTATCAAACTGTCTTGCAAAGAAGCAATCGAATTGCTAAATTTTAATCATGGCTTCAACGGATTTGAAGTCAAAAGCGAACGGAATCGCGATCATAGGGAACATGATAGTTAACGGACGATGTAAGTGTTAAAGAAGTTGGAACAGGATGTTCTGACGGAAGACTGCGAGAAAGCCAGGGATAAAACCCTGGCTTTTGTTTTTTTAGGAATTATCTCCAAGTTATACCGTAGCAAAACCTGAATGAGAGAGATAATAGCTGTCAGGATAATAGGCAAAAAGCACTGAACCACCTTTTATTGAATTGATCACTGGTTTGGCAAGTGTCTGAGCAATGGATGGACAACCCCAACTACGTCCGGCACGGCCAGATCGTTTAATAAATTCCGGTTCAACATACCATGCACCGTGGATGACCACGCGTCTACTGAACGCATTATCATTAAAACCACGCTCCAGCCCTTGTAAATTTAAGGAATAACCTTTATGACCGATATAAGTATCTCGAGTAACAAAGGTACCTAAGCTGGTTTCTTTACTTGAATTCTTATTTGAGAAATGTTTGGGTGTGTCCATTCCTGAATTTCGACCATGGGCTACATAAGTATTGTATAAAAGTTTTTCTTTACCAAGGTCAAAAACCCACATGCGTTGTTTATTGGAAGGTAGTGAATAATCAATTACTGTAAGAACAGGTTTTTTTACAGCGCCTTTATCAGATGCCTTTTTATAAGCCGTAAGCGCTAGCTTCAACACTTTTTGATTGAGTTGAGGAGCTTTTTGACTTAAATGTTTTAATTGTTGGTTAATATCAAAACCTGGTTTTAGGGTCGGCACTGGGTGAGAGGTAATTCCCGTAGAAATTAATGTAGCCGAAAGTAAGTTTAGTATTGTACTCATAACACTCCTTTTCTTAGGTAAATCTTCGGAAATAAGGTTAACCAATGGATGGTGATTATATTTACAACTTAATCAAATGTAAAATTATAAGAGGGATGATTGTCCAGGAGGATGAAATATTATTCAATTCAGGAGCTTAACAAAATACAACCTCTTGCATTTAGCGTAAATATCACACAATAAGTCTTTCTTTGTACCCAATTAGTTCTAATTCCCGCCTATTTGTCTGTATTAAACTTGAGCAAGTCTAACATAATTAGATCTGTTTTGGCTATATTTTTATCAAAAATCCTAGGTGAAAACACCTAAAGCGCTGTAAAATTTGTTTAAATAGATTCCAATTTTTTGCAATCTACATTATCATCCCCGATATTTTTGACCTGTCAGGATTGGAGATTTTTTTATGCTAGAGCGATATTCAGCACAAATTCCACAAGGTATTCGAGCACAAATAAATGGTGCATATCGTTTGGATGAGTTGACAATGATGACTATGCTGATTGAACAGGCATCTTTAGACAGTAGTCAAGTAAGCGAAATACGTGAAAAAGCAACTACTCTAGTCGAACAAGTTCGAACCGCACGACGTAAGAGCACAGGAATTGATTCCTTCCTAACAGAATACTCACTGGCCAGCGATGAGGGTATCGCCTTAATGTGCCTGGCTGAGGCTTTATTGCGTGTGCCAGACAATGCGACTATTGATAGCTTGATTAAAGACAAATTAACTAAAGCTGATTGGAAGTCGCATCGCGGTCAAAGCGATTCTTTCTTTGTTAATGCCACAACCTGGGCATTAATGCTCACTGGAAAGGTCCTGACTTCAGAAACGGCTGATTCACTTTTATCAAAAGCTTTATTTAAACTTATTAATCGTAGCGGTGAACCCGTAGTCCGCAAAGCGGTTGATAAAGCAATGCGCATCATGTCGAAGCAGTTTGTAACAGGGAGAACTATTAATGAAGCCCTGTCGCGTTCCAGAAAAAAAGAAGCCATTGGCTATCGGTATTCTTATGACATGTTAGGTGAAGCCGCTTTAACCACTGTAGATGCCGAGCGCTATTTCAATGCTTATAAAGAGGCCATTGAGTCGATTGGCTCGTCAGTAAGCCCTAGCAGTACTGTGTATCAACGTGCGGGTATATCAATCAAATTGTCAGCCCTACATCCTCGTTACCAGGAATCGCAACGTTCGCGCGTAATGGAAGAATTGCCACCCAAATTGCTAGCTCTTGCCAGATTGGCTAAACAATTTGATATCGCTTTAACTATAGATGCTGAAGAATCAGAGCGACTAGATTTGTCACTTGATGTCATTGAAAGGGTCTTTAACGATGATAGTCTGCATAACTGGCATGGTTTTGGAATGGCTGTGCAGTCCTATCAAAAGAGAGCCTTTTACCTTCTAGATTGGATAGCTGCACTCGCTCGAAGCAAAAAACGTCGTATTATGGTTCGTCTTATTAAAGGCGCTTATTGGGATAGTGAAATAAAAAAAACGCAGATGCAGGGCCTTTCAGAGTTTCCTGTCTTCACTCGAAAAGTGTTTACTGATGTTTCTTTTCAGGCCTGTGCCAAAAAATTGTTGACTATGACTGATGCAATTTACCCGCAATTTGCAACACATAATGCTTATTCAGTAGCTATGATCTTGAATATTGTAAAAGATTACCGTGACTTTGAGTTTCAATGCCTGCATGGAATGGGTAATGAGCTGTATGAACAAATTGTTCCAGCTAATCGATTGGGGATTCCATGTCGAATCTATGCTCCTGTAGGCAGCCATGAAGATCTTTTACCCTATCTGGTTCGTCGGTTACTAGAAAATGGTGCAAACTCTTCCTTCGTGAACCGGATCGTTGATGAAAAGGCACCCATTTCCACTCTAGTTGAAGATCCAGTAAGTAAAGCGAATTATTTATTATCAAAGATTAATCACAATATTCCTTTACCAGATTCTATCTTTTTGCCTGAAAGAAAAAATTCCAAAGGTTTTGATTTTTCAGATCGAGAGGAGGTTTTGAAACTCCAACAACTTTACGAAACAATGGATCTAGGCCATTGGGAGGCAAAACCTTTATTAGCCGCAGGCAAGCAGGGTGGGGAGGTCGATAGATCTGTGAGCTCACCGCAAAAACCTGAGCGCCCAATCGGTCGTGTTAACGAAGCAACCCAGCAGGATATTGAATTCGCTTTATCAGAAGCTGATAAAGCCTTTCCAACCTGGAGTCGAAAAGCTGTTAAAGAACGAAGTGCTTGTATCGAGCGCTTTGCTGATTTATTAGAAGAAAATATGCCAGAACTTTTGGCCATGGCTTGTCTCGAGGCAGGTAAAACTTGGGGCGATGGCGTTTCGGAAATTCGTGAGGCAGTTGATTTTTGCCGCTATTACGCAGAAATGGCTGAAAAACTAATGGCGGAGCCTCTGAGCTTACAAGGCTACACTGGTGAAATTAATGAACTGAGTTTGCATGGTAGGGGCATTATTTTATGTATAAGTCCATGGAATTTCCCTTTGGCCATTTTCACAGGACAAGTGGTTGCAGCACTTGTAACCGGCAATTGTGTAGTGGCTAAACCGGCAGAGCAGACCTCATTAATTGCGACTTATGCAGTTCAGCTGATGCACCAGGCAGGTATTCCGACAGAAGTTTTACAATTACTTCCAGGCAGAGGGGAAACAGTCGGTGCTGCTTTGGTTGCTGATCTGAGAATAAAAGGAGTAATTTTTACAGGATCAACACAAACAGCAACCCTTATTAATACAACTCTTGCAAAAAGAGGCGGCGAAATTATCCCGTTAATCGCAGAAACTGGCGGGCAAAATGCGATGATTGTTGATTCCTCAGCTTTACTTGAACAAGTAGCTATTGATGCCGTTAATTCTGCTTTCGGTAGTGCGGGACAACGCTGTTCGGCTTTGCGAGTACTATTTATACAGGAAGAAGTCTATCCTCGTATGATTCATTTGCTAAAAGGCGCAATGGCAGAATTGCAAGTTGGCGACCCGCGTTGGCTTAGCACGGATATTGGGCCAGTGATTGATAATGATGCCTTGACTGGATTAAAAGACCATGTTAGTGCAATGCAGCAAAATTGTGAAATTATTTATCAATGTCAGTTATCCGAAGATTGTGAATCTGGCTATTTTATGCCACCTACTGCAATTGCCATCGAATCGATGTCAGCTTTAAAGAAAGAAATTTTTGGCCCTATTTTGCATGTTATTAGTTATAAACGTAAAAATCTGGATGAAATTATTAGCCAGATAAATAGCACTGGCTACGGATTAACCTTAGGCATCCACAGCCGAATCAATCAAATTGTCGAATATATCAAAAATAATGTTAATGTCGGGAACTGCTATGTCAACAGAAATATGATCGGCGCCGTGGTTGGCTTACAGCCCTTTGGCGGAGAGGGGTTATCAGGAACAGGTCCGAAAGCCGGTGGTCCACACTATTTACTTCGATTATGCCATGAACGTACCTATACAGTTGATACAACCGCAGCAGGTGGTAATGCGAGCCTTATGTCGCTTCCAGAAGGCTGTTGAGCTAATTCTATAAATGCTTAAGTTTTAGTTTCTAGAGCTTAAGCGCTCCTTAAATAGGAGAATAAGAATATAAAAATTATTAAATAGTTACACTATACTATATGAAATATGGATGATTAATTACCAAGGGTGAATAAAATGAAGCCAGCACTCTTTAAATTATTAATTTTATTATTGAACATAGTACGAATTGTTTTCATGATAGTTATATTTTTATTAGTACTAGCCTTTTTCGCCCAAAATATAGATAACCTTAGTCATTATCCTACCTTGGCAAAAGTCAATACTTTTGTACAGCATTGGACGCAACCACTGACTTCCGAAATTAAAAAAGCAATTCCTCATGTTTATCGTGGAGTTGATTACAGCCTGGCGTTTCTCATTGTGGTATTTGCAATTTTAGTTCATATATTGTCCATGATTAAAGATAAAATGATAAGGGACAGACAGCGCGCCAGTGATAGAAAAAGCTATGAAGATTGGCGTAATAGAGCAGCTGGTGTTGTATCGAAAGAAAAGTTAACTGAAATGGATAGTAAATTCGACAAACTTGATACAACTAAAGGAAAAGGCAGCGATCGAAAGAAAATTCTCAAAGAATTTGCAATGCTTAAATCACAGCTCGATAGCATGGGGCAGCAATTGGCATTCCTTGCAATAGATGTTGTTGATTCTACTGGAATGAAGCGTAACGAAGATAAATATGTTGCTGCCTATGATTTCGATCGTTATAACCAATTGGTGGCTGAAAGCCTTAAACAAAGTGGAGTTGTTAAATATGCTATGACTCCAGACGGAATCATGAGCTGCTTTAGAACGGTTGATGATGCGGTGTCTGCAGCTAAAGCAATTTTAGATAAATTAAAAGTATTTAATACGGAAGAAAAAAAGATTATGCAGGATTTCCAAATTCGTTGCGGTATTAATGCAGGCTTTGTTTATATGGACGAAGATACGCCGATTGAGCAAATTTCTGATCGGGTCATTGATATCGCCGGCCATATGCAAAAATATGCAAAGCCCAACTGCATAAATATTGCAGCATCAGCTATAGAACCGCTTAAAACACGCCAAGGGTTCGACGAAACAGCCGATGTGATTGATGAACAAAAAGTTTACCAATGGACTGAAAGAGACGGTTAATACTATTTTTTTATCTTAAGCGGAATATCGATAATGTATTTACTTCAGGATCGAAGTTGTTCTATTGTTGAATGATAATAAAAATAAAAGGACTTCAAATGAAAAGAGATCAACTTATAAAAGCTGCCATTTCAGCTTATATCGCTCTAGCTGCTACCCATGCAGCCCAAGCAACCACGACTGATTCAAGTGCCCAGAATACCGAAAAATGCTATGGAATAGTTAAAGCCGGAATGAATGATTGCTCAACTTCCAAATCTTCCTGCGCAGGTTCAGCGACGAAAGATAGACAAGCAGATGCCTTTGTCTTTGTGCCTAAGGGGCTTTGTGAAAAAATTAGCGGATCAAGCCTTAGAGCCAAAAAAGAGTAAACTTTTCGTTAATGGAGTTAAAATTATGTTAAAAATAGCGCGATTTGCTCTTGCTCTAATCTTGTTTTTGCCAGTCTCTCTAACGCTTCATGCTGAGGAAATCAAGTTAACCCTGGACCCGAAACATAGTTATCTCATCTGGCATGTTGAACATATGGGATTTTCCACCCAAGCTGGAAAATGGTATGTTAGTGGTAATTTAAGCATCGATAAAGAAAAACCTGAAAATAGCAAAGTACAGGTGGTTATTAAAATTGCAGATTTGGTAACTGGAATTCCTGAGCTTGATAAACATATGCTTGGTCCTCTTCTTTTAGATGCTGCTAAATATCCAACGGCCGAGTTTGTTTCTAATAAAGTCCAGCTCATGGGTAAAGATTCAGCAAAAGTTCATGGCACCTTAACACTTCATGGTGTGAGTAAACCGGTTACCCTGGATGTTACTCTCAAAAAAATAGGTAAGAATCCGATGAATGATAAAGATACCGTTGGATTTAGCGCTAAAACTGAAATTAAACGCTCGGAGTTCAATATAAAATCTTTGCTACCGCAGGTAGGAGATCAAGTAAAAATAGAAATAGGTGCAGAAGCTTATAAAGAATCGAATGAGCATCGGTAAATGCTCCTTAAAAATACTAACAACCGTTATGGAATCATAGCAATTGCCTTACATTGGGTGATTGCAGCCTTTATGATAGGGTTAACAGGCTTGGGTATTTATATGGTTTCCTTACCAATTAACCTTGAAAAATTAAAACTCTATGGCTGGCATAAAGAATACGGATTTTTTCTACTTTTGCTGGTTATTATTAGGCTAATTTGGCGATTAACTAATAAAACACCTGTTTTATCAATCAATGCTTGGGAGGTGTTGGCAGCTCGGATTGTACATTGGTCTTTTTATGGATTTATGTTGACTCTACCGATAACAGGTTGGCTCCTCACTTCAGCTGCTGGACTTCCTGCATCTTTCTTTGGTTTTATAACTTTACCCAACCTAATCGCGCCTGATAATCAACTTATGCAAGTATTCCAGGAAACTCACAAGTGGCTTGGTTATGTTTTAATCGGATTTATAATTTGCCATACCGCCGCAGCCCTAAAACATCATTATATTGACAAAGATAATATTTTAATGAGAATTATTTTTGCACAGGGAAAAGATAAATAATTTATAAAATCTGAAAAAAAAGTTCATGAATAAATCTAAAAGCTGAAACCTTTTATCACCAATGAATGGCATACAATGAAAAGCTGCAATCTTGGTTTTATATTAATAAGTTGCACCTATGCTGAAACTTCAACCAAGATAACGATAGATTTCAAAATCCAATCGATAGAAATACCATCTATTGGCCAACTGAGAGGGGGATGTGGATCGCCTCGACATTATTCTAAAAAGGGCTCAGAGTTAATAAAATTTTTTCCATTATGCGAATGATTCCGGCTTATGTTATTAAAGTAGATAAACAAGCTCAAGCGCAAAGAGATTATGCTTTACAGTGGAAGATATACAAAAATTTAATAATTTAGATATTGTTCTTTAGAGAAAGCTTCGTCAGGCTATCTAATAGAGGGGTACTTTACAAAACCCCTCTAAAGTTAAGGCGTCTAAACAATATGCATAATCGCTCCTATTCCCTGGTAAGGGAATCCTGCTCTTTCTTAAAGCGGTTAACCTCAATGCTAAGTCCCATTAAACTGCTCATCGACCAATAAGATTTCCACTTTGTGCTATTTTGGACATCATGAGTTCTTTATTGCTTTGTAATTTAAATTTTATTTTTTTAAACATTAGAACATTTCGTCAAGAGCGCTACGGCAAAAATGCTGATTCAGAAAAAAATTAAACTCGAAGGATTTACAGTTGATTCGGTTTTATTTTCTGGACAACAACAGCGCCAATAAAAAAATCTAAATCTTAAAGGTATATGGGATTGATTCCTCTTCATCTAGTTTTTTATTATTAAATAATCCGATTTGCGTAACGTTTGAAGTTGTCACAATATTTTTTGGATTTTGGCAATAATTCGCTCTATTTACCCAATATTGCTGCATGCAATTTGGATAGGCTAAGTCATTCGAAGTAGCTTTATATTCAGAACCTGAAATTACCCATATAAGATATTTATTAGGGGATTTTTTAGAGATATTAGAAATAATAAGTCCATCTTTTTCTAATGATTCGACAACATATGATCTTTCCTCTTCATTAGCGGCTCCTACAGTAAATCCATAAGGATTGTATTCAATATCGTTAATAAGAGAAATTTTCTTTTTTAAGGATTCCATAGAAACTATAGGAGATAAAATGGCAAGTAATTGCACTAAAGATCTAAAATTGATATCAAAAATGGGAGGAGTAGATTTAGTTTGATTAGCAATAATTTTGAAATAGTCTACTATTTCCTTAAAAGAAATATCCTTATCTTGTTTATCTAAGTATTTATAATTATTTTCTGTTTTTACCCATTGATTAGCATAAACTGAAGCGTATGCAGCAAAAGGATATCTTATAAGTTCATTTGAATGGTTATAGAAATTATAGTAGTTATTAAAAATATTAAAGCTCGCTAGTACTTCTGCGGGGCAAATTTTGGCTTCGACAAGTTTACCTAATGTTTCTTCTATTGATTTACGTTCGATGTAAAATAAATTTTCTTCGCGAGGCTCTTTTTTATCAAACATCCCGACACTGTACTTATTAAAATTTGAGATGAATTGACTACATTTTTTTGCCTCGTCAACAGTATTGAATGCAATAAACCATCTATGTTTTTCCTCAATGGTTATTTCTTCCAAGGGATAATATTTTTCAGGTTCGGATCTATATTCTATGTAATCAACCCCATAATTCGGAGCAGTAATTGTAGATCTTATTATAGTTTCGGAGTCAAAATGCGAATAAGATGCTTTAACCGTTCTACTTTCCTTGCCAACACTCAGAGATGATTTAATATTTTTCACGTTGGTTGAACGCGAAAAAATACTTTGAAGGTCAGTCATCAATAATGTTTTATTTAAATCTTCTAATTGCTCAGTCCCACCTTTATTTTCGATTTTATTCAACATTTTATGTACCCTTTAAAAATAGTGCGAAACTATTCCATATAAAAATTCGAAAACAGAGTTTATCAAAGTAGTTAAATTTAAAAATACCTGACTCGGTTAGGTGCAGAGGAGGCTAAGAGTACAATTGAGCGGCCACGAAAACAGCCTGGATACAGGTTGGTATTGCGCAGCGCGATACTCCAGTCCATCTGATTAATAAATATTGCCGGCAGGATAGGCCGTTTACCCCACGCCTACGTTTCGTGAAGATAACTTACCCCAGGGAGTTACATTCTATAAATTTGCTACGGACTTAGTCGGAACATTGCTTCCATTAGGCATATCTCTGCTTCTTCTGGGCTTGAAGTTGGCTTCGCATTAATTCCGCGGGAGGGAGGTTACTTTATTGGCAGGAAAAGTAACTGGCACTACGCCGGGTTAAAGTCCCAGCATGAATTTAAAAACCATTAAGCCGCTCCGAAATGCCAATGTCCACTCATTGTTACCAACAATAACGCATAATTTTATTTATTTGATGTAAAATCGCACATATCGATGGGATAATTTTGAAATCCCATTTTTTGTCAGAGCTTCCACATCATCCTACATAGCGAGAGCAATATGATTACAGCAAGAAATAACTTCTTTTCAATAAGATGTTATTCTTTGAAAACATCAATAAGAAACGATACGCCATTGCATACACTGATACGGGATGGCATCTCTGTTAAAAATTTCAATCAATTTATTAAAAAGACTCCCAAGCCTGTTGTTACTAAAATTGCAGTTGCTATAAATAACAAGGCAATACTCCATTAGATGAAATTTTTGCAAATAAATTATTGTCTATAAAAGACAAGATAATCATTAAAGATACTTTGCTTGCGCTAATAAAAAAACATCAGAAAATAAAGCCGCTTGATGAGCTTTTGCGTGTAAATGAAGTTTTATATACTTATATCCCAACTGAAAATATTGAATTGATTGAGAATTTAAAACTCGCTAGTGAAATCGTTAATGAGCTACGCAAAAAAATTAAATATTCTTCAACGCATCCTGATTACAATTATTATAATAAAAAAGTAAGGGTGGCTGTGAGCAACAGGATGAAGAAAATACGTTCACTGCAATCTGATAATACTTGCTCTTCACTCATGGAGCTATCTTACCTTACACAGCATCTAAAATCAGCGAACTGTAGCGAGATGTCTGATGGAGCTATTTTGTTATTGCATGCAAAAGCAACTAGAGAATACAAGGCTTTCAAGCTATCCATTGAAAATGGAGATCACAATTTCATTATTTTTTCAAATGTGGTTGAAGACGAGATTGTCTACAATAACATTGTTTTTTGTGATCCTTGGAGTGGCAATGTCGGAAAATTTACTGCAGAAAATATAAAAAAATATTTTGGTGACTTCCAAAGAACATACATAAATAAAAACACTCCTGTAAATTTCATCACGTCCTACAATCCAGAATATCATCGGTTAAAAATACGTCATACTTATAAGATCTTGCCTGATAAAATTGAAAACGTCGAAAAAATCTAAGCTTAAATTTTTTGATAAGAGAATAAAAGCAATGCTTATAGAAGAATCAAAAGTACTTGGAAAATGGTTAATGAGAGAATAAAGGAGTATTTATTCAAGGAAATCACTATTTTTTTCATCATTCATTTGGGGATCTCTTATTTTTTCAATAAAAGGCTTACTTTTTTTTTAAAAGAGTTACAGATAAACATGGGATTCATTTTGCCTAAAGTTAAGCGGCTGCGTTTTAATCAACGATATATGTCGTGTTGTAAAACCAAGTCAGGAAGAAATGCACACCAATTGGGGAGCTATTTAATTGGTAAAAAGTAGTTCTAAGAATATATAGCCACTTAATTAGACATTAAGGTTACGCAAGTTTATTACTGAATGTCACCTAAAAATGCCCCCATAAATTATGATATTTTTACATTAATTCTATCTTTTATTTCATCTCTCGATATGACTGCTCTTAAGCGGCTAGGTAAAAATATACGCGTATTCCATTCAATACGAGCAAAATTCAAAACAAAAAAGGAATTTCGGGTTGCTGCCCAAAATTAGTAAACGCATTATATTTGGATCTATGTTGATAGAGGGGTTGTAGGCCAGAACCGGCAAAATTTCCGGACCATTAATATTCAAAAAGGAGTTAATTGAAACTATTTAAGCTTGTTTTGCATGGTAGGAGATTAAAAATCGTATACTTTTTCCTCATTATCCA
>JACCVV010000026.1 GCA_013697955.1 Tatlockia sp. | reverse complement strand
TCCAAAGTGGCAAAATTAAAGCGTCAACTATATTGAAAAAGCTGCGTTCCAATAGCAAAAAGAATAAGCTGCATCAAGCGTTCCGTGAATTGGGACGAGTGGTACGAACCATTTTTCTTTTAAATTATATTGCTGATGTTGACCTTCGTAAAAAGATTCAAGCAGCTACTTGTAAAAGTGAAGAGTTTAATGATTTTATTGACTGGATCACCTTTGGAAAAGACGGTGTTATTCACGAAAATAATAGTGTAATTCAGCAAAAAATAATCGCATTTGGCAGGATGGTT
This sequence comes from Tatlockia sp., assembly GCA_013697955.1. GTDB lineage: Bacteria > Pseudomonadota > Gammaproteobacteria > Legionellales > Legionellaceae > Tatlockia. Next base: position 6,204 of record JACCVV010000026.1, on the reverse strand, counting down.
GCAAATGCTGTTATGTTCCATACGGTTGCCAACACAACCAATGTGCTGAACCAACTTTCATCTGAAGAAGTCAGATATGGTAAAGATGATTTATCGATTTTATCAGCGTATTTCAGGGAGAATATTAACCGCTATGGTGTTTTTGATTTGTCTAGATCACGACAGACAATGCCATTACAGTTTGGTATTAAGAAAGATTAAAAATTAAACATGACCCTTTTTTACCAGGATCCCGGCCGGAGGTCATTAAGAACCACAGAAAAGCCTTAAGTCGGTTGGCTGTTCCATTGCTCCCCAAGCCAGTAACCCCCGTGTATTTGCAAAACGCTCACCCTTGAAACATTATGGACTTAAATACATAGGTATTTAAGTCCATTAAAGGAATAAATTTAGATAGGAGATTGTAAGATATAACTATGTTTTCTTTTGGCTTAAGTGTTGCTGTATTTCGTTTCGGTCGTTTTCCAATTCAATTGCATGGCTTCTATTTATTTCTTTAAAAATACTTAAATTTTTAAGGCAATTTTTTTGATATTTATCTAAAAGTTTTTTGGGTTGTTCTTTTATTATACCTGCCATAGTGCTTACTTCCTTATTTACGGCATAAGAAACTATTTTATTGGTAGCAATTATATTCATCTTAACTATCATTTTAATTATAGGAGTAACATTTAAAAGATTTATATAAGCAAATGTTCCTTTATTAACACCTTGTATACCTTCCATAAGATAGCCCGCCATAGCACTTGAGATAGCACCGCCTACTGCACCACCAGCTAGTATTCCTAAATAAGTGCTTAAGATAGTCTCATAATTTAAATAACCACCCACCGCTATACCAAGATAGATTCCACCATAACACATAGCAGCAAAACTATAATCTTTAGCAAGAAAGCTCTTCAAATATGAAGGTTCTTTAAGCTTTTGTACATATTCACCACAAGGCAGGCCTAAAACTTTTAGCTGTAGCTCTTTCGAAGTCATTGAGAGATTAGCAAGTGTGGGATTATAGGTAAAATTACCAATGATCATTTCAAATATTTCTTGTGGAATTTCGGCAATATAATTGTTGCTAATGGATTCATTATTCACAGAAGTATCTTTTTTTATCAAATCGTTATCCACTTTTGATTTATAATTGGTTTTAATACCAAATGATTTATCGTACATCATGCCCCTCGTTGGTTTATTTTATTGACCAGTATTCTACCACCTGACTGCCTATTTGATCAAGTAGAATAGTATTGAGTCTGTTTTTAACAAACGTTGACCGCCATTAATATCAAAATTTGCGCCTGTCATAAACCACTTTGTTCATCAGCAATAAAGCTAACTAAACGAGCAATTTCTTTAGGTTCTCCTAACCGCCCTATAGGAATTTCTGCACTAATGGCATTTAAGATATCTTCTTGCATGCCTTTAAGCATTTCAGTTTTGATATAGCCTGGAGAGATGGTATTCACTGTGATACCTTTCTCCAGTTTTGATATAGCCTGGAGAGATGGTATTCACTGTGATACCTTTCTTTGCCACTTCTTGTGCCAAACTAGTTGTAAATCCATAAAGAGCTGATTTACTCGCTGAATAATTGCATTGACCAAACTGACCTTTTCGTCCATTTATGGAAGAAACAGAGATAATACGCCCAGCATTAATAACCTCATGCCATTGTGTCTCAGTCATTTTCTTCAGGGTGGTATCGCTGGTTATGCCTGCATTATTAACCAACACATCGATTTGACCGTATTTTTCGACCACCAAATCCTAAACTCCTAGTTCTGACGGAGGTTCCCAAGCATCGACTCCTGCGTCAATTATTTCGTTTAAAGTCCCTTCTTGCAAAGCACCAGAAGTTAGTAATGGTGAAAAAGTAGTTTTCCATATTTTAGATATATTTTCTTTCCGCTCTTGCTTATAAGAAAGTGGATCATTGTTATACTTTAATCTTGAACTGCTCATCATGAGATAAGAGGAGATAAAGGGGCGATCTAATGTGCTTTTTAGAGCGAGACTTAGATTCGCAGGACTTGGATCTGGTGCCTTGTATTCAGAGTCAGGCATATCTTCCTGTTCATCGCAAATAACCCTTACAAGCAAACCAATTGCACCAGTAGGACATTCTGACATATCGGCCCCATCTCCATCATTAACTATATTGAAGCCTCTTTGAATTTGGAAAAGTGACCAAATTAATTTTTCTTTTAAGGCACGATTATTGTTTTCATGGGGACATTCGCTATTAATTGCAAGCCAAATATAATTTAGTACGGTCCCGGGTGTGCATTGGAAACGATTACTAAGGTCAGTAGCAACCATTTTATTGTTTGTAAAATTATCAACGCATCGTTGGGCTGATTGTATTGCACTGAGTTCATCCATAGCACTTTGCAGTTTTCCTGCTCTAGTATCATCATTTGAAGATAAACTACTGAACTCATCAACTTTCAGATTAGCCTCATTGAGCCTTTCCGATAAATAATGGTTAATTTCAATTAAGATTTGTTCTGAATTTTTATGCTCATTTGCCTCATATTTTTGTTTAAGAAGCATTAAATTATTTTCAGTAAAATAAATGCTAACGTCGTTATGAGGGGATACAGTTTTTGCATCATATGCCAGATAAACCTCCATGGGGACGCATAAAGATAAGAATTTTAATGTTAACTTACCGAAAAAACCTGCAGTCACAAATTCATTAAGACCTGATGGCAAAGATGAGCTTACAAAAATCCTATTGACAAACTCTTCATCTTCGATACCAAAAGAGAGTTGGTTCTTAAAAAAATGAATAACTCTGGTGGGAAAGGTAAAAATAAGACTGAACAATCCGCTTTTCCAACCATGTTCAAGCAAGATGGCAATTGCTATTATTCCGGTTGCTAAAGCAGTAAATGGAGAAGCAACAAACGAGAGAAAAGCTCGGACTATTTGCCCTCGGCATAAGAGGTCTAGGAAATTAAATAGTCTTGATATTGCTGCGAGAGCAACAAGAGGGACAAAAAAAAGTGTTAATAAAATTGCACCTACCAGCTTATTTAAAAATCTAAAAGCGTTCACCGTTGTAACCTCTCCAATGATTCGGACAATAAATATACAAATACTCTTATTTCTTTATTTCTTAAATAGAGTGTTTTATATAAAATTTTTTAATTTGGAGCTTGAGATAAATTTCATTAATGCTCTTAAAATTATACCTTAATACGGATATTAGAAAAGATTTTCTGGCAGTCAACTGTCAACAACTTTTTTCATAAATCACTTTGTATAAAGATAAAGCATTTTATTCATTTTTTTAATAAAGTCAATCTAAGGGGGTCCTGTGGAAGAACCCCTAAAAGTGGGCGTTCTGAGTTAAGCCGCCTTCCAGAAGTACCTTTTTAAATGTTTTTCAAGCTCATTGAACATTGCATTCACATCAATATCACCATTGCTCTTTTTAAAATTGTACTTACCAGTGAATGCAATATGCGACCAAGCAATAGGTGATATCCTAGCAAATTCATCAATAATTTTCTGGCTAACACCATCAACGAGCATTCTTTCATAAACGGTGTTCAGAATAATAGCGTTATAGGCGATGATGGAATTTGCAACCAATCTTACTGCATGCTGAATTCGTTTATAACCCTAATTTTTTTAGTTTGTCTAAGCTCTCTAAAAATCTTGATCATACTCAAGACATAGCTAATTCTCTTTTATTTTCTTTAAGTAATTAACTCCTTTCCACCTTTTGCTGATGAGTTTCACAAAACGAAGGTTTTTTGGAACAGTTTTTCTTGTGAGTATAAACTATACAGGGTCCTTGACTGCTCTGCCTTGCAATTGTTTCAATAACTGTTTCCATTAATTTTTGTTTCATTTATAATAAATTTATCGTTTATCGGAATAAAATTATCATGAAAATAGGTTATGCTCGATTTCTACCAAAGGGCAACATTTAGACTTACAAATTGATGCACTTAAAAAAGCGGGCTATGAAAAAATATATTAAAGATATCATCAGCGAGTCATTATCAAACCGCCCTGACCTCGATCAACTTTTAAACGACATCAATAAACTCGCTTTAAAATTTAGTAGACCTAATAAATACGCTTAATGAGAAAGAAGTCGGTCTTCTAAAAAGCATAAACGATCCGGTTGATACCACCACTGCTCAAAGTGCTGGGATAATTTGTCACCTATCCCTCAGGGCTTGAACCCCAGATTCAGTCATTTCAAACAGTGCTGTTATTTATTAAATGACAGCGAAGAAGACTTATCAACCATCAGTTCTTCTGGTATGATTTTGAAAAAAGACAAGGAATTATATTTACAACTTAATAGATGGTTCCGAACGATAATATTCCCCACCTCTGGAGGTAAATCGTATAAAGCAGAATGCATATCTGTTCTATTACCTACCAAAAATACATCTGACTTATAATAATCCATAACTTTAGCTTGAAATTTCGAAGACTTAGCATGTTCAATAAGAAATTCGATTTTATTTAAACATTCATTAAAGCTAAGCCCGGTTTGTAAAAAACTTATAGCGATGCAATCAGGATTGGTTTCTCTCAGCAATTCGCAATGACAGATTTCGTCTTCTGTTACATCAAAATAGAGAATTACATCTGCTTCAACTATTATGGAATCTAACTCTTCTTCCTTGTATTTAGCTATGACATTGAATCGTTTACCATTAAAAAAAAAGGTTCTGCCGGCAGTTATACAATGTATCATTGGCTCCAAATTCATACCCTCTGTATTTGCAGTATTAGCTATTTTGGATTGATCACTACCTACGAGAACTATATTGATTCCATTAAATACAAAATGCTTTTTTTCAATTTTTTCTTTCATATATAAACCTCTTTATTTAAAATTTTCTTAATCAAGCACCATAAAAATAAACCAAGCTAAGATATTAAAATTATTAATTTAATTTTTTAGATGCTTGATAATATTCATTCAATTTGTTTATATAATATGGTTGAGGGATGGCATTTTATCATAGAGTACATTAATAGTCCATTCCGTTGATAATTTAATTAAATTACATGGATTTAAATGTCAAATAATCCTTCAATTGTCGACTGCATTTCATCTTGACTTGGTTTTGCATAACGAAATATTTCTTTAATCGAAACATTGCCACTTAATTCTTGAGCAAAATGAACCCCGTGTTTATCAGTCACTTTTTTTAGAAAAGTATGCCTTAACTTGTGAGGCGTAAACTCAAATTTTTCATCGTCTGGTAAGAACAGCAGCGCTTGATCAACTACTCGTTGGCAAAGTCGATAGACATTTCGACAGTTCAACCGATTCCCTGCCCTGTTTATAAATAAGGGCTCACTGGGATTAAATTCTCGACTCGCTAAATATTGGTCTAAATATTCTCTTGCTTCTTGTGGCAAGGGAACTTTAGAACTCACTCGTTTTGATTTATGCCGAAGGACGTTATGCAATCCCTTTTTAAAATACTGTTCCCGTATTTAAAGTAACTAATTCCGACTCACGAAGCCCTGTACCTAATAAAGTGTAAAACACTGCAGTCTCTAATAAAGGATTTTGATTTTTGCGATCGCAACTTTTAATACGTTGCTCGCAAGCTGCCTTTAGCCGCATGAGTTGGCGAGAAGTCAAACCGTTCCAATCTGGAGAATCAACTTGTACATCTTTAACTTGAGCTAGAGGGTCACCCGCTATTAAAGGTCTTTGATTATGCAGCCATCGACCCGCATGCCGAATAGTAGCTAAGGTGCGATTTATAGAAGTTGCTTTATAAGGTTTTCCTGTTTTATCGGAAATGGTTTGACTTAATTTTCGTTGAAATTGCTTCGATACAGCAGGTGTCCAATTATCAACCTGGTCATGCCCTACTTCCAATTGGAAAAAAGAAATGAATTTTTCTAAATCTGCCCTTTTCGCTTTTTCTGTTTTTTCAGGTGCACCCTTCACATGAACTGTGTAATAAAAAGACAACCACGCAGAAAGTGAATTGGTGTCAAAATGACCAGCTAAGGGATGGATAACCTTATCTACCCCAAACTTTCGATTTTTAGGATTTTCGCGCGCCAATAAGAAAAAGGAGTCTTTCATTGTCATTTCTTCCAAAAACTCTAGTTTAGGGTAAATAAGGTACGTTATCTATCTCAAATGATAATTAACCCTTTTTTAATACTTGGATTTCTATAGTCAAATTAAGTAAGTACAATTTAATT
>JACCVV010000066.1 GCA_013697955.1 Tatlockia sp. | reverse complement strand
TTATGATTGTAGAGATCCCTTCTACAATCATTTTAGTTACTTCAACCTGAGTCAATACAAAGAAAAAATCAATACAGGCTCCAGGGAATGAATTCTCCTTTAATACCTGCATCACCAGACTTGTTTTCCCATAACGACGGGGCGCTACTAGAACAACATGTTCGTGCATTTCAATGCTTTTTTTAATCTCCCCTCTTTCTTTGTCTCGATTACAAAAAGAATTATCAGTTGCTACACCTTGCGGAAAATACCGTTGCATGTTACGCCCTATACAATATCAATTATATGATATTAATAGTATCACATAGATGGTGTTATTTTGGAAGAATCTTTTAAATATGATACTATAAAGTACATCAGCGTTTCGCCAATCCATTATAAATTTTGACGTTAAGAGGACACAAGAATGTATGATCCGCGTGAAGCCAATAAACCGTATCTGACATTATTAAAAGAACAAGGGAGCATGGCAGCCTTTAAAAGCGCTGTCTTTGTAGTGATAATGTATTTTTTTAATTTTTATATTAACCATATAAAGATACCTACCCTGCCAATTGTTATTATATTTTTTTCCGCTTGTTGTTCTTACACTTGGAAACCAAAGTTTATTCGTTTTTTAAGAGGTAAATTGCGTGGAGAGGAATTTAGGGATAAAGCAGATTAAATTACATAAACGAAGCGAACTGGAATGCTGCCTTTCTTAAATTAATCTTAAAGAATTGGAAAATCCAAAGGGCTTTTTGTTCAATACCCAATTTAACTAGGACATGGTTCATTCAAGATCAATAAATTGGTTTATGGTTGATGTACCCTTGTTAACTAAATACTCGCCTAATTGATAAAGCCCCATTTTATATAATAACTCGCCTTCTATCTTCACAGAAGAATGAGGATGATTGGCGGGGCTTGTATAAGAAAAATTATGGATTATGAATCCACTGATAAATAACAATTTTTTAAATGAAACGGAGATGGGTTCAAGGAAAAAAGTCCTATTAGTCTATTATTTGATAAGCCTTTGTAGAATCAACAATTACAGAGTCCAACTTTAATAAACAGGAGAAAAATCATGGAACATTTACCCGAAGATATTGTACGAACCTCAGATGTCATCGGCAAAGATGTAAGATCAACAGACGGTGAAGATCTTGGTCGAGTTGAAGAAATTGTAATGGATAAAGTGTCAGGCCATGTTCGCTATGTAGTCATTACCTTGGGTGGATTTATGGGTTTTGGTGAAGATTATTTTGCTTTTCCTTGGAAAAGTATTAGTTATGACGGTGAAGAAGAGGGTTTTGTCCTCAATGTAGCGAAAGATAAGCTTAAAAGGAATATGGATTTTCTAAAGATAATTGGCCTGATATGGCCACTTGGCCAAACACCGTTGATAGATATTACCTCTAGCGCTAGAAAGACTATAAATATGGGTTTTAATGAATTTAAAACCCATATTACTGCCGCCATGCAAAAAAAATCGAAATGGTAAACAATGTTGTAATGCTGCAAAAATTACAAGATGAAATAATGATATCCAAAACTGCAACCATCTTAATTAAAAATTCGTCTAACAAATCACTATGAATTGTTAACCTGATAAAAAGTAGGCTGGACTTTGCTCATTGAAGCAATAGTTTTGACCCATTTAATTTTAATTAGGTAATAACCAGATAGATGACCTCAGATTCCCCACTTTAACCATAAATATACTCATGTAAGATAAACAAAGACATTGGATTCCCTCTCAACTATTAGAACATTTCCTAAAGAAGTTTTTTTTAATTTCTTCAAAGAAGGAGTGTTGGTTGATGGTCACAAAGTGGATGGCTCCTAATTATAACCACCTAAAAATTGAATGAGAGTCCAATCATTAAAGTCCGTTGTTCCGGGATGTTACACAGCACACCAGTCTTTGATTCAGCATCCACAGTGATTTTAGGCTCCTTACCCCAAATGCGTTGATAGCTTAGATTGATGGTTGCCTGTTCATTGACTTGATAGCCTAAACCAATCTGAATTTCGGGAGAAAACCCTGCTAAATGATTTACTGACAAGCGGTCTACCTGAAGCTTGCGATAAGCCCCTCCACCTTTAAGCCAGGTAATTACCGGAGTGCCTGGGAAGGGTTTTGTTTTAAAGCTCATCAATACATCGAGCAAAGGTTTTATTTCGGCCTCAAAGGGAACTCCACCTAATAGCTCAATAGACTCTTCAGGCAGGATAAGATGCATTTTGTTTCCACTTTGAATGCCAGCCTCAAGCCCTGCTTGCCAATAAGGGGTAATAAAAAGCCCACGTCCTAAACTTAAACGCCCAACAGCCGTTTGTCCTTCCTGTTTGCTAATGCCTGAAAAAGAAGCCACACCAAAGGCTGCATCCACAGTCCAAGGGGTATTATTTATCGGATTATCTGCATAGGATAATGATGATAGGGTTAGTAAAAAAAGCATTCGAATAATAATGAGTTGTTTCATTTGTTAGGCCTTAATTTTTTTTGGTGCATCTAATTAAAACTGGCTGATGGCACGAACGCGACCGACCGTGTTTGATTTTGAACTGGCAATAATTTCCCCTGTCCCAAAATGAAGTAGCCAGGCATTGGCAACTGAGGCTTCAGTTGAACTCCAATAAAAGTCAGGTATAAAGGCTGAAAGTCCCGTTAGATAAAGATTTTTATACATTAATTGCAGTTCAAAGGCTGAGGGTAGATACCAGCCACCGTAGCAAATCAGGGCTGCACTAACAGGAGTGATACAAGGGGTTAGGCCATCTTCCATGACTTGGAAATTAGACGCCATCAGTGCTGCAAAAACGCCTTTTTGGTTGTCAATCGTTTGCTGGGCAATGATGAGGCGAGTGTTGGTAATGCCTGCTCCAATTCCATCACCGCGCGCATTGGTGACTTTATTACCAGATGCCCCATTTCGCCATTGAATGCCCTCTGAGTTCATATCGACTTTAGAGGCAATCAAGCCATGTTGCCCATTTGCATCCACATAAAACACGACGCCACCTCGATAATCCTCTCCAATTTTATGTCGAGTTGTATCAATTTGAGCTTGTAGTCCTTTAATTAATTCACCCAAGCTCGTAATATTCGTTTGAGCGGTAATGAGTTGTCCGGTAATCTCCAGGACATCCTCATTGATATCCTTGCCTGCCTGAGCACCAATACTGAAACAAAGAAACAACAGGAATACTGATAATATTTTCATGGTTTGGTTCTCTTTAAAATGCATGGATAGCGCGAACGCTTGCAGAAGTTGATTTTTCACTGATGAGTGCTTGTCCACTACTAAAATCGACAAGCCAGGCTTCAGTCATTGAGGCTTCGGTAAAACTCCAGTAAGCGGTATTGGACAAAGCATTTTTAAGGTTTGCCTGCAGTAGAAGAAGCTCCTGGAGTGAAGGAAGATACCACCCGCCATAACAAAGGGAATCGGCTGCGATGGGTTCGGCACAAGGTGTTTTTCCATCCGCTGAAATTTGATAATTGGCAGCCCTTAAAGCCGCAAACTGCCCTTCTTGCTCATCAATGGTTTGTTCTGCAATAATTAAGCGGGTATTGGTTTCGCCTGCACCTAAGCCTAACGCTCTGGCATTAACAGTACGATCCCCTCCCTCGCCATTTCGCCATTCAATAGCTGGCTCTAAATCATTGAGCGATACCATTAGGCCATGCTGCCTGCTGTTATCGACATAAAAAATCAGTCCACCCTGGAAAATCTCGCCAATTTGATGAGTCACAAGGGGTAATTGATTAATGGAACTGGTTAGTCCATTAAAAAGTGAGGTAAATTGCGGAACAAGTTCATTGCGTAATGCAACGATTTTCCCGTCCACATAGGCCGTAGATGCAGGATTTGTAAACGCACTAAGGGATGCAGAATCAGCGAAAGAAGTGATAGAGCAAAAGACGCCTAGTGCAAGCCCAGTTGCCAGATAACGTTTTGCGGTCATTGTTAAAATTCCTCTTGGTAAAAGTATTCATTTTTCATCCTTAAGTTAATTGATCTCAGTTTTCCTAATTGTTTTCGTAAAAGCTTTAAGTAAGGTTTTTGGTTTTGTGTGCTTGCTCCTTTAGTTGGTCAAGCATGCCTTCTAAGGCATCGCATTGGTCATCAAGAAAATCACCCATTTCACTTTGGCCACTTGCAATAGCATCAAGCACTTGCTCCCAAAGAGCAGTCGTTGCAGGGTTTGAAATAGAATCGGGTAATAATTGAATCAATTCACGCCCCTTCGGAGTTGAAATCAACTGCTTTCCCTGGCGTTTGATGTAGCTTCGATTAATTAAGGTTTCAAGAATGTTGGCTCTTGTTGCTTCCGTACCAATGCCCGCCGTTTCTTTTAAGATTTTTTTTAACTTAGGCTCTTTGATGTAATTGGAAATCGATTTCATGGCGGTAATTAAAGTCCCCTCTGTAAAGCGTGCAGCAGGTTTTGATTTTCGGCTATCCACTAAAGATTTAAAAAGGCTTAACCCTTCTCCCTCTTTTAAAGCAGGAATGGGGTATACCTCATCTGTACTTTCTTCGGATGCATCCTCAAGACCTGCAAGGGCTTCTTTCCACCCAAGTGCTAGTGGTGTATTGCAAGCGCCTTTAAATTGATAATTACCAACCGATACGAGCACTTGTCGCTGCAAATAACTATAATCGCTTAAAAATTGCGCAAGATAATGAGCGCGAATGACGCCATAGAGTTGACGCTCCTGCTCAGTCATTGCCGCTAAATCAACCCGCTTGTTTTTTGTCGGAATAATGCCATGATGCGCTGTAATTTTTTTATCATTAAAGGCTTTGGACTTAACATTAACATTGCATTTGGCAATCAGCGGGGCGATGTCATTATCAATGGCTTTTAAGCTTAATAAAATTTCAGAAACGTCTGCAAACTGGCTCTCTGGCAAATAACCACAATCCGTTCGTGGGTAGCTCGTGGCCTTGTGTTTTTCATAAAGCGCTTGTGCTCCTTCAAGCGTTTCTTTGGCGCTAAAACCAAATTGAGCCGAGGCAATTTTTTGAAGGGTGGATAAGGATAGACAAAGGGGTGCTGACGTTGTTTTCTTTGCCTCATTAAATTCCATCACCTTTGCAGGGGTGATTTCGATGTCTTTGGCAATCTCATCCATTACTGATTTATTGGTACACCGTCCTTCTGCATCTTTTAACTCATCAGTAGGTTCCAAGGTCGTTAAAAAGGATTCATTGCCAGAATTTTGCCAGTTAGCTTTTAAGACAAAATAGTCACAACCTTTAAAGTGCTCAATGGTTAAATCCCTATCCACCACCAGTTTAAGGGTTGGTGTTTGCACGCGCCCTACTGACAAAACCCCCTGCCCTGATACACCGTATAATGAACTAACAGCCATTGTTAAATTCATACCCATAAGCCAATCGGCACGCTGACGACTTTGCCCTGCTCGATATAAGGGTTCAGTGGATTGGCCAGGACGAATCTCATTTAAGGCTTTTTTAATGGACGTCTCATCAAGAGCCGAAAGCCACAAGCGCAAAACCTCTCCCTGATAGCTAAAATAATCAAGAATTTCTCGTCCAATCACATCCCCTTCCCTATCTGCATCCGTTGCAATAACCACCGTTTTTGCTTTCTTTAATAATTGGCCAATCGCTTTCAGTTGTTTTTTGGTTTTCTCCTGTGGGATTAAATTCCAGACTTTAGGAATGACAGGAAGTACTTGCATTCGCCAGGGCTTTAAGTTGGGACAATAACTCTCAGGTGGCGCACTCTAATAAATGACCCACACACCAGGTCACAACTATTTCATCGCTTTCAAAGCAGTGCTCGCCTCGTTTTAAATGGCCTAAGACTGCAGCAATATCTTTGGCTTGCGAGGGCTTTTCACAAATAAATAATTTCATGAGTTTTAATCCTTAATTGACTAGTTAAGCGCAGTCGGAAATCACATGCGTTTCAGGGGCGCTTCTAAGTTGCAGCGCCTTTATTTTGTTCTTTAATCGATACAAAAGCGGTTGGCGGATTTTCTCCTCCAGGCGGGGTGCTAAATTAGACGTCATGGCACGGTAAAGGGAGTTGTAATCGATTTCACCGGCAAGATTGGCAATCATCTGGTAGGACTCATTGTTATCAATAACATCCATAACGGTAATGGCTGGAAGGGTGTTAATTTTTGCCAATTGAATCTGACTTAACAGGCGATTGATTGCTTTAAAAGTGCGTCGCAAATTGGAAAAATAATCATTATCCTGAACAAAGCAGCCTGCAAAACGCAATATTTTAAGGGTTGAAATTAAGCGGTCATAGACTGCAAAAAGCTCGACTAAATCAGCTGCAATGCTTGAGTCAAAAGCCACTGTTGGTTCAAAGCGCGCTTTATAATCAAAAGCCATTCCTTTTAAATGTTTTTTCTTCTCTAAAAGCCCCTCAAATTTATCAATCTCATCAAAAAACTGCGTAGTCTGGCCATGGATAGCATCCTGGATACCAAGTAGTGCCAAAAGGGAGTAAGCCTGATTGGCCTGACAACGCCTAAGGAGTGCTTTATTTTCTGCATGAGGGCCTCATAAAAAAGCGTTTCATTAGCTAGCTTGCGTGTAAAGAGGCGATTGACTTCGCGGTTTGCGAGAGTCAGTTTGATAGTGGTTGTCATGGGTTTTTTCCTTTAAAGATTGGAGTTGAATGAGTCGTTAAAAAAGGGGTGTTAAGCTCGCAGGGCAAGACTTCCATGACATGCCCGCCTCGCTCAATTTTGTAAAGGGTTAAAGAGATGTGCGCCTCTTTTAAGGCGCGCTCTAACATTTCGGTTGAAAGACCTGAGCGACTTTGATACTTAGCCAGCACTTGGGGCAATACAAAAACAAGCTTCTCCCCAAAGCAACTGGAATCAGAGACAACCAGTTGTTGTTCGTCCAGTGAAAACTGTTTATTACCTGAATCAATCCTTTTTCTAACCAGCTGATAAATAATCAGGATTCATCACACTTGATGCAGCCACTGTCTCTGAAGAAGGAAGTGGCGAAGGGTGCAGACCTTCCATTGCCAAAGCGCTTGCAATGGAATTCGGTTCATCTTCTTTAGTGACTGAATCCATAACCCTTGAAACGGTTTCTACCTCTTCTAAGGACGTAGGGCTTGTGTCACGCTTTTCTTTTAATTAATTGATTTCCCGAATGACTTTCTTAATGTCTTTCGGCGCTAAGTTGTCATTTAAAGGCAGTGGTATGCGTACCTTGTAAAGCTCTCCACCATTGACCAAAACAAAAGCCTGTCCTTTAGGCAACGAGGTAATGTCATTCACTTCAAGCATGTCAATGGCATTTTTTTGAACGCGGTCTTCATTGGAGGTATTAAAATAGACCCCATCAGCCCCATGTGGGGTATCCGATGCCACAGAGACTTCCGTGTGACTGACGACATCCACTTTGGGCAATACCCTCACCAGCAAATTGGCGGTTTCCTCATTTTCCACACGAAGAATAATTAGGGTATTTAAATTACCTTTGGTCACTTCAGCCATCGCTTTAGAGCCTAGGGCTACCTCAAGGTCTTGTTTGGTTTGTGCATAGGCACTGACTTGAAAGCCAGCACCACCTGCTTTGTTAAGAATTTTAACGAATGAATCCTGGATAATTTCTGATAGTTCATCACAGTGGATATTGAGCCGATGTCTGGCATTGGATTTATAAATTTTTCCAGCCGTTGAGACTAAATCAGATAGAAATGCTTTACCAACGGCTTGTGCGATATTGGGATTGGTTAAGCTATCCAAGCCTATATACACTACCCGCTTTTCTGTAATCGTTGTCATTAACTCAATCGCACAATCTGAGTCCTTAAACGAAAAAATGTGAGAAGCATTGCTCTTGTTAATCTCTGATAAAACAGGGCCTACTGAAGCTGTGATTTTATCGTAATAGGTTTTGTCCATGATGGCTGCATCATATAAATCAATAATCACCTGGTCATGGAGTTGCTCCACCTGTCCTGCTGCAATCGTCTCAGCAATGTATTGTTTTAAAAATTTGATAACTGCTTTGGCTCTATCCATGGGTGGATAAGGGTTGCCGTATTTATCCACACGTGCATCATTATCAGCAATAATTGCAGCTACTTTTTGTGGATAAGCAGGAAGTCTCTGCGGTAAAATCGCATCAGCATAACCCACAAGGAAATGTTGGCTGAAATATTAAGCGCGCTTCCGAACCAAAAATGGCTAGCTATTTTCAATGACAGTGAATTAAGAAAAAATGTAATTATGCGTAAATTAATCCCTAAAACATTTGCCACACTAACCCAAAGAGAACTCCAATGTCTAAGCTTAATATCACAAGGCTTGACTATAAAAAAAATTGCAGAATATTTGCATATATCCAGTGAAACAGTAAATACGCATGCTAAATCAATTCGTCAAAAATTAAATTGCTTTAATATTACTGAAGCTGTCTCAAAGGCTCTTCGTTGGGGTTTGTTATCCTAAAAAATCCCCAAATTTGGGGATAGGAATAATTTATACAAATTCTATACTTCTCTCTGTTAGTAATTCTTTCATAAGCATGGAGAGATAAATATGAGAAGTATTTGTGAAATAAAAAATCCCTTAGTCCAGTACAATTTTGCAGCCAACAAGCATACCCAGAAAATGTGGATTAATGCCTTATTACATTGCACTAAAATTGATATCAATGAATTAGCAATGATTCTTGACCTACCTGTTTATAAATTGCGAAAAGTTTATCAAGGAGAACTATTCATTCATGGAAATGAAGCTTATCGGCTCGCACAATTATTCTTATTAGCATTTAGTGATTAATCAATTAATTAAAAGAAACTATTTGTTTTAAGGAAAACTTATGGAGCAAAAAATTTATAATAAACCCTCTCTTTCTCGTACATTCAATATCTTAGAAGCCGCTAAATACTTAAAAGCACATAAAGAAACTGTTCGGCGTATGGCTGCCTGTGGCCAACTTCCAGTAGTTAAAATTGGACGTTGCTGGTGTTTTATTGAAGAAGATCTTGTGATGTACATACGTTCTCAGTATGCTGAGTCCGTTACATCTCAAGGCGCTGTTAAAAGGAGTAAGCAACAATGGCGCTTTACAAAAGAAATGAAACTTGGTGGGTCAGCTTCACCCACGAAGGACAAAGAATACAACGAAGCTCTGGGACTACGAACAAAGTAGCTGCTCAAGAATATCATGACAAATTTAAAGCAGAGTTATGGAGTATTAAAAAGCTGGAGAACAAATCTGTTTATACATGGCGTGATGCAGTAATGCGCTGGTTAAAAGAGAGTAGCTCGAAACGTAGTATTGAAACAGATAAAGTACATTTACGATGGCTTGATAAACACTTAAATACTTTTTATCTGCATGAAATGACTCGTGATATTTTGGAAGACATTGCACTTAGAAAAGAGGCAGAGAAAGTAAGTTTAACAACTGTTAATCGAGTTATGGAAGTTGTTCGAGCTATACTAACCAAAGCCCATAAAGAATGGGAATGGATTGAAAAGGTTCCCGTTGTAAGAATGCGCCAAATTGAAAAAAACAGGATTCGATGGCTAACTGTGGTAGAAGCCAATCGATTGCTAAAGGAATTACCCCCGCATCTAAAAGATATGGCGGTATTTTCATTAGCAACCGGATTACGTGCATCAAACGTAACAGGGCTTAAGTGGGTAGATATTGATATGGAAAAACATCATGCATGGATTCATCCAGATCAAGCAAAAACAAATAAAGCGATACCCGTCCCACTTAATGATAATGCCATAACTGTTTTGAAAACAAGACTGGGAGTTCATCCGCAATTTTTATTTACTTATCAACATAAACCAATTAGCAAATGTAGTAATCGTGCCTGGACTAAAGCTCTAAAGCGTGCAGGAATTACAGCAGCTCGGAGGATGGTCAAGTTTTGAAATGGTATTACGTTATGCCCATCTTTCTGGTGAGCATTTACGCAGTGCCGCGAATAGGATCAGCGGGCTGGGTGTAGCTAGTACCTTAGTTGAAAAAGCAAGAGTTTAGAAAAAGTGTTACAAATTTGCTACATCACTTTTTTAACAACTCTAAATTTTAGTATAACTCATTGATTAAATGGCGCGCTCGGAGGGACTCGAACCCCCGACACCTTGGTTCGAAGCCAAGTACTCTATCCAGCTGAGCTACGAGCGCGTGATGGGTGTTTGGTTTTATGGTGGGCCGTATAGGATTCGAACCTATGACACAGAGGTTAAAAGCCTCCTGCTCTACCAACTGAGCTAACGGCCCCAAAGAGGCTGGAATCATACCGGATTAAGGTAGAATTTCAAGTGTTTTATAGGGTTTATTTTTCAATATGGTTCGGCCTGTATACAAATTTTTATTTGTTGCCAGCACGGTCCATCCTTCTTCTGTAAGATTCTTTACTTTTGTTTCTAAATAATTAGCAGGGACAAGTAGCAACAAAACGTCGGCACCTAAAGCACCGCAGCCTTTAGCAGCAAGAACGTCAGGTTGTGCATTAAAAATGCGAATATGCTCCTTACTATGAGGTGCTATTAATCCTAAGTCGGATAATTGTTGCTCGTAAGACGTTACGGCTTCTATTAATGTTTGGCTATCAATCTGTTCAAAGGCTTGATAAGCAAGTTCGACCGTTTCAGATAATTCGTTTATTGAACCGGGTAATCTAGTGTTTTGTAAATGGTAATGTGTTGCCAATTTTTGTCCACTATGCAAGAGCAAAAACGAAATATCTTCAAAAGGCCAATCGAAGGATTTCATGATTTGTTGATTTTGATTGATATAGACACAGAGGTTTTGAGATTGGGCTAAGAGATCGTAGCCGCTAGGTTTTAAACCATCGCCGCGCCAGCTGCATTGATAGTAGGAATCCAAAAGGGTTTTCTGATTAGGTTCTACATCTAGTAATTTACAACTTGCAAGGTAAGTTCCAAGAAATTGTGCACTCGAGGCCCCAAGTCCACCTATGCCGTTATAGGGATCGTTCCAAATTAAACCTCGAAATGAAATTCGATGCTGTGCCCACCATTGGCCTGCAGGTGAGTCCGGATGAATGCCATGTAGTTTATCGTCATTAGAATAATCCAGCTCAAAACAAGGTGAGGTTGTAAGAATTATGGCCGATGCACCGGCGACCGCTGCATACTCCCCTAACAAAAAGGTTTTAGCAGGAATCTGCCAGTTCATGTTGCTGCCTGCGCTTGTCTCAATTCGGTTAATAATTCGCAAGCATTAGTCAAACTAACGCGCTTATTAGTATCAAGCCAGCTTTGTAAACGTGCTTTGAGAACCGGCATTTCACTGGCTGTTGCTCCTGCTACTAGTAACAAATTGTCGATATGTAATTTCATATGACCTTGGATAATACCTTCTGTACACAAGGCCTTAATGGCCCCAAGATTCTGTACAAGTCCTACAGCTGCGATAATTCGAGAAAGATGATTTGCCGATTCAATGCCCATCATTTTCAAACAGATTTTAGCAGTCGGATGCAAAGCCGTTACCCCTCCGACTGTGCCAACGATTATGGGTGCAGTTAATTGACCTTTGAGTATTCTATTTTGATAGCGCCAGCGAGTTATCGCTTGATAGCTGCCGTTTCGAGCGGCATAAGCATGGACTCCGGCCTCAACGGCACGCCAATCATTGCCAGTGGCAATCAAAACCGGGTCAATGCCATTCATTACACCTTTATTATGTGTAGCTGCACGATAGGGATCAGTTTCTGCAAATAAGGAGGCTTCTTGCAAACGCTCACCTAATTCTTCATCAACATCGTGAATGGTGACAGTGGCTGTTGTAAGCTTCTGATCATTCAAATTCGATAAAATACACATGGTGACTTGTTCACCAGTTAATGTCTCAATAGGTACTTTTAAATATTCCAACACTTGATTAATAATATTGGCGCCCATGGCATCACAACTATTCATAGTAAGATGGATAACAGCCATATCGCCGCCATCTTGGCGAGCTAATCGTCGAAGATACAAATTAATAACGCCGCCTCCGCGTTTTACCATGTTGAAAGCGACGTCTTCATTCGCTTTTTCAATTAAAAAAGCTTTATTTTCGCGGAAGATAGCAGCAAATCGTCCCCAGTTATCAATTTTTGCCAACTGAATCTGTCCGATAATGCATTCACCTTCAACCTGGGTTGTAATTTCACCTTGCTGTCTAATCCATTTAGCTGTTTTAGATAGGGCTGCGATAATGGATGTCTCTTCGACAGCTAAAGGAATGACATAATCTCTGCCATCAATTAAAAAATTGGTTGCAACACCTAGAGGAAGTTGAAAATAACCAATTACATTTTCAATCAATTTATCGGCTAATACCGTATTTTGGACAGCACCTGAGCGAAAAAAATCAATATCCTCAGCAGATAAAGCTCCCATTACTAAGAGTCGATTAAACCTCTCCTCACGAGTTAGTTTTGAAAACCCTTGAAATAATTGATTGGCTTGCTCATTCAGTGGCATAGCTTATCCTTTAGCTCAGATAAAGCAGCACTACCTGTACAAAACATGGCTACCTTTAACTCATATTCAATAGCCTGCATCAGTTCAAAAACTTGCTTTGAATCCTGCAAAGCTGCATTAAGCATTGGTTTGGCGAAACCCACAGAATTTGCTCCCAGCGCAATTAATTTGGCCGCATCCAAACCATTGCGTACTCCACCCGAACCCCAGATTTCAAATTTCGGGTCAATTGAAAGGGCATTCAAAACGGATTGCACAGTATCAATGCCCCAGTTTCGAAATGTAATTGCCGTTTTTTGTTTAATACTTCCTTCAGCAGCGCGATGGCCTTCAATTCGCCCCCAATGGGTGCCGCCAAGTCCACTGACATCAACTGCCTGAACTCCAATATCATTCAACCTTTGCAAAGTAGACACTGAAAAACCACAACCTGTTTCTTTGACAATGATAGGTAGATCAAAAACTGACACCAATTTAGCCAAGGCTGCTAAACCCCCTTTAAACTGAGGCGTCCCTTCAGGTTGAATGGCTTCTTGTAAGGGATTGCAATGAATAATCAGCGCCTCAGCTTCCAAGGCTTCAATCAGATTTTGAATTTGCGATATAGGAAGTTCGATAATTTGAGCAATTCCCAAATTACTAAAAAGGCTTACTTTGGGAAAGGAGCGCCGCAATGCACGCCATTCCTGAGCAGCCCCGTGATCTGTTAATTCTCGGCGCTGAGAGCCAACGCCCATAGCCCACCCGCTTTCAGCACAAGCTTCTATCAAATTGTGATTGATACTAATAGCACCACGGTGACCTGCGGTCATCGAGCTCACAAAAAAAGGGCTGGGAACCTCTCGCTGAAAACGCTGGGAACTAATTTGGATGTCATCAAAATCAAGATCGGGCAAGGCTTCATGAACCAATGACCAATTATCAAAAACATTAAACTCACTGGCCTGGTTATCCTGCATCAGGGCAAGGTCTATATGATCTTGTTTACGTTTTTCAAATTGATTATAGTTATCAGACATGACCATTTATTGAACTAGAAAAAATGGTCTAGATTTTATCATATCTTCGGTCTATCAACTAGATTTTTATATTGAATAAAAGGATTAAAAGCTCTGTGATTAAAAATATTCCAGTATTTTTGCTGCATAACCGCTCAATACGTATTATGCTAGATTATTTCCGGTGAAAGCTGATTATGACCGAAACAATAACTTCTACAGATACAAATTTTATTTTTGATAAAGAAAATAATTACTATTCCTGTGAAGGCTCCTGGTCAGTCCAAAAAATTAATGATTTCTTGAGTCGAGTTGATCTCACATCAATACCTGAGGAAAAAACCGTAAAAATCAGTGGTAAAAACATAAGCCGCTTCGATAGCGCTGGCGCTCTCGCCTTGATGGAATGCCTCGATCGCATGAAATCCAAAGATAAAGAGATAGAATTAATTGATTTCGACAAAAAACAGTTATCTTTGCTAAAACTGGTGGAAGACAAGCGAGACGACCTCGATTACGAAGCACCTCCCCCCGACAAACGTAATCTTTTTAATCGAATTGGTGAAGAAACTGTCCAAAAAATACATCAGGCCGACGGTTTCATTATTTTACTTGGCGATTTAAGTGCAAAATTGTTCGAAGCTATCGGCTATTGGCGACGTTTTCACTTACCCAGCATCATGTCTAATATATATTCTTCAGGAATTCAGGCCCTCCCCATTGTTGCTTTATTATCCTTTCTAATTGGCGTCGTGCTTGCCTACCAAATGGGCTTACAGTTACAAACCTATGGTGCTAATATTTTTATTGCCTATCTTTCAGGCATGGCTATTTTTAGGGAATTCTCCCCCTTAATTACAGCAATCATTGTCGCAGGGCGAACAAGCTCTGCCTTCACAGCACAAATAGGCTCTATGAAAATCAATGAAGAAATCGATGCCTTAAGCACTATGGGATTATCCCCTACCGAATTGTTAGTGATGCCCAAAGTAATCGCTTTGTTGATTGTTTTTCCCCTTCTAATTTTTTGGAGCGATGCCTTTAGCATCATGGGTGCAATTTTAATGTCTAAATGGATGTTAAATGTAGGGTATATGGATTATCTCGCCAGACTTAAAGATTCGGTCGGACTCAATCAAATGTTGTTAGGACTTTATAAAGCACCAGCCTTTGCAATGGTAATCGCTCTGGTAGGCTGTTTTCAGGGTTTCCGGGTTGAAACACAGAGCGCAAGTATTGGCAGTCAAACTACCAAATCGGTAGTTCAAGCTTTATTTTTAATCATTGTGGTCGATGCCGCTTTCTCAATTGTTTATAGCTGGATGGGAATTTAGATGAGTGACCCAGTCATTGAAATAACGGGGTTAAAAAATTATCTCGGCGGACAATGGGTTCACTCGGATGTGAACCTTAAGATTGAACAAGGCGAAATTCTTGCAATCATTGGCGGTAGCGGCAGCGGCAAAACTACTATCTTGCGCAGCCTCCTAATGCTTTTAAAACCTACTGAGGGTTCAATAAAAATATTTGGTGAAGACATAACCACTCTTAGTGGACCCAAGGCCAATTCAATTCGTCGCCGCTGGGGAATGATGTTTCAGCATAGCGCTCTTTTTTCGGCAATGACTGTAATAGAAAATATAACCTTTCCAATGCGGGAATTTACCAACCTGGATCCAAAATTGATGGAAGAGTTGGCCATGCTCAAAATTTCACTGGTTGGATTATCCAAGGATGCAGCTGGTAAATATCCCTCTGAATTGAGCGGTGGAATGCAAAGGAGAGCAGCTGCGGCACGCGCTCTGGCAATGGATCCGGAACTACTTTTTTTAGATGAACCAACAACAGGTCTTGATCCACGCTCTGCCAGACTATTTGATGAGTTGGTGGTTTTCTTGAGGGAGACCTTAAATCTTACTATTGTTATGATAAGTCATGATATAGAATCGTTAAAAATTAGTGCAGATAGAGTTGCTTTCGTTGGAGAAGGAAAAATATTGGCCATCGCACCCATTGAAGAATTAATGGAAAACCCACATCCTTTAATAAGCGATTACTTTAGTAGCTTCAAGGAAAGTAAAAAAAATAAAGCTTAATTGGATGAAATGAGGGCATTTGTAGCTCTAAGACCTTTATCCGGGTTAAACTATTGTCTTAAGATAAAATAGGAGCAGGCTATTTGGAAGCTAAAACTAACAATACCATGGTCGGCTTGGCAGTTGTAATTCTCGCAGGTGCATTGATTGCTGCAGGTTTATGGCTTTCTGTCGGCTTTGAGCAAAAAAAATATTATACCTATGCGGTTTACATGAAAGAAGCAGTATCCGGCTTAAGTGAACAAGCCCCCGTTAAATTCAATGGAGTGAAAGTAGGCTTTGTTTCGAAGATTGAATTGAACCAGAATGATCCTCGCCAGGTAGTAATTCTTCTTAATATAGAGGATGGGACACCCATTACGGAAGGCACTTCGGCAACGCTTATTTCTCAAGGCATTACTGGCAATTCATTCGTGGGCCTTTCTACAGATTCTTCAGATTTGGCGCCGTTAGCGGCGAAGGCGAATCAACCCTTTCCTGTAATTCCTGCAAAACCTTCAATCTTTAATCAGCTTGATAAAATTCTTAAAGAAGTCTCGGAAAATGTGAATCAGGTTAGTAAAAAAATGGATCAGGTATTTAGTGAGCAAAATATTGGGAATTTTAATGCTTCACTTGCCAATATAAAAACCTTCACCAATTCGATTGCCGGAAATTCTAAACAGATTGATCGAAGCTTAAGAAATGCAGATATCATCTTGAAAAATGTTAAAAATGCAAGCAAACAATTCCCTGAAATGGTAACCAATTTAAATTCCAGCCTGGAGAAATTCGATAAAATGTCTTCTTCAATAACTAAAGCTGGCAATAAGGTTTCCTCGACTATGGATTCCGGTAAAATTGCTATCGATAAGATATCTCAACAAACGCTTCCGCCCGTAATCACTTTATTGCGGCGGCTGGATAAAATTGCAGCAAATCTTGAAAAAGTGTCTGCTCAAATGAAACAAAATCCTTCTGTAATCATACGGGGCACTACACCTGCGCCACCTGGGCCCGGAGAATAAAACTATGAATAAATTTTTTCCTTTGATTCTACTCGGATTAGGATTTGTTATAACGGGATGCTCGCCAGTAAAAACTGCTGTGATTAATCAATATAAATTAGATAGTTTTTCTGTTCAGCGCTTAGGCCAAAGCTATTCACGCCAGTCTATATTTATCTCTCTACCTGAAGCAGCAGCAGGGTATCAAGATTCAACTATGATGTATGTAAGAAGACCTTTTGAGCTCAATTCTTTTACTAAAAACTCCTGGGTTGACCAACCAGCAAATATGCTTTTGCCCTTGCTTGCTCAAAGTTTACAAAGTACTAGTTATTTTTATGCTGTCACGTCAACTGCCAACTCAGAACATACCGATTATCGTTTAGACACTCAATTAATAAAATTACAACAAAATTTCCTAACAATACCAAGCCAGGTGGATTTCGCGGCCAAGGTTGTACTTACTCATGTAAGTGACAAACGGGTCATAGCATCTCGCCTGTTTAGCGACCACGTAAAATGTCCAAGCGATACACCTTATGGCGGGGTAATTGCGGCTAATAAGGCGACGAGATTATTTACAGCTAAGGTCTCAAAATTTGTTGTAGCCCATGTCAATAAGGATTCCCTTTTGAATGACAAGAAATAATTGACGAATTCAACAAAACAATAAAGATTTGATACGATAGCGGAATTGCAAAAACAATTGTACAATGACCCGCCATTGAGGCGGATATATCAATTTAAGTACAATAAGAATAAAGAGGAGATAGAGGATGAAAGCGTCGTTTAAGCTAGGACTTGTTGCTGCAGGCATCGTGCTGCTCGCATCCTGTTCCAAAAAAGTGCCGGGTCATGCTGATGGTTTCAATGAAGGCGTTTCAGCGCATGGTTTAGGTGGATTTACACAGTTTGCAGGTCAGGCCCCCGGTGAATCCTATACCACTCAAGCACCACACAATCAAAGATACCTATTCTCTTACGATGATAGTTCTTTTAACCCCAAATACAGCCCATCGCTCATGGCTCAGGCTGACTATATAAAATCTCATCCAGGCGCCCAGGTTCTTTTAGCTGGTCATACTGATGAGCGCGGCAGCCGTGAGTACAACGTTGCATTGGGCGAACGCCGCGCCAACACCGTTTCTGAACTTTTAAGAATGGCTGGTGTAAGCAGAAAACAAATCCGAGTGGTTAGCTACGGTAAAGAACGTCCTTTGTATACAGGTCACGATGATGAAGCACATAAAATGAATCGTCGTGTTGAGTTAACTTATGAGGCAACCAGATGATCAAATTCCATCGACTTCTACTTAGCCTTAGTTTTACCTGTTTATTACCACTACAGGTCTTTGCTGAAGCACCAGTAGTTGATGACAGTGAAAATTTTGCGATTCTCGATGAACAACAGGCTGCCGTAGTCCAGCCTGTTGCCAAGGCTCAGCTTGATGATGACAGTGATGAGGAAATTGCTTTAGCACACGATAATCACGGAAGTGGGCCGCTTACAAATACCGCAGAATTAATGAATAAAATCCAGGGGTTGCAACAGGATATTCAAGAACTTCGTGGTCAATTAGAAGTGCAGACTCATGATTTAAAGCAATTACAACAACAGCAATTAGCTTTTTATAAAGATTTGGATACACGCGTTCGTGGAGGTGTTCAATCCGCACAATTAACTCCCTCAGTACAACCAAAGCAAGAGATTGCAACTGCGACCTTAGGTCCACAAATCGCTGCAACAATGAATAAAACAACTCAAGTGCAAGATTTTGATGAAAAAACTATCAATCCAACGATAGTTAATACCGTGCGAGGTAATCCCGCAGACGAACAAATCTCTTACCTTGCTGCTTATGAGCTAGTTAAAAATAAGCATTTCGATGATGCTTTAATGGCCATGCAAGCCTTCATTAACAAATATCCACATGGCGGATATACAGCCAATGCACAGTATTGGCTCGGAGAGCTTTATATGGTTAAACATAATTTCCCCAAAGCAATTAATCATTTTGAACTTGTGTTAAAACAGTTCCCAGGCTCTTCGAAAGCAGCAGCTAGTACGCTTAAAATCGGCTATGCGCTTGCAGCTTCAGGTAAAGATAGTGAAGCAAGAAGCCGTTTACAACAAGTACTTAAAAACTATCCTGATACACCTACTGCCCAGTTAGCAGCGATTAAACTGGAGTCCTTAGGCGTCTCATGAAGCACGTTTCAAATCTCTTACGTATTACTGAAATTTTTCATTCATTACAAGGCGAATCGACAACAGTCGGTTTGCCTACCGTTTTTGTCCGGTTAACCGGTTGTCCTCTACGCTGCCAATATTGCGATACTGCTTATGCTTTCAATGGCGGTGAACTCACTTCCATTTCAAACATTTGTGAAAAGGTTGCATCCTACGCCTGCAGATTCATTTGCGTAACCGGTGGTGAACCTTTAGCACAGCCCGGATGCTTTGGACTCTTGCAAAAATTTTGCGATGAAGGCTACAAGGTCTCGCTGGAAACCAGCGGAGCACGCGACATTTCCGAAGTCGATAAACGCGTTATGATCGTAATGGATTTGAAAACACCGGATTCAGGTGAAGTCAGCAAAAATTTATATTCTAATTTGGAACATCTTAAAAAAAGCGATCAGATTAAATTTGTACTGTGCAGTCGGGGAGATTATGACTGGGCTTGCCAACTGGTAAAAGAACATCGTTTGGATGAGCGGGTTGAAATACTTTTTTCTCCCAGCTGGAATGAACTGAACCCTACCAGACTTGCAGATTGGATTGTTCAAGACAAATTACCTGTGAGATTCCAACTCCAATTGCATAAGATACTTTGGAATGATGCTCCTGGCCATTGACACTATTTGATGAATTTAAAAAGTTTCAGATTAATTGAATATAACAAAATTTTATTAAGCTCAGGATTAAGCTTTAGAGTATTTTTCCGGAGTATTTTTCCGTTCTTAACAGGTCAAAGCATTTACATAACTAAACGGGAGATTCAGCTATGCAATGGTTCGCTCAAGCACCTGCTAACATTGCTCTAATCAAATACATGGGTAAAAGGGATAAAGAATCCAATAGGCCTGATAATCCCTCTTTATCGTATACGCTTCCTAATTTGCTAAGTTCAGTCGAACTTGAAAGCTATGGTGGCAAAAAAGATATTTGGGAACCTCTTGAAACTCCTGGAGCCGATCTTTTTCAACTTTCACCCCAGAGCCAGCTTCGTTTTTTGCAACATCTAGCCCGAATCAAAGATTATTTTGAATACAGTGGTTCGTTTATCGTGCGTTCAACTAACAACTTTCCACAGGGATCTGGCTTGGCAAGTTCTGCGTCTAGCTTTGCGGCTCTTACTAAATGCGCAATGCTCGCGATTTCTGAACTATCAGAAAAAGACATGCCCTCTATCGAAGAGCAGGCAGTAATTTCTATGAAAGGTTCCGGCTCTTCTTGTCGTTCATTTTTCTCCCCCTGGGCACTCTGGGATGATGACAAGGTTGTAGCGATTGACCTCCCTTATCCGCAATTGATCCATCAGGTTATTATCATTTCCCATGATGAAAAACGAATTTCCTCCAGTGAAGCTCATTTAAGAGTGAAAAGCTCACATTCCTATGCCACTCGCAGCCAGCGAGCAAATGATAATTTAAAGACCCTGCTAAGTGCCCTGCGAGAAAAGGATTGGCCCTCCATTTATCATATCTGTTGGCTCGAATTCCAGGACATGCATAATTTATTCAGCACGAGTATTCCTCCCTTCCACTATGTGACTGATGCAACCAATCAAGCCTTACGCGCTTTACAAAACTTATGGCGCTTAAAAGGTGATGGGCCTATTGTAACTATGGATGCAGGCCCCAATATACATTTACTCTATCGCCCTGATCAGGCCGATTTGGCGCTGCATTTTAAACAAGATTTCCTTATTGGCAATTATGATGTCCTATGATTTTCAATCGACAACCTATGGTAAATGGATTCTTGCAGGCGAACACGCTGTATTACGCGAGCATGAAGCCCTGGTTTATCCGATAAAAGAAAAAACACTGTGTCTAAAATACTCTAAATCCGAAAAAGAACTGTCGGCTCATTATGAAGGTTTAAGTGGCCCTGAGATGCAATTGTTATTCTGGTCTGTTTTAGAAAAAGGACAGCAGCTTCTTGGAAAATCACTAAACAATCTAACTGGCCATTTTCATCTTTACTCTAATATTCCAATTGGTGTAGGAATGGGAGCCTCAGCCGCCCTTTCTGTTGCTGCAGCTCGCTGGTTTAGGTTTCAAAATTTTATTAATGAGGAAAAATTTTTTTCCTTTGCCAGGGATTTGGAAAATCTCTTTCATGGCAAAAGCAGTGGACTGGATATTGCGGGCGTTTCTGCCGATAAAGGCGTTAGATTTCAACAAGGCCAAATAAAACCTTTAATCCAGGACTGGCAGCCAAAATGGTATCTTTCATCTTGTGGCCAAATTGGCATCACTTCACATTGCATAAAGCAGGTTCATGCCTTATGGCAAAAAGATGCAGAAAAAGGTGATGAAATCGATAAAAAAATGTCTGAAAGTGTACATAAAGCGAAGGCTGCTCTTGAAAAAGAAACCCCCGATTCGCTTCAAAATTTAGCAAAAGCCATTGCGCAAGCTGCTGATTGTTTCAAACAATGGGGACTAGTCAGTGAAACCTTGCAGCAACATATGCAACTCTTAACCAATGCAGGGGCATTGGCAGTCAAACCCACAGGTTCCGGAGGCGGAGGCTATGTGTTAAGCCTTTGGGATAAACCGCCCCCAGATTTAAATGCTGAAATGATAGCGGTATAATTATTTAGCAAAGAAAGTATTTTTATTTAGGTGTCTGTACTTACCTAAAAAGAATCCTTTTGAGCTATACCACAAAATCAATTTTTGCTAGTACTTTAGATATAGTAATGGAGATCTAACTTTTTCTGGATTACAAAGCTGAAAATGATCAATTGCAATACGGTCCTCTAAATTTAGAACTCTTTGCAATGCCGTTCTCACAAAACTTATAAATATCATCAGTCGGTCTCAAAACCGAATTTAGTGTCTTGATAAAAGCTCACTTTTCCAGTGGTGATATCATGATAGCCGCCAATAATTCCACACTCGCCAGTTTCAATAAGACCTTTCAATATAGGGCTACGCTCCATAACAGCATGCACGGTTCTTCGTATATTAATTGTATTAACCTTTTCCACAAATTCTTCATTACTTGAAGTGCGGTTTTCGATTATCGTTTTTTCGGCAGCAACTGCCGGTTGAATTTTACTTAACAAGGCAGTCAGACTACCCATTTCCACATTATCACATGCGCCTTTGATTGCACCGCATTTAGAATGGCCAAGCACCACTATGATTTTAGCGCCTGCTACTTTGCAAGCAAACTCCATACTACCTAAAATATCTTCATTAATAATAGTCCCCGCGATGCGTACACTAAATACATCTCCCAAACCCTGATCAAAAATCAATTCAACTGAAGTACGGGAATCAATACAACTTAGAATAATAGCAAAGGGATGTTGTGCATCAGACGTTTCATTGGCTTGCTGCAACAAATTACGATTAACTTTTAAGTTATTTACAAATCGTTTGTTACCTTCTTGCATTAAGTGCAATGCTATTGTTGGTGTAATAGACTCTTGCATTTCTTTCGTTAATGTTTTCATTTTTTTCACTTCTCAGTAGGTTCCGGAATTTCTAATCATTTTTGTGGTAAAATAAAGCGCTCTTTAGACCTCAATTATATTTTTTTTGGTCTTACTAATTTTTCAATTAGAGATAACCTATGAATAAAAATCTACAGACAATTTTAAAATATAAAAACGATGATATCCTAAAACGTTATGAAATGGACTACCCCAGTAATCAATTAAGTGGTGAAGAGGCTTTACGAGAATTAATCAAATTTTTATGGCTTACGCAAAAACATGAAGAAGATCAGGCTGCCTTACCTATAGATCAGCAACTAGATTTTATTTGCGGAATTCCTGAAGAAATTGATGATATGTGGCATACCTTTATCCTATTTACAAAAGATTATATGGATTTTTGTGCTGAAAATTTTGGGAAGTTTCTCCATCATGCACCTACTGCTGCAACTGAAAGGATGTTAATAAATAAATCTGAAACCGATTTTTCAAAATATCTCAGTTATGTCCGAAAAAATTTGGATGAAGAGACTTGTTCACTCTGGTTTAAAGGACTATGTGCATAGGGTCAACTTTAAGTTTTTTCAGGTTGGGGTTTATATCAACAGTTATTATAGCCGCTCTTATTATCCTTATAAATTTTTAGTAAGTTAAAACTCGGCCAGCCACACACAAATAGTGGGCATTTTTAAAAAATCCAGCTAGCTCTTGATTAGATACTAAAGTTTATTCCGATAGCGCCCATATTATATTTTTGGGGATCTAATTTCACCAGCCAATTCGATGTCGTAGCATGGCCAGGATAAACCGTTGAGCCGAATGCATAATTGGTGCTTGATAGATAAAGCCAACGATATTCCATAAACAAAGATAAGTTTTGACCCAAATCCAAATTTAACCCTACTTTTGTTTGACCAGCAAAAGTTGTTTCAATATCGCTTGGATTTGAATGGTAATGGTTAAACCCTGGTCAGGAGGGAATACCTGAGTAGAGTTTTCATTTGAAATTGAAATAATAGCAGCACCAATCTCCGCACCTATATAGGGATGGATTTTATTAAGGCTAGTTAGATTAAAAGATAATAGCGTTTTAGTAAGAAAAACTCCTGTCTTCATAGGGTAAGTTACTGCAAAATCATGCTCAGGAAGTCTGGTAGTTTCATTATTATATCATTACCCGTGCAAGACCTTTTTCCAAAGTAGTAGCCCTCTATTTCAACAGCTGGAACTACCCAATTGGAGTTGTAACGGGTTTGAGATAATTGCAGGCCACCGATAACCCACATGACTACCCACACTAGCCCCGCGGAGCGGCGATTGACTTGGCCAAAGGCATTGATGGCTAAGGGGGCCTAGCTTCGGTTAAATACGACGTTCCATACTGACTAATCTTAAATTTTGTGGTTGAGCCGACACCCCCAAAAATACCGTATAGATATGGCCGGTTTCGCAGACTCTCGAAGGTCCGATTGTCCCCGCATACCCTATAAAATGGTTAAAAGTAAGTCTAGACTTAAAATAAGAAGAGGAATCGAATAATTTTTTTCTTTCTGTAAGCCTTGAGTCTTCATTCAAGTCCCTTGATTTTATAAAAATCAAAAAAATAGATTGCTGCACTTATTGAATATTGTCAAACTGTGACCTTAAATATAAAAAGAATTTAAGAATATCAACTTGTTTAATTACCGTGTGTAACAATACAATTTCATAATCTTAAACTTTTTTGGTGAAAATTAATTGATTTTCGAACTCCCTGCAAATATAAGTTACTGGTTTTTACATTATGGAAGTTTCGCCCTTTTTGGGTTACTCGCCCTGGGAATTATTGGCTTGCCCATTCCTGATGAAACCTTATTGGTACTTTCCGGTTACTTGATGGCCCAAGGTAAATTATCATTATGGCTCACGCCAATCTTTGCCTTATCTGGCACGATCTTCGGCATTTCTGTCAGTTATTTACTTGGCTATTTTGGCGGGCGCTTGTTGATTCTTCGATTTGGCCAGTGGCTTGGTATCACTCCAGAAAAATTAGATCGCCTCCATCAAAGTTTTGAACGAAGAGGCAAATGGATATTATTTTTCTGTTATTTTATTCCTGGCGTACGTCATTTAGCGGGAATTGTGGCAGGAATAACCTATCTTCGGTTTTGGGAATTTGCACTTTATGCTTATACAGGCGCGTTGGTCTGGTCGTCTACCTTTCTTGTGATCGGTTTTTTCTTTCACGATACTTGGAAAAAAATTGAGCATATTTTTTAATTGCTTCTACCCTAATAAGAAAATATTTAGGACGCAATTTTCCTAGAGAATCCAAATTTTAAGACCACATCATTAGAATAATTTTATAAAAAATATCTAAATTCATAAACTTAACCCTTTTTATTTGAGCTGATTTGTGCCATAAATGCACAGGGTTCATTTAAGGATATTTATGAGTGCAAATGCCAAAGTTATAGAGTTAATTCTTAGAACCTATCCCAAATTAAATATCGAAGCTACTGAAGAGCCTGATCTAATAGATCATACAACTTTGGGCGAGGAAAGAATCACCGAAGATTTCCCTAAAAATTATGAAGGGAATAGTGTTTGGTCTGCTTTTTCCTTTTTCTCGCCATTAGTCCCAACACCTCATAGTCAGCTTGAAATTGGCTTGACAATAGCAGGTGTAGCAGCATCAACTATTTTAGTCTTCGCAACACTCTCTTTCCTTCAAATAACTACTTTTGGATTGACTTTCCCGCTTCTTATTTGCGCAATTGGAATAGCTGGTATTTTAATTGCTGGGGCATCGGAATTTAGAGAAGAATCAAAGCTTGCGCAAAATTTGCTATGATATTTCAAATTTGCACTACCATAGATTGATCTTCCTTAGCCGCAATGGGAGGATTTAAAGTCAAACAGGTATTTGCAATAAGCTTAATAACATCCTGCGGAATATAGGTGCGACTAAAATAGCTAAAGGTGCTTAAATTAGTAAATAAATTGTTTGAAGCCCTAATGGTTTCAGAGCTTTTTTGAAAAAGATCACTATCTTTGTAAAATTGAAAAAAGCAACTATTGCGATGATTCTCATAGGGTAAAATCAGTTTCTCTGGCGCTTCAAGCAGAGTAAATTCTTTGGTTTTATATAAAACTATGGACTTTTCTATGTCAGTTTCCTCTAACTTTTCTTTATTCAGCGCCTCCAGTAATTTATTTATTTTTTGGTATTCATTTGTGGGAAGATAGGTGAAGCCCAATGACTGAGTTAACATAAATTGCTCAATTGCTTCATAAATAAATTTAAAGGGTTCTATTAATAAAGAATTTAAGCTATTCAGGGCTAGTTCCGTAATAAAATAAAGACCCAGATAGCTAAGTATTAAAATGTTAATAGCAAAAAAAACTGGCAATACTATAATCACAGCAATAACTGAGATGATTAATAAAAACGAGGGCCATTCTGGTTCTTGCTCCTCCTCATCTTCCGGCTCACTTTGATCAAAGAATTGAAGCATCCTAAGGAAAAAAAATTTTAATAACTCAAACGGATAAAGAAAGGGGTTTAACCGGTTTAATTGACCAACATCAGGAAATACCTTATCAAAATCAGAATTGACATGAAAATAAACGAGTACCATCAAAGTACGTGCCAACATATGGAAGGGACTTTTAACTAGACCATACATGGGCTTCTCTTCAGATTCGCCCATTTTGGATTCCAATTTTTCTATCGTTGAAAATAATTCCTTCCTGGCTATATAAGGTTCTGTTCCAGGTATAAAAGAAAGAAAAAATCCTAATCCCAGAAATCGTCTTATTTGTTTTTTATAGATTGATTTAGCAACGGTTGATTCGTCAAATAACTCTTCGGAAATGTCATAGCCAAAACCTTCACCTGTCGAACAGAAAAATAATAAAGTATTAATTTTGGAATTAACGAACAAAAAATTAAAGACAAGATTTAAATAAGCCATAGCGATTTGAAATGAAAAAGATTATACATGATTTAAGCCAGATTGCTTTCTTGAGTATTATGAAGTTCTTTTAACTCTTTTGACGAAGATAGGGATCTATGTCATAACTATTTTTTTGAATTACACATAAACTTATGGATTAAAAGGATTTACCTAATGAAACTCAAAACAGGATTATCTTTCCTTTTGATGTTTGCAATAAAAATCTCTCCTCTTCACGCAACGATTAAAATTGGCACAGAGTTTTTTTTTCCACCCTTCGTAATGTCTCCGACAAATGGTTTTGATATTGGTTTGATGCAGTCGCTTTGCCAGCGATTGGAGGAAAAATGTAAGTTTTCCTATATGAGTTTTCATGAACTCTTCCTGGCACTGGATAAAGGACAGATTGATCTTGCTGTTGGTGGGATTGCAATAACGCTAACTCGCTTGAATAAATATATTTTTAGTCTGCCTTATATGACCAGCCAAGGACAATTTCTGATTCTAGCCAAAAGCGACATTCAATCGATTGCCGATTTAAATGGTAAAAAAGTCGGAGTAATCAGAGAGGAAGAGGAAGATGGCGGTGTGGCTCATCAATATTTAGCGCGAAAATATGGCAATGATTTTGAAATTATCAAATACAATAATATGGAAGATTTAATTGCTGCCTTGGATTCAGCAGATATTCCCGCTGCTTTTTTACACCGCTCTACCAATGTGTATTGGATGCAACATAGTGAGGAAAAATTCAAAACCCTAGGCGCTAAAGTGCCTATAGGTTCTGGTTTTGGGGTCATGGCCTTGCCCGCAAATGCCGCTTTAATTCAACGAATAAATCAACAATTACCACTCATGGAAAGGGATAATTCATATTTGAATTTGTACAAAAGTTACTTCGTAAATGAATAAAATTAATCGATAAACTGATAGTAAATTTCATCCTTTTTAACCATACCTAATTCATATCGAGCTTGCTCTTCCAAGGCCTGATCGCCGCTTTTTAATTCAATGATATCCGCATCAATAGAAAGATTGCGGCTCATCAGCTTTTTATTTTCATCTTCCTGAAGCGCTAATTTTTTTTCGAGGCTAATCCATTGTCTAAGACCGCCATCACCCAGCCAGAGTTTATATTGCAAGCCGATAAGTGCCAGAATCAAAACGATAATTATAGATCGCATAATTTACCAAAGAAGAAGATTTTTTCCCCATTATATACAGAAATTAGCTTCTTTCACTATAGAACTTCCCAGCATAGGGTAGAGTGGCTAATTCATTAATGCGGAGCAGTTGATTATATTTGGCAATTCTATCTGTTCGACATAATGATCCCGTTTTAATTTGGCCGCAACCTGTAGCGACTGCCAAATCGGCGATAAAAGAGTCTTCCGTTTCTCCAGAACGATGCGACATAATACATCGATAGCCATTTTCATAAGCCAATTGCATAGCTTGTCTGGTTTCTGTCAAGGTACCAATTTGATTAAGTTTGATTAAGATTGCATTAGCCATTTTTTGATTAATGCCCTCTTGCAAGATACGTGTATTGGTAACAAATAAGTCATCGCCAACTAACTGTACCTTTGAGTTGAAATGAGAGGTGAGTTCCTGCCACCCTTGCCAATCATGTTCATCCAGGCCATCTTCAATACTGACAATAGGATAATTAGCAATCAAATCAGCATAATAATTAATGAGTTCTAAACTACTCAGTTTTTTATTTTCAGATTCCAAATGGTAAAAGCCCTCTTTGAAAAGTTCGGAAGCTGCAACATCAAGCGCAAAGACAATATCTTTTCCTAAATTAAACCCTGCAATCTCAACAGCCTGTACCAAAATATCCAAAGCCTGGCGATTCGATTTTAAATTGGGTGCAAAACCACCTTCATCACCAACAGCGGTATTCAACCCTTGTTTCTTCAAAACGGATTTTAAAACATGAAAAATCTCTGTTCCCATTTGTAAAGCGCTTGTAAAATCAGGGGCGCCTATCGGCATTAACATGAACTCCTGAATATCAACATTGTTGTCAGCATGTGCGCCGCCATTTAAAACATTCATCATCGGAACGGGCATTGACATTTTCTCACCCTGATTCAGGGCTAAGTACAAGGGTTGCTTACTAGCATTGGCATAGGCTCTAGCACAGGCAAGTGATACAGCAAGTATCGCATTGGCTCCCAAGCGTGACTTATTGTCACTTCCGTCTAAAATGCAGAGTTTTTCATCAAGCTGCTGTTGCTCACTAACTGAAAATCCTTTGAGGCTTTGATTAATTTCTTTATTGATATGATCAACAGCGCGAAGAACACCTTTTCCCGCAAAACGGCTTAAATCACCATCGCGAAGTTCACAAGCCTCACGACTTCCTGTTGAAGCGCCAGAGGGTACGCTTGCCCGACCTTGAGTGCCATTTTCTAAAATAACATCTGCTTCAACCGTAGGATTGCCACGTGAATCAAGAATCTCACGCCCTTTAATACTGGCTATTTGCATATATTTCCTTAAGAAGTCTTTGCATTGCAAAGTGGGCTATTGTTTTTCTATAAGGAAACAATGTCAAGAGTCATTTCTGGAGAACGTAAGTTCCAGGCGCATCTGGCAAAGAAGGATCAAGCCGCGGAGCTGGCACTTGTTTTGGAGAAGAATGCTGATCCAGCCATTTATTCCAGGCAGTCCACCAGGAACCCTTTTGAACTTTGGCTAGATCTAACCAATTACTAGCATCTAAATAATGATTATCTGCTCTTCTGTTCAGGATTCGGTAAGAATGAGAATGACTTTTTTTTCCCGGCGGATTAACTATACCCGCATTATGACCGCCCTGTGCCAGGACAAAGGTTTTGTCGCTATTAATCATGTAGTGGATTTTATAAACAGAACGCCAGGGTGCCACGTGATCTCTTTCTGTACTGACAATAAAAGTTGGAACTGAAATATTAGTTGGTGAAACCGATTTTTTTTCAACTTTATAACGCCCGGCGGCGAAATCGTTATTCAAAAATAGTTTTTCCAAATATTCACTATGCATTTTATAAGGCATGCGCGTTGCATCAGCATTCCAAGCCAGAAGATCAATCATGCCTCTACGTGTACCAGACATATAATCATGAATCATTTTTGACCAGATTAAATCGTAGGAGCGAAGCATTTGAAAGGAGCCAGCCATTTGTTTCGGATCCAAATAACCCTGTTCCCACATTAAACTTTTAAGAAAAGCAACTTCTGATTTGGTAATAAATACCATCAATTCGCCGGCTTCAGTAAAATCTGCTTGGGCGGCAAGAAGAGTCAGGCTTTTCAATCGCTTATCTCCATCTCTTGCCATGGCGGCTGCTGTAATCATTGCCAACGTTCCACCAAGACAATAGCCCATCAAATTAATTTTGCGCTTAGGTAAAATGCGGGACACGGCATCGATGGCATCCATTGCGCCCTTTCGATAATAATCGTCCATGCTTAAACATCGATCTTTAGCATCAGGATTACGCCAGGACACAATAAATACGGTGTGGCCCTTTTGCACTAGCCATTTGACCAAAGAGTTATTTGGAGACAAATCCAGTATGTAATATTTCATAATCCAGGCTGGCAACATTAAAATTGGTTCTTTATAAACCGTTTTTGTTTGGGCTTCATATTGAATCAGTTCTATCAAATGATTTCTGTAAACGACTTTCCCCGGGGTGATCGCAACGTGTTTTCCTGGTATGAAATTTTCAACGCCAGCCGGAGGTACACCAACCAGCTTTTCAAGAAAGTCGTCAATTGCCAATTTGGTACCATGGAATAAATTTGCACCCTTTGTCCTAATAGTTTCATTGAATAATTCAGGGTTTGTCATCACAAAATTTGATGGCGACAACGCATCCATTACTTGTCTTGTGGTAAAGGCAACAATGCGTTCAATTGGATTGGATAACCCGGGTATATTGGTTGTAGCACGACGCCACCAATCTTCCATCAATAAAAAATTTTCCACCCCTAAACGCCAGGGTAAATATTGCCATTCTTCGGTTTTGAAACGCACATCACGACTATCATTTTCCTCGCACAACCCTTTCTCCTCTTTTTCTTTTTGAGAAGGAAGAAGCGGGAAAAAACTTAAATCCAAAAGTCGACCCGGACTAATTGATAATTGCATTAACCAAGCAAAATAAGCGGTACTGAAGGTCGTTGGATTTAAGCCCGCCGTTAATTTTCCAAGGTTCGCCTGAAAATAACGGTCAATAAAATCAAAAAATTTGTGGTTAGAATCACAATCCATTATCGAAAGTAGAGGGTTATCAATTGGCCACTTGGTGAAAGGATTCTCTTCTAATTTTATATTCCTTGGCCTATCGCTATTCATAACTATCCTTGAAATGAGTTATTAATCAGGTCTTTTCATCGAAAAGGTATAGTCCAAGTTTAGCAGAAGAGTCAGAAAATACAGGTTTTCGACTTAGAGTCTGGAATTATCGACAAGCCCTGGTTATAATCGTCGAATCTTCTCCAAAGATCTCTTCGATTATGGGTAGCATTTTCAATATGTTTGGGCCATCGCCTATCCGG
Source organism: Tatlockia sp. (assembly GCA_013697955.1). Classification (GTDB taxonomy): domain Bacteria; phylum Pseudomonadota; class Gammaproteobacteria; order Legionellales; family Legionellaceae; genus Tatlockia. Next base: position 19,623 of record JACCVV010000066.1, on the reverse strand, counting down.
CCTATTGAACAGCACATGCGTAAGGTAAATCAATGCGCAAAACAACTGCATCCTTTTTTTGAAGCCGTAATGATTCAGGATTGGCCAACTGCAGATATTATAAAAGATAGAATTTCTGTTCTTGAAAAAGAAGCTGATCTAATAAAACGCGATCTACGCTTACACTTGCCCGCCGGTCTTTTTCTTCCGGTTTCCCGTACAGATTTACTGGAATTATTAAGCACTCAGGATCGTATTGCTAATAAGGCCGAAGATATAGCAAGGCTTATTGTTAGCAGACGTATGATTATTCCCGATTTAATCGCTCCTGCCTTTATGCCTTTCCTTGATTGTTCTTTAGATGCATCCAGACAGGCCTGCCAGGCGATAAATGAACTTGATGAACTGCTCGAAAGCGGTTTCCGAGGTAGCGAAGTTAAGATTGTTGAACAAATGATAATGACTCTGGATGAGATTGAACATGATAGTGATGAAAAATTAGCCGACATAAGGCACCGTATTTTTGAGCTGGAAAAGGATTTGCCCGCGATTGATTTAGTTTTTCTTTATAAATTAGTCCAATGGATTGGCGACTTAGCCGATAATGCCCAAACTGTGGGCGGTCGACTTCAAATACTCATTGCCAGGTAATAAAGTCCTATGGATTATTCTTTTATATTGCTTTACCTCGCTATCGCCTTTTGTTTTTTTATGACCTGGGGTGTTGGCGCTAATGATCTTGCCAATGTGATGAGCACCACTATGGGCTCTAAGGCAATAACAGTACCTCAGGCAATGCTCATCGCTATAGTCTTTGAATTTGCCGGTGCGTTTCTTGGAGGTAGCGGCGTTACCGAGACTATGCGCGATGGCATTATCAACAGCAGCGAGTTGTCTAATCAACCCTTGATTATGATAGAAGGTATGCTCAGTGTTCTACTAGCCTGTACAGTCTGGATGAATCTGGCTAGCTATCTTGGAGTTCCCGTTTCGATTACTAACGCTCTAGTTGGCTCGATGGTTGGTTTTGGTACTGTTGTTTTAGGAACTGGTGCAATCCATTGGAACCAAGTGTCTCATATTGCTATAGGCTGGGTTACCTCTCCTCTTATTGCCGGCATTACGGGTTATGTGCTCTTCGTTAGCATACAACAAACTATTTTTATAAAAAGCGATCCCCTGCAAAGAGCCAAAATCTACATCCCTATTTATCTTTTCCTGGTTGGTACTGTCTTATCCTTTATCACTGTCTTTAAAGGACTTAAGCATTTTGATATTCATTTAAATCTCAAACAAGATTTAGTTGTCACCTTATTAACCAGTATCGCTATAACTTTTATAGGAATGATTTTTATAAAACGCATTCCAGAAATGCCAAGAATCAGGCGGCGAGAGCGCTTTATTCAGGTCGAAAAATATTTTGCAGTACTCATGGCCTTGACAGCCTGTGCTATGGTTTTTGCCCACGGTTCCAATGACGTCGCCTTAGCCGTTGGCCCTTTATCAATTATTCATAGTTTGGTGATGTATACCAATCAACCCATAGGCGCAGATAATTACCCTTCATGGATAATTCTATTAGGCTGTGTTGGGGTTTTAACTGGTTTTTTAATGTATGGTCGCAAAGTCATCGAAACTGTAGGAAGTTCAATTACAGCCCTAACACCAAGCCGAGCCTTTGCGGCAACGCTGGCAGCGGCTACAACAGTAGTTGTTGCAACAAGTACAGGAATTCCTGTTTCAGCTACCCAAACTCTGGTTGGCGCTGTGCTTGGAGTAGGATTAGCTCGCGGTATTGGTGCATTGAATCTTCGGGTTATCCGAAATATTTTCATGTCCTGGGTACTTACCTTGCCAGCCGCTTCATTATTAACCATTTTTGCTTATAAACTATTGCATAGTTATTTTGGTTAAACCCTCAGCCAAACTCTATTATCCCTAAAAAATATATATACAAGAAATCCTTGCACATTTATTTACTCTTATGTTTAATAACAAACAAGGATTGGGAAATATTTTAACATGGAGTTTGCAATGATTTATCGCTTGGACAATTTATGTGCAAAATCGGTCGAAGAAATACGTAAGCTCATTGCAACTATTCCTCCTACAGCTACTACTCTTGATTTAAGTGCAAACAAACTTGATTACAAAACTGGAGCCGAGTTAGCTCTAATATTTGCAGCAATTCCTCCCTGGATCACTACTCTTAACCTGCGGCAAAATCGCCTTGGTTACAAATCAGTGGAAGAATTAGCAACAGCCTTCTCTGCTATTTCAGTACCAAATGTGGATTTATGGGGCAATATTCTAGACTTTAAGGAAGATGACGCGCTTGTTAAAATTTTTTCAGCTTTCCACTATCCTGTTTCTAGCTTGAACTTGGGTAGAAATCATTTTACTGGAGATCAGCTTGCACTCTTTATGACAGTCCTTTCGTCCAGCATTGAACATCTCAAAGGTGATGATGTTAGCTTTAATACTAATGAATTTTGGGTTAATGAACTTTTATATATAGTCATCCTGAATGGATCTAACCGAATGCTAGCAAACCTGCCAAAGTTAGAATTCGCTGTAAAAATTGATAACAAACGTCTTGTGGCTTTTGTTAAACGTTTAGAAGAAATAGGCTCACCATGTGCTTTATTAACAGCAGGCCTCTTATTGCATGGGATAATTAAAACAACCGATCAGGTGATTGAAGGTGGCGATGACACGGCTTATTTTGAAAAAAAATTACACGATGCTATCAGTTTTTATCTAAAAGCAGCAAATGATTCTTCAATGAAACCCATATCTGAGTTTTATCTGGAAAATATCAAAATGACTTCCCAAATACCCTCTGTTTTAAAGCGATTGGCAGAATATGATTTAGGTTCAAATCGCTCATCACAACTCTCTCAGCTCAAAAAAGAGTCGGTAATAACCCCTTTATTAAAAGATATAGGTTTATTTAATAAATTGAGGCAGGCTAAACCTGCACCTGAAGCACCTCAATTGCTACCGCTCGAACCGTACAATTTTGAATCTGCTGATCATTCATCGCAAAAATTAAATATTTAAACGAGAGCGAGCTGAATAAAGCTGAGTTAACAAAAATTAATTAGGCATAAATCAACTTTAGCGAATTTTATTTGAATTGGGCCCCTCATTTGAAGGTTTGCTCTCACTCGAGATCTCAGATTTTTGCTCATTCCCCTTTTTCGCTAACCCCTCAACAGTTACTTTAGCGCTTGAAGTAGTCGCGGACATTCCTGATAACTGAGGACTTGAATTAGAGGGTTGAGTAATTTTTTGAGCAATAAAATCAACAAGTTGGCTACCGATCTGTAGTACTTCTTGAATTTTTTCTCCTAAATCCAGTCCTTTATTGTGTTCAACAACATCGCGTACTCTGGATATTTGCAGTTTCATTTGTTCAAAGTTTTGTTGCTTATCTTCTTTTTCTGCAGGAGTGAGGTTCTCAAAATTTTCATTTTTATTCAGAAGGTAAAAATTTCCCCCTTCTTTTTTTAAAATTTGATCTCTAGGGATAATAAAATGAGCATTTTCAAAGTGAGTGGTTACCTCCCCCTCTTTGGAATACATTATTTTTTTTCCTTTGCAAGCCTCTTTCATATCTTTTAAAGTGGCTATTTGAAGATTTTTTGCATTCATTTGCGCCAAAATATCTCTAGCTTTTTCCTCGTCACCCTTCTTTAATAATTCATAAAATTCAGGTTCGAGCTCCTCAATTTCAACCGCAATTTTATCGATTTCGGCGTCTAGCAAACTTAATTGGGTGAGTGGATCTTTGGAATCCAGGGTTTTAATGAATTCCTCAGCTTTATCGATATTATCATTGTAATGTTTATAGGTTTCTTCAGTTTTCTCAACATTTTTTAAGGCTCGTGCAAGCTCTTTATCCATCGAGGATTTTTTCTGCTCATTATCCTCAGGCATTTCTGCAGCTTTTGTATTCTTTTCTTCTTGTTTTGGTAATTGATTTAAAATTATGGAACTCACTAAACGCTCTTTATTTTCATTTTCTTTTTCTGCAGATTGCATCAATATAGCCTGATCCTGCCTCTCAACCATCAGATTATGTTGGGCAGTTCTTAAATCAGATTCTTTCTTTTTAATTAGAAACTGTAGAATTAGAGCGAATATTTCATCAGAAGTTTTTGTTTTTAAGAAGGCAGCCACATCTGCTGCATTTTTTAACCCAAGTTTTCCTAAATCGGATTCAGATTTTGTCATTTTATTTTTGCTCATTAGGCCCTCGAATTTAAATTGTATATCTTTAGAATAGAATTGTGTATAAAATAAGCAAATAGTGGAGTTAAATTAGCCAAATATTTTTACCAAAATTATCAGTAGTAATCCCGTTCATCGGTAGGATGAATCATTTCCAGGCGAATATCTTGAATTAGATTTTTACAACCTTCTACCTCGCGCTCGGAAAAAAATTGCTGCTAGAACATCACCAGCCAGTCGCTTTCCAAAAAAAGAAATATATTTGGAACTGGAAAAGCACGGACAAAGGTCATAAAAGCATCAACTTTCGCTTCTTTCCAATTTTTCATTGGTTTACGCATTTGCGTAGATACCTTGTTTTTGATAAGCAGGATCTACAACTTTCATATCAGAATAACCTATCTAACCCAAATGACTGTCTTGGTCGCACCGAAGAAGGCTACTACCGCGATAAAAAATCAGATAAGAGAAGAGTATTAATCATTATTTGCCAGGCCTAACGAAACCTCTGTCGTTCTGGTTGTAATGGCTTTATTTATCGTATTTCTCCGATTGATTGCAGGCATCCACCATTATATTTGTTCAAAAAGACTCAGGAATAATCTTTTGTTTAAAGTTCTAATTTGGTTGCCATTCCGTTTAATTGAGTGAAATTGCTTTTTTATGAATTAATTTCGATTTTTTTTAATATTAACGTGGAGCAACAAATCTAAAATTCACCCCAAATTTCCCCATCTTCATCTTTTTTTTGCACTTTATCGCGAAGATTAGCAATTCTCTGGTTTTTTTTAATTTCTTTTAATTGCGAAGGAGACTTTTTATGTGTGGCGTCAAATTCGAAGAGGAATTTATCATAAGGGCTCACGTAAGCCTTATCAATATCATTGTTACTCATAGTTATCCTAAATAGCATATACTAAAAAACACCAAGTTTATCGGGTTTTAATTAAGGAAGAAAGATCCATGACTCTTAAAAAGGCTGAATTACATGTGCATCTGGAAGGCACAATGACCCCGACTTTAGCAGAAAAACTTAGTCGACGAAATAATATCGCTCTCCCAGCAAATTTAATTGCAGCTGACAAACAGAGTTATTCCTACTCTGACTTCCCAGGATTTTTAAAGGCTTATGATGAAGTTGCCTCTGTGATTAAACATCCTCGGGATTATTACGATCTCACCTTCGACTACCTTAAGGCATCCGCCAAAGAAAATACTCTCTATGTTGAAATGATGTACTCGCCTGATCATGCCGAACTTTCGAGCGGCATTCCTTCAAGCGAGCATTTACAAGCAATCCAGCAAGCCATTATTGATGCAGAAGCAAAATATAAAATCATAGGCCGAATTCTTATTATCGCTGTTCGTCATTTTGGCGTCGATGCAGTGACCAAGGTGGCTAAACAGGCTATCAAAGAAAAAGTTCCTTGTCTTGTTGGCTTTGGCCTTGGCGGCGATGAAATCAATTTCCCACCAAAATTATTTACTGAAGCTTATAACACTGCATTCGAAGGCGGCCTTCAATGCACTGTACATGCCGGCGAATTCGCTCCAGCGAGCACTATGCTTGAGGCCATGGAGTATTTGCCAATCAAACGAATTGGCCATGGTGTTCAGGCCATACATTCTCAAGAGACGCTTTCTCAACTTAAAGAACGCAATATCGCCTTGGAAATTTGCCCATCAAGCAATATTGCTCTCGGATTATTTAAAGATATGAAGTCCCATCCCTTAATTCAGCTGCTGGATGCAGGAATTCAGGTTAGTTTGAATTCTGATGATCCGCCCTTTTTTCGAACCAATTTGGCTCGAGAATATCAAAGAGTTCAACAAAGTTATAACTATACAGATGAACAAATGAACAATTTTACAGCAATGGCAATCAACTCATCCTTTGCCGATGCACAAACCAAGGAAAAATTGTCTAATTTGTTAGCTGATAGCGAAATTCCGAAACTATGATTCCTCGATATATTGACGAAGTTTTTTCATAGCATTTTTCTCTAATTGCCGAACCCGTTCAGCGGAAACCCCATATTTATCAGCTAATTCATGCAAAGTTGCTTTATCATCTGCCAGCCAACGTTGCTGTAAAATATCCTGGCTGCGTTCATCAAGACGTTCCAGGGCAAGCAATAAATGTTCACGACCGCGCTCTTCGTTAAGATCTTTTTCGATTAAATAAGCCGGATCAGAATTTACATCATGTAGAAAGTTAACGGGTGCTTTAAAATTGTCGTCGTCATCATCTAAATGAGGGGCATCGTAAGGTGAATCCATTGCATTAAGGCGCTGCTCCATAATCATCACGTCTTCAGGACTAACTCCTAAATCGTTTGCAACTGCCTTCACTTCCTCACTATTTAACCAGCCCAGGCGGTTTTTCATTTGGCGAAGATTAAAAAATAATTTACGTTGAGCCTTGGTAGTAGCAACTTTAACAATTCGCCAATTGCGAAGAACAAATTCATGGATTTCAGATTTTATCCAATGAACTGCAAAAGAAACTAGCCGCACACCCATTTTAGGGTCAAAGCGTTTAACTGCCTTCATCAAACCTACATTTCCCTCTTGAATCAAGTCATTCAATGGCAGGCCATAGCCTAAGTAACCGCGTGCTACACGTACAACGTAGCGCAAATGAGCGAGTACTAAACGGCGCGCACCTTCAATGTCACCTTCATTATGGAAACGCTCGGCGCAATCAACCTCTTCTTCAGCAGATAACATCGGAATTTGATTAACCCGATGAATATAAGCATCTAGGCTGCCTATAGGTAAATTAAATGAGGCTAACTGTAACCGCTGACTCATATTTTTTCCTCCACTAAATCAAATCAAGCCCTTCTAAAATCCTCCTTATTAAGATGTATTTTTACACAGGAGTGAGAGGGCTTTATTACACTTCGCTAAATTAAGCGAAGTAATTTGCGATTATATCTCAATTATAGGGTTCAATAGAAGCAAGTTGTTTATTTACTGACAATCTTGCACCTAGCCAACCTAAAAAGATCGATATAAATACTATAAAATAAGCTTGTTTAACTGTTAAACCGGTAATAGGGTAATTCATTTGATAAGCAGATGCCAGTTGCTTGACCGCAAAGGAAAGACTTAGCATGAATATATTAACTATTAAAACGGCGAGTATAGCGCCACCCAAAGAGTACCAAATTCCTGAGTATAAAAATGGTCGAGCAATATAGGGGTCCGTTGCTCCTACCAACTTTAGAATTTGAATTTCTTCGTGACGGTTATGCATAGCTAAACGCAAGGTATTGGCAATGACTAATACTACTGCAGAAGCTAATAAGACCATTAACGCATGAGCCGTTTTACTGACAAAACTAAGGATAGCATGTAATCGATTAATCCACTCAAGGTCCAACTTTGCTTGCTCTACCTCGGGATAAGCTTTAAGACGCTCATAGAGCTCCTGCATTTTTGCCGGTGTATTAACGGTTAAAAGAGGAATTAGCTCAATCATTTCAGGTAGAGGGTTTTCAGGTAAATAGCGCATAATATCCTGCATACCTTCTTGTTTTTGCAATTCTGAAAGTCCATCTGTACGGGATTTTAGGCTCACTTCCCCTACTCCTTCAGTTGAACGTACTTTTGCTAAAAATGACTCTTCCTCTGCCGCTGACAAGGAGGGTTTAAGGTAAAGGGAAATATGGCCATGCCGTTGCCAGCTCTGGGTTAATTCATCAAGATTATCAGTAAAAACCCAAAAAAGGGCCGGTAACGTCACTGAAATAGCAATCACGACAATAGTCATCATGGTGGCTATAGGTCTAAGGGAAAGGTGAATTAGGCTATTGCTCGCTGCTTGTAAATGATAGGAAAATAAAGCCTGCAATTTCTTTAACATACACGCCCCCCTTTTAGCATAACGATACGGTGTTTCATCCTGGCAATCATGGCTAAATCGTGAGTTGCAATGAGGATATTTACCCCCACCTGATTAAACTGTTCGAACAGCTTCATAATCTCATTAGATAGAGCTGGATCCAGATTTCCTGTTGGCTCATCTGCTAAAAGTAAGGCTGGTTTATGAACAACTGCTCTCGCAATTCCTACCCGTTGTTGCTCGCCGGCTGATAATTGCAGCGGCAGCATCTTTTCTTTAGAAAGCAAACCTACCATATCAAGAGCGGCGTGGACTCGTTTGCCAATCATAAGTGGGGTCATTCCTTGAATTTGCAAAGGTAAGGCTACGTTGTCAAAAACGGTTCTTTCATTTAATAAATGTGGAGATTGGAAGGTAATTCCCAAACTGGAACGATAGGCTGCAATATCTTTTTTCTTTAATTGATTCAAATGGAGGCCGTTGACAATAATTTGTCCAGACGTAGGCGCCTCAATCATTGCTATCAGCTTAAGAAAAGTACTTTTGCCAGCGCCCGAATGGCCGGTTAAAAAAACCATTTCCCCTTTATAAAGTGAAAAGTCAATCTCACTTAGGGCTTCAAAACCGCCAGGGAAACGTTTGCTTACCTGTTCAAATTTGATCATCATTGAAAATTGCCCGGACAAATTGCTGTGCATCGAAGGGGCGTAAGTCATCAATTCCCTCCCCAATACCAAGATAACGAAATGGTATCCCTAATTCATTTGCAATGGCAAATAAAATACCGCCTTTTGCAGATCCATCGAGCTTGGTCATAATTATTCCTGACAAGCCAATCGCCTCATTAAACTGTTTTGCCTGGTTCAGCGCGTTTTGGCCGATACTTGCATCAAGAACCAAAATTGTTTCATGAGGAGCATTTGTATCTATTTTTTGGATAACCCTTTTTACTTTTTTCAATTCTTCCATCAGGTTGCCCTGAGTGTGCAAGCGACCGGCAGTATCGGCTATTAAAATATCCATGCCTCGTGCTTTTGCTGCCTTAAAGGCATCATAAATAACTGAGGCGCTATCGGATCCGGTCTGTTGGGCGATAACCGGTATTCCATTGCGCTCGCCCCAGACTTGCAGTTGTTCAACTGCTGCTGCCCTAAAAGTATCTCCGGCTGCCAACATCACTTTCTTTCCCTGCTTTTGGAATTGTTTTGCTAACTTGCCGATAGAAGTTGTTTTGCCGGCTCCATTGACTCCAACCGTTAAAATTACAAAGGGAGATTTATCAGGTGTTTCAAGAATGAGTGGCTTAGCATTTTGGGTTAAAACCGATTCCAAACGTTGTTTGAGCTCATTAAAAACAGCATCGCCGTCAGCTAATTGCTTTCGTGCCAAGCCATCGCTTAACTGCTTTAAAATATCCTGGGTCGTCTCAACCCCGAGATCAGCGCTGAGCAGCAAAATTTCCAACTCATCAAGAATATCAGTATCTATTAACTTTTTTCCCAAGAGCAAAAGGCCAATCCCATCACCAAATTGCTTGCGGGTTTTAGTCAAACCTTTTTTAAAGCGCGTAAAGAAACCTGACTTCTGTTCCTCATCGGTGGCTTCATGCTCAGCTAATTTCACATCCTGAGATAGTTCTTCCGGTGCCATAGGCTGGGTTTCAGCAGGCGGCGATGCGGGGTCTTTTTCACCCTGATTTCTCTTAAACCATTTAATCATAAGTATACAAAACGAAGGAAATATGGAATTCTATCACTTTTTTGCTTGGGGGTTAATCCATGCGTGCAGTATTACTTCTATTATTAACCACATTTTCCTGCCAAGCCCTTTGCCAGGTTCATCAATACACCCTTTCTAATGGCTTGAAAGTAATTGTAAAAGAAGATCACAGAGCGCCGGTTGCGGTCTCAATGGTCTGGTACGACGTAGGCTCGGCTGACGAACCTGGAGGTGTAACCGGAATTGCTCATGCTCTAGAACATATAATGTTCAAAGGAACAACCAAGTACCCTTTAGGTGTATTTTCACAAACGATTGCTGCAGCTGGTGGCCAGGAAAATGCCTTTACCAATTATGACTACACGGCCTATTTTGAAAAAGTGGCTGCTAATCAATTACCAATTAGCTTTGAATTGGAAGCTGATCGGATGCAAAATTTGTTATTGGATGAAAAAGAGTTTGCCAAAGAGATCAATGTGATTCGCGAAGAGCGACGATTACGTACTGATGACAACCCGCAAGCCTTAGCCTTTGAACGCTATCTCGCGACAGCACACCTGAGCGCACCTTATCATCATCCTGTCATCGGTTGGATGTCCGATATTGAACAAATGACTATTCAGGATTTAAAGGCTTGGTACGAACGGTTTTATGCACCAGACAATGCAACTGTAGTTGTCGTAGGCGATGTAAATCCGGCGCAGGTGCATGAATTGGCAGAAAAATATTTCGGTAGCATTAATAAAAAAGTAAATTATCAGCGTAAACCTCAGGCTGAGCCTCCAAGTTTAGGACCTAAATACACAGAAATTCATGCACCAGCCCAGTTGCCTTTACTAATGTTTGGCTATCCTGCTCCGGGTGTTAAAACAGCTAAAATTGCCTGGGAACCTTATGCCCTTGAGGTCATTAGCAGCATTCTTGACGGCGGTGAAAGCGCTCGTTTTGCAAAAAATCTGGTGCGAGGAACTCATGTCGCAAGCGGCGCTAATGTTTTTTACAATTTATACACACGCTATCCCACCCAATTTGTGTTTTTAGGTTTGCCCTCTCAATCGCATACAGTTGATGACGTTAAAGGCGCAATCCTGAAAGAGATTAAGAGGCTTCAGACAGAACTTATAAGTCCATCTGAGTTAAAACGGGTCAAGACGCAAATTATTGCCCAAAAAACTTACGAAAAAGATTCAATTTTCGGGCAAGCAATGGAAATAGGATTATTAGAAACAATAGGCCTGGGAGCCCAAACAGCAAATAGCTATATTGACAAAATAAACAGCATCACAGCTGAACAAGTACAACAAGCAGCCAAACGTTATTTTCAGGATAAATCAATGACCGAAGCCCGCTTGATTCCTTCTGTACCCGGGAGAGAATAATGACCTTATATCGTTTAATTTTTGTTTTTCCACTATTTTTCATTTTGTCATTCAACGCAAAGGCTAATACCTTCAAAACCGAAAAATGGCAAACAGCAAATGGGACTCGTGTGGTCTTTTATCAGGCAATGGAAGTACCAATGCTTGATGTTAGCCTTGCTTTTGCTGCGGGTTCTGCTTATGACGGTAAAAAATATGGATTGAGCGCCCTAACCACTAACATGATTAATCAGGGCAGTCGGGGTATGGATGCATCCCAGGTTGCGGAAAAATTAGCGGATGCGGGCGCCCAATTCAATGCAGAATCCAGTCGCGATATGGCGATTATGACTTTGAAAACGCTAACTGCTAAGGAAGCAATGCAAACTGCGCTTGATACCTTTGCTGCAATTGTTAGCAAGCCTGATTTTCCTGAAGATGCTTTTAATAGAGAAAAACATCAGCAGCTTCTTGGCATTGCTCAAACGCAAGATTCCCCAGAGGATGTTGCCAACCAGATACTTTTTAAACAACTTTATATCGACCATCCTTATGCGCATCCCATCAATGGCAAAAAGGAAACGGTAAATACCTTGAGTACAAAGGATCTGCACGAATTTTATAAGCTTTATTTTGTTGGCGCGAATGCCGTGCTTGTCATGGTAGGCGCAATTGATTCCGCACAAGCACATCAAATAGCTGAACAATTAACTTCAAGCTTGCCAAAAGGCCAACCAGCTGAAGCTATTGCCAAGGCAACTCCACTGAAAACTGGGAAAAAAATCGCAGTTGATTTTCCTTCATCACAAACTGTTCTGCGACTTGGACAAATTGGTATAAATCACCATGATCCGGATTATTTTCCTCTTACAGTAGGTAACTATATTTTAGGCGGCGGCGCTCTTGTATCCATTTTAGCTCATGAAGTCCGTGAAAAGCGTGGTCTTACTTATGGAGTAACAAGTCAATTCATGCCGATGCCTGGCTATGGGCCTTTTTTAATTAGCCTTTCTACCCAAAATAAAACAGCAGACGAGGCATTAAAAATTACTGAAGATACCTTGTCCAATTATCTGAAAAGCGGGCCAAGCGACACTGAATTGAAAGCTGCAAAACAATATCTGATGGGAAGTTTTCCCCTTTCTTTAGCGTCTAATGCAAGTATCGCCAATGTTCTTTTGCGTATCACTTTTTACAATTTACCCTCCGATTATATTGATAGTTATACGAAATCAATTGATAAGGTTACTGTCGAAGAAATAAAGAGCGCTTTTTTAAAGCAAATTCATCCTGAGAAAATGCTCATTATTGCTGTGGGTAAAAGGTGAAGCAGACCGTTCGAATAATTGGCGGTCGCTTTCGTGGTAAGAAAATTCATTTTCCAGAGATTGAAGGTTTAAGGCCAACACCGGATCGGGTTAAAGAGACATTATTTAATTGGATAATGCATGAAATTTACGACGCACGCTGCCTTGATGCTTTTGCCGGAAGTGGAGCTTTGGGTTTTGAAGCCTTTTCGCGTGGCGCTAAAAAAGTGGTACTTGTTGAATCATCGAAGCAAGCTTATGACAATTTGAAACAGATTGCAGCGTCTTTTAACTCATCTGATCTGAAGGTTATTAACACCTTTGCAGAAGATTATTTTCATCAGGCTGTAGATTCTTTTGATATCATTTTTCTCGACCCCCCTTTTGCCAAAGATTACTTACCCCAGTGCTTGGCTCTTTTAGCAGAATCCACTGTTTTAGTTACAGGCGGTTTAGTTTATGTTGAATCCGCAACTAAACCAGAAATTGATCCTTTAGTTTGGCGGGAAAAAAAATATAAAGAGGCAGGCAAGGTTTGTTATGGTCTGTATGAAAAAATAGCGTTTTGAAAAAACAAAGCTTGACCTTTTACACATTGAGTCTTTCCCAGATTCCACTTGACAAGGCTTCATGCTCCTGTTTCAATCTGGAAAGTACTAATCGAATCCAAGACAGAAGATGATCAACAAGTTTGTCATACTTATCCTTACATCTATCCTCCTTTTTGGATGCACAAAGATTTTCCGAAAACCTCCAATCAATGCGCCTAGCGATGATGCAACAATCAAGCTTGCGGAGGCCGCTACTTCGGTGAGCGATTCAATGTTAGAAATGGCTCGTGTGGAAAAGATTATTGCCCCGCCCAATAAGGACAATATTTTAACTATACCGAACTCCTATAATTTGCAGGCTCGAGCGTCTGTTGATTGGTCAGGGCCAATTGAAGAATTGACTGCTCGTATTTCAAAAGCTGCACATTATCGTTTACGCGTACTAGGTAGAGAACCAGCTGTTCCTGTTTTAATCAGTCTTAATGCCAAGGATGAAAGTTTAGCCGAAATCTTGCGTAATATTGATTACCAAGCAGGTTCAAAGGCTTACATCCACGTTTATCCTAACAGTCAGGTTGTTGAATTACGCTATGCGAAAATTTATTCATAGTTTATTAATACTTTTATGCCTTACCTTAATGGTGTCTTGCACCCGCTCAACGAACAAGGTCCCTTTGGATACAGGTTCGCTAGCCGGGTTAAAGGCTATGGCTAATAAAGAATCTAACAAAGCGGCTCGAAAACGAGGCCGTGGCAAAATTAGGGAAATGGCTCTTAGAGAAACAGCCTTAAGTATTGGTGCCCAATCAGGCCTTGCCTGGCGCGCCTGTGCTATCGATGAGCAATTGACCAAACTGGCAAGACGGCTCGACACAATTTATGACTTTAACTCCTTAATACTTGACCATAACGTCCTTCCGCCTGTTCTTCTCGAAGGCCGTAATACCTTTAATTTAGCAGACCCTCAAACTATTCGCGTCTCAGATCGAGTTTATAAAATTTCCAAACAAGCTCGTTTTGTAACAACACCGCCAAATTGGCGGCAATATTTATGGATGGATTATAAGAGACCTGACCCACCGACCTCTTTTCTATTACCAAAAAACAGAAGAGAACGTCAGGTTTGGAGCTATCATGTTGAAAAAGGATGGAAAGACGGTATTGATCAGGCCAATGTTATTCTTGAAGAAAGCATCGCACGTATAAAAGAAGATTACATGGGCATGATTTTATACAGAAAGCTACTTGCTATGAATATGGTGTCACCTCCCTTTGTCTCACATACTGATTTAGGCATCACGGGTGATGAAACCGAATTGCATATTGACGATAGAATTTTACGGATTACAGCCCTTCCAGTTCTTAATACCAATTCTAAAGAATGGATTGCTGCAGTCTCTAAAGATGAAAATGCACTCGAACATTTCAAGAAAATGGAAAAATTGGCCCAAAACGCTAAAATTGTAATTACATCTAAAGCATGGCAGCCCGTCATTGCTCCTGTGAACTGAAGTCAATTATGTCTAATATAGATTTTATGCCCGATGAACCAACCCGCTTTTCGCCAGTCTTTATGGATAAAATGTTGCAGCATGCTGAAATTCTGGGGGCCTCAGACATCACGATACAAACGGGCTCCCCCTGCTTTGCTGAAGTGTATGGCCGGCTGATTAGAATCACTAATCGTTCATTATCTAACACTGAGCTTGGCGATTTAATTAACTCAATTTATGGCCCCAATGCGACAACTCAGCTCCTTTCCGGAAAAGATATTGATACCCATTATGAATTTCGCCCCAACCGTGGTGTACGTTACCGCTACCGGGTTAACGCAACCTCCTGTTTGGTAGAGGGTCACGATGGTATTCAAATTACATTAAGAACAATCCCAACAACCCCCCCTCGTTTAGAGACGATGAATCTACCGCAGAATATTCTCGACGCGATTTCGCCGCAGGAAGGAATTGTTTTTATAACGGGTGCGACAGGTTCGGGAAAATCTACCTTACTTGCTTCGATTATCCGTGAGCTTATTGAAACAACTGACTCTAACCGAAAAGTGTTAACTTACGAAGCGCCAATTGAATTTGTTTATGACGAAATTGAAACAGTTTCAGCAATCGTGAGTCAATCAGAAATCCCGCGCCATTTACCTGATTTCGCGGATGGCGTTCGTAATGCTCTTCGGCGAAAACCACGTTTAATAATGGTGGGAGAGTGTCGGGATGCGGAAACAATCAGTGCTGCACTTGAGGCAGCTCTTACTGGACACCCTGTTTATACCACTTTGCACACCTCAGGTGTTGCCGAAACAATGCGACGCTTGGTAACCTCTTTTGCCGGCGAAGAACGTCTCGGGCGTACAATTGATATTTTGGAAACAATTCGACTATGTATTTGGCAAAAATTAGTACCTACTGTTGAAGGAACACGCGTTGCTTTGCGTGAATATCTGGTCTTTGATGAAGAAGCACGTGATATTCTTCTAGAAGGCGATCCCAACGATGTCACCTCAACTACTCGAAAATTGGTACGTCAGCGTGGCCAGTTAATGACTGTCGATGCTAAAAATAAATTCGAGCAAGGCATTATTTCTGAGCGAGTTTACAAACTCATTATCGCAGGAACAAAAGAATACCAAAGATAAGCCTTTTAATTAGGGATAAAAATGAGAAAGACACTAGGCGTGTTACTCTACGATAATGTTCAATCCATGGATTTTATCGGGCTTTGGGAAGTCTTTTCTTTGTGGAAAAACAGCTTGGATGCACCATTGGAAATGCTTTTGATTTCTGAAAACGGCTCTTACGTAAAATGCCTTAACGAAATAATTATCAAAGCGAATTATCATTTTGATTCTTGTCCAATGATTGATTACCTATTTATTCCCGGTGGCCCAGGCAGAGCCAAAGAAGTAAATAATGCCAATCTAATCGCTTTTATCCAAAAACAGGCAAAAAATGCAGAGTACATACTCTCTGTTTGTACAGGAATGTTCCTTCTTCATAAAGCTGGCTTGCTCCACAATAGAGCGGTCACGACTTATTGGCGAGCCCTTGGAGAAGCTAAAGATCTACCTGATATTAAAATTGTTGAAGAACGAATAGTCCGTGATGGTCCATTTTGGCTCGCAGGGGGTGTCTCCTCAAGTATCGATTTAGCCCTTGCCTTCATTGCGGAAATAGCCGGAAGAGAGATAGCTGGAAAGGCGCAATTGCTTTTCGAATATTTTCCAGATAGAGAAAACTATTGTAGAAGTGCTCAGGTTGAAACTTTACCGCCTTACTATACTGGCGAAAAATCACATTTAGCGAACTATATCAGCGAGTATCTGGCAATCGCGAACAAATAATTAATACAGGAGTGCATTTCTTATGAAACAAAAGCAAGATGAGCTTTATAAGATACCCGTTCTTACCGCTGAGGGAGAATCGGTTAATCTTGAACCTTATCAAAATCAGGTTTTGTTGATCGTTAATGTAGCTAGCCGTTGCGGCTTTACACCCCAATATGCGGACCTGGAAACGCTTTATCAAGAGTATAAAGGCAAAGGGTTAACGGTACTTGGATTTCCCTGTGATCAATTTTTACATCAGGAACCTGGATCGAATGAAGAGATTAAGGCCTTTGCAGAAAGTTGCTATCGCATAACTTTCCCCTTGTTCGCAAAAATCAATGTTAAAGGCCAAGAACAAGCGCCCCTTTACCGGTATCTTCACAATCATATTGAGAAAAAACCCTGGAAATTCATACCCTGGAATTTCACAAAAATTTTAGTCGATAAAGAGGGGCGAGTTTTAAAACGTTTTTTACCAACGACTTCCTTTAAGAATATTCGTACTGAAATAGAGCCCCTGCTTTCAGCAAATAAACCCATTTAATTCGAGCGCTGCGGGTAACTGATTACTCGCCGCTTTGTGTCGCTTTACCGCCCAAGGCATCAATGTCTGTTTTTCCTGAAGATGAAGATTTATCCTTAAGCTTGCCAAGCCCTTGTGTAGCATAACCACCGAGCTGTTGGTCGCGTTGTCCAGAAGCTCTACTGGTTTCTTTAGCTCCTCCTTCAACCTCTTTCCTTGGCTCCTCAGCCCATTGCGCAGCCTGCTCGCCAACACCTTCCGGTTGCCCGCCAATCCAGCGTAATACTTTATCAGGAAGATAAGTTATGAGCGTAAACGCTTTTTGCACTACTGTAAGGTACATGATTGTGTAAATGAGTACTGAGAAGAAGAAACCATAAATCCCCGCCCAGGAACTATATCCAGAAGCCATTGAACTAAAATCATTTGGCAGAGGTGCGGCACAGCCAGTACCTGAAGGAGCAAAGGCTCCCGTCATCGAATTTGTACATTTATAATTCCATTGAATACCCGTTGCCGTTCCTTGAATAAAGGCAGCAGCATTAGCAAAACCTGCATTGATAATCCAAACCGACACATAGGATAAACCAATGGCCGCGATAAAACCGATGATCATCATTGAAGGTCTTAAAAAGACATTCATTAAAATCATAATCGCCTGCTCACCCTTTCCAAAGGCATCATGCCCTTCTGGATGAGTCACACCTAAGGCAACTATAGGAGCTGCAACCATTGCCTCAATCACTGCCATCAACCAGGCTATCGAAGCAAAGGTGAAAATCATGTAGGGTAAAAATGGGACGTAGTAGGCGGTAATAAAGCCAATGGATACCATAATCCCTAACCAGGACATTAACAGAGGTAAAATCAAAGCGATTAATGGAAAGAGAACCAAAATAAATGGACTCGCGGAAAGACCAATAATAGTAATCCATAATTCGTTGGCATAGTTAATATAGTTAACCCCCATATTGGCAAGTGCTACAACCGGGTTGACTAAAGGCTGTTGAATTATGGCAACGTTTTGCTGAAAAATTCCAGCTATTGCTACAAGAGGTCCGACCAAAAAGCTTTGGATTATAATAGTTACAAAAGGTGCAATGATGCTTAAAAATAAATTGAAAACAATTAAGATAATTCCATTGTAAAAAATATCCCCTAATATCCGGCCTAAACAAAATTTCAAAGGCCAAATTCCCCATTCACCGCAGGGGAAATTTTGTCGTTCAAGTTTGAACTGACCAAAATTAGAATCAAGATTAAATTTCATAGCGAAGGTTGGGGGTTTCATTCCAGGTTGTCCGGGAAGGTTTACCATTACCGAATTATTAATAAAACCATTAACAGTTGAAGAGCCAAGCCCAGAAGTTGCTGAGTGGCCTGTTGGATTAACAGAGGGCGCAGGAAGAGGTGCAGTTAAGATACCTGTTCCGTTAATGAGTGAGACAATATGGGAAATTGGAGCTGCTTTATTTTCTAGCCATTCACATAATTTTCCTTTACAACCTTGACTGCTGAAGGAGGAGACAATTTTTGAAGGATCAAAGGTGGACCCATCCAATCCTGTACTAGAGTCTGTCAAGTTGCCATTATTCATTGCTGAAGCATTCAACATTGATAGTTTGAAAAAATAACTACCAGCTAGTATCCAGCCTTGAGAATTTGCCTCTTTAATAAAATCCCGTTCTTTGTTGGCATTCGTGTTGGACATGGATTGTTTTACTAAATTAAGCGTTGGCAGCATTACGCCATTATAATCCGTTACAGCTGCCTGAAATTCTGTACCACTAAAAAGAGCCGCCGTATTAGATGCCGGATCGCGCCCCCAACCGACACATTGGGCAGAGACCTCTCTGCAGGGTGAGCCGGAATCCAGGTAAGGCACTCCAAATTGTTGAGTTGCAACATCTGAGAAATTAGGCTGATTAGCATTGCTACTATTCTGGTTAGGATTAAGAGCAGGATCATTTGCAACTATAATTTGAGCTGTGGTTGATAAATCCCTGTACATCTGCTGGATAGCAGTTGCTCTATTCATTTTTACAGTTTGTAAGTCAGAGGCTGAAATTGATGAAATGTTAGTTTGTATGGAACTAAGATCAGAGGCGGAAAAAGGACTCCAGGAAAGGGTGCCACAAATTCCATTCAAGGCTGCAAAGGAGCCAGAGCTAAAATTCGGCATAAGTACAGAATAGTTTGATGCTCTATTTGGGTCTGCAGTTTGGGTCGATACCGCATTCACAGTACTTAAAAAATCGGGAATTCGACCAATAGCGCAAAACTCCCTCATCGAATCACTTGGGCGACCAACACAAGGACCAGAAGGGCCGGAGGGGCTTTGTTTCGCAATAAGAGCAGCTTGCAAAGTGTTTTCCAAAACTCTTTGCACAGCCAGCATACAAACTTGGCCTTGAAGAATAACTGCAGCACCGGTAGCAACCGACATATTTCCGCTTGTTAACGAGGTTTGCGGATTCATCTGAGTTTGGACGAGTACGCCTCCAGTATTCAGATAATTTAAAGCAGCATTCCAAACCTTATCCGCAGCACCAACGCCCTGCACCACAATCCACATTACAAAAATCTGCATCAGGCAATAGCCGGAAGCCTTAGGAATTAGCAGGGCAAGACCTAGTGTTGAACGTAGTGGAATCCAGATGGAGGACCATTTCTGGCCTAGCATTTGCCCTTCCTGAGCGGTATTCATTGTCGATACGATCAAGGTATACATAATGACGATTCCACCCAAAGCCAAAACTGCTG
>JACCVV010000049.1 GCA_013697955.1 Tatlockia sp. | reverse complement strand
AGCAAGGGTTACCTTTACCGTTTCCTCTTTCAAAACTAATTGTTCAGGTGGTGGCAAAAAATCAGCTAGTAATTTAACTGCACCTATGGGTTCATTAGTGTATTTAATTTCTCGCTTGCTCATATAGGTTTTTCCCCTTTCGCCAATATCCTGCACCGATTATACGAATTTATTAATTCGATAGGTAAACCGTACTGACAACTCGATTGGAAGAGTTTTTAAAGCTACTAATATTTATAGCCCATAAAGAAGGAGTTTCACGATGAATCACTAATGAACTGTCAGTTTTGTTTAGTTTGTTTAATTGCGTATTGATGTGTACCCCCCTTTCCGACTTTAATCAATCGCTTCTCTGCCTCATTTTTTGAAATCTTTAATTTTGAATTGTGGCGGGTTTTACAATAACTAATAAGTCTTGGGTGGTAATCAAGAATAGGGATATGACGAAAATTTGTTTTAGTTTAAGTGAAGGAAAGCCAGAATCTTCGAGTACCTTATGTATCAGGGTGGTTTCACGTTTTCTTTGTTCACTCATTATCTCATGACAGGCTTTTCTAAAATTGTTTTTAGCGTCATTCAACTTTAAAGTTAATATATGTGTCTCTTTATTCCCACCTAAAGCCCCTTGGTACGAACTTGTTTGTTGTGCTCTTCCAAAGAGAGAAGGATAAAAATCGGTAATGGCTTCAATAAATTGGCTTGTATTGTTACTAAAGATTTCATGATTTTCATCATTAATAAGTAATCCATTTGATAAATTTCATAAAGTTAAACTGAATGTTTAGCACATTATCCATATATAACTAGGTTTGCTCTTAATCAAACCTATGTACTGTTAACATTAAATTGAATCGGAAAGAGAATCTTGGGAAAACTAGTTAATAGAATAGAAAATGTGCTAAACATTTACTAAATATTCGATTTAGAAAATTCTTGAAAATTGACTACAGCGAATTTAATTCGTATTGATCAATTGGGTGTTTTTTAGGGTAAAAAATAAAAGGGATTCAGCATACAACTTAGTTTCAAACCCTAAACTTAATTAGTCTAAATTGATGTCTAATACATGCCTATGTCCATTTAGCTAAGAACAGGGAGCCTCGCCCTTAGCTGAAGTGGTGTTTTAAATTACAGCTATTAATAAATACTTACAATGTCTGCTGTAGTTTGAGAATACCCTGAAGTAATATTAAATAGACCAGCCCCTCCCGACAATGCTGCCTGTGTCTTTAATCCCTCAAGAAGGATTTCAGGAGGTACCTTCGTCCCATTCGGGTAATAATTCTGCACTCTCGCTATTCCTTTAAGTCTTGAATTTTTAGGAAGCGTATCTCTTGTCTTGTAAACTATTACTGAATTAAATTTACCACTGGCTGTGGGAATCGAATCCGCATTATGATTAGAAAGGGTTGTTGGGTTACAGCCTATTAAAGCGGTCAAAAGCGGGATAGCTGTACCTATTTTTATTAATTTCATAACTTCGCCTTCTTTATTCAATGCTTTACCCATGCTGTTTTTAAAGCTTAGTCACAGATAAAGTGAATTTTTTTATTAGGAGTGATGCTAATGTGCAGTCACTTTAATTGAAATATTTGTTCTTAAGCAGCCACGCCTAGGCGTGGCAAGACTCTTTATTTGTTACTAATTGAGTACTCTACTTGACCAATTTTACGTTGTTTATCCACAGCGTAGTCACTTAGGGGGGACGCATCATTATGAGTACAGACTGTGCCATTATTTAACGTATAATTTATTTTTACGGTCTTAATGGGGAGGCTAATAGTGTGGAGCGTAAATTCGCCAGTCATAGGCACGTTTGCATCGCTACCATTTATAGTAAAAACTTGCGCTGTTTTACTAGCTAGTTTTTCTATAAAATTAGGCTGAATTTTCGCACCCTCCAACTTAATATTGGTGATTAGCAAATCATCCGCTAGGTTATTTTTCAATTTAACCTCAAAGCTATCACAGGCAGGTGCTGCAAATGAGACGCCACTTACTAACACGGAAGATAATAAAACCAATTTTATTTTACTCATGCTACTTTTACCTCTTTGATTGAATATTCTAAACTTTATATAACCTTCCAAATGACACTTAGAAAGAATACAGGAAGCACTCTATTTTTAGCTTTATTTTTTAAACAATTTAGCCAAGAAAAGTCCAGCACTTAAGGCCATTACTAACGATTTAACAGGATTCGCTTTAATGAGGGTGATTAATTCGTCAGAGGAGCTACAAACATAATCTGTAGTCTGATTTATTTTTTTCTTACCCTCTTTATATATATCAGCGGCTGAATCCTTAACTTGTTCAGTAACGGATTCAGCTGCTTTTTTTATATCCTCATACCCGCTGGACACTTTGTCATGAGCCTTATCAAACAACTCTTTTGCATCTTCTTTTATATGTTTTTTATTTCGATCAAATACACTCATAGTTACACCCTTGATGAATTTACAGTTTTGGTAAATCCAATACTAAGCAACTGTGCCATTTATGTCAAACTATTTTTGACATAAATGGCACTTCAACAAAATGGCACAAATGGCTTTTAAAGAGCTTAAAATGTTTGCAGAAGAATCTAATGCTTTTACTTTTAAAAAAAATAGAAGGCTTCCGTGAGGGGTTGTTTAAAAGCAAGGGAGGAATGAGCTTATCAATTTTGGTGCATTCAGTCGAGCAACTTCAAAAGGCTATTAAGAAGTTTGATATAAAAACCATTCCATTAGAACAGAAAATAATTACATTACTTGAAGAGAATCCCAAAAATTCGCTGGCTTTAGCTGTTCCGACCCTTCATCAATCGACTCAAAAAGCTTTGAAGGATAAGGTCATTACCCTTCTTACAGCTAACCGAATAAATTATTTAACATCTAAAATTCTTACCTCGCCTAATTTAGAAGATATAGAAAATATTTATCATTTAAAAAAAGTCCATTTCGAATTGAAACCAAAAAAATGGAAACAGATTTTAGGGTGTTTATTAATATTAAGCGCTATAGCTCTATTTATAGGAACCATGTTTATAAATCCTTTTTTAACCTTAGGGATTTTTATTTTTATAACAGGATTATTAGCTTTAGGTTGTGGAGCTATCCATTTTAATGATGGTAGGGAAAAAGAAATTCGATTTGAGCTCAATTCATTTTTTGAAGAAGCGATTAATAACATCAATATTAACGATTCGTTGCAATGTGAAGCTTTCGGAGAAGATGAAAATTTTGTAACAGAACCTCATGTGAGTGGCATTTTGTAAAATGGATAATGTACAAATTAATAGTTAATAAAAATGAGATTCCCTATTAAATTAAACTGTTAAGAGTTTCAATTGGTTATTCCTTCCTGGTGGTCCAGGTGTCGACTCATCCTATTTTCTTAAACTTGCTCAAGATTGGCGCATGAAGAGCAATGTTACTGTTAACCCACTTAAGAAATAAAAGATATTAAAAACAGTTATTTAATTCATTTAAATAATTAAGAATCTTATAAAAGTCGGCCTCAACAAGTCAGATTATTAACTCAAATGAGTAAATTTACATCTAACTTAAAGCATAAGTGGGTTGGCTGTTTCGTTGCTCCCCAAGGGTCTTTAAGAATAGATAAATAATTTTTCATTTTTGAGCTTTAAGTCAAGACAAAGAATCTACTTGAATAGAATAAATATCAATATGATTCCTTTTTTCTGCCCGATATAAGATTTTGACTGGTCTAATTTGGTAATCTGTTAAATTTCTCATTATCGAGTTTCCTATTAACTAAGCTCTAATACCATCATATGTTCATCATGAAATTGATCACCAATTTTTAATGCACGTGGCTCAGTACCGTAAATTCTAAATCCATTGTTTTGGTATAATTTCAACGCGGTTTGATTCGTCGTAACCACCGTAAGATGAAGTTGAATAACCAGATTTTTCGCGTGTTTTATGACAGCCTTTAAAAGTGAATTGCCAATACCTTGGGCCCTATACCCATTTTTTATATACATACTAAAGATTACGCCTCTATGACTCATCTTTGATAAGGAGCATATAATAAAACCTGCACATCCCACTAATTGATTGTTTTGATAAGCACCAAAAATAGTACTTTTTTTAAAATTTCGCTCAAATTCTTCATCAGATAAGTTTGATTCTTCTTCAAAAGAAGAGCCAAACGCTTCGGGGCAATCTAACAGAGCTTCAAGTCTTATTGTTTTGAACTGCTTCCAATCTTCATTTTCAAGCAAGCGAATAATCATTTTCATCTTTCAGTTCAGTCATTCTGCGGGGACTTTTTCATATGTCTACCTATGCGGGAAATGCCCCAGAATAATCCTCAATTTTTTGCCCAGGAAACATTCAATTCGGGTAAACAGCTTAAACCAAACCTTACATAAACTAAAGTATCAGTTACTTCACCTGTAGTCGGCTTAATACGGTTTGATTTCATGATTGATTCAAGTTGATACCCCAGTCTTTCGGGAATTTTTTTACTACGTTCATTATCAATATCACAGGTAATAGCTACTCGTTTTACGTTTAATACTTTAAAGGCATATTGTGTAATGGCATTTGCTGCTTCTGTTATAAAACCTTGTCCCGAATATTTTTTACGAACCCAATAACCAGTTTCTACACAAGGCACTTCCCAATCAATATTATGAAAACCAGTTGCTCCAATCAAATCATGGCTATTTTTATCTAAGATTAATAGCATTAATTCGGGATCTTCTTTCTTTTTATATATCCAATTTGCCGCTTCTCGTCTGACATATTCTTCAGAATCGTCTAATGAGGGTTTTACATTTGCCCAAGGCATGAATTTATTTAATAAATCGAAACTCTCTAAAACTGCAGAATTTAACATTGCACCATCACCAATTTTTGGAGGTCGTATATAAAGTCTTGGAGTCACAATTGGTATTGGCAAATCTATAAAAATTGGATTAATGTTTTTCATATAGGTCTATACTCTTATGGAATTATCGTGCAAGCTCACAAGGAGCACTAATACGAATTTGGCCTTTATTCAAGTAATAAAAGCATTTATTAATTAATCTTATTTTATAGCGCCCCAAAATTATAATTCAAGCTTCACCACTCCCTGTATGGCCTAAATAGCTGCTAAGTTCCCAGTGTGTAATTCAACCCATATACGATTAACTTTAACTTACACTTTTATTTTTTCTCTAATTAAGCAATTTATCAGACTTATCCTAAATATAATCTACAATTTTAGTCCTTTGTCCTTTTCTCATTTTGAAAAAGTAATTTATAAAATTCTTTTATTTCTATAACTAAATCCGTCTTCACTCAATTTTTCTAATTCTGATATCATTATTTTTTGATTTTGCTTAACCAAAATTGATTGCATATAAAACAGAGAGTGCTATTTGAACACCGCTAATGAAAGAATGCTCGCCGATGAGGTTAGCCAAGCAATTATTAATGCATTAGCTAGGATTTACCGATTGCGTGGTCGCATATTGCATTTACTGGGAAATACATTTTTAAAAGAGCAATGGGGATATTGACGTGGATGCGATGCTCAACGAGCTTGAACAACATTTAAAATGACATTTCTGTTAGAACGCCCACTTTTGAGGGCTTCTCCGCAGGACCTTGAGAGGCTTGCTTACTTAAATTGCAATATCCTTTGTTTATAATCTTTGCAAGTTTAATCTAGATATGCGGGCGTTCCAATGTTCTCATCTCCCCAGCACTACGCACTTAGCTATGCCCACGAGAGTTCAAATTTTTAAAGGAAAAGAGTGCGCTTCATGAATCAAAAATTCTTTCGGTATTCGAAAACTGTATTTTAATTGGGTCACCTCTTCACTACATAAATTAATATTATTACTTGGGCAGGTACGGTTGACCTTAAACCACTCTATCAAGGAGGGATAATCAAAACTATGTTGGTATTTCTTGTCTTTGAAAGAATAACTAACACAAATAGGTTTGTTACTATTTTCTTTTAAAATGGGACAAAAATTTTCTGCAAATCGGCTGTATCAGGATATTGCGGATTTAAAGTGAAAAAATCCGAGGCTATTTTATGATTTAAATTGATTGGAGTCCCTTGAAAGTATAAATAAATTCCTCGAATGATAAGGCCTGTGAGCGCAATCATTAGGCTTAAGGAGAACCAATCGAGATAGCGCAATGAGTTCCACTGTTCAAATTTGCTTTGTATTTCGGAGCATTTTTTAGTTTCTGGCCCAAAAACAACAGGATAAAAAAAAGAAAACTGGCATTGATTAATATCAGCCTCTAAGTCAAGTAAACTTTTTTGGTAACTAAAATTTTTATATTTTAAGGTTAACTTAAATATTAAATAAACAGTAATACAAGTAAGCGTTACCAAAGGATCAAAGCTCCTACCTAAGGGTCCTGGAGATAATCTGGTCATGAATTCCATAAACTGGTTTGTTCGATTTTTTTAAACATAAAAACCTTAAAGTTATAATATTTTATAAGGGATAATATGATTAATTTTAAATGTGAAATGCCTATTATTTATCATTAAGTTTAATTTTCGTTAAATTGGTCAAATTTACAGGTATCCTGACTCGGGTGATTAGAATGAATCAGACTCTCCATTAACCGTAATTGGGGTTCTGTTTGAAGGTACGGAATTTCCCAGAACATCTTCACAGCCCTTTTCCAGACTAAGTTATAAGCAAAGAACTGGGATACTAAAAAGATAATGGTTTAGCTTCTTTTGTTAGTGGGTCAATATAAAAATTTTCATGAAAGAATACCCTAATCTGGTAAATATTTATACTGGAATACATTTTACCTTAGATAAGGGAAGCTTAAAGGTTTCTTTTCCAGTGATAATGGCTTATGAAAGTTGATTTACTAAGTCCATTTATGCTGTTGAAGCAATGGACCAATCATTATCGGCTTTCAACGGCGACAACCCGCCTAATACCAGTATTTTTTGCTAAAATTAAAGCAGACCTCCTATTAAGTGAGTCCATGGCATTAAATACGATATAGGAAGTTAATAAAGGCTTGAATGCTGCGATGGGCTCTGTTGTATAAGGGCTAGGCCATGAGAAAGAAGTGGTTTACTTCTCAGAACATAATCCCATTGATAATATCGATGTCCTTTTTTATGGAAGCGATAGACACTACGATTATCAATACCGCAATCCCTGCTATTTCCCGTAGTTTAATGGTGCCGGCAATTGATTTAAAAATTATTTTGATTTCCTACCTTGTGGGTTTGGCCATTTTTATTCCTATCAGTGGTTGGCTTGCCGATAAGTACGGTGCTAAACGAATTTTTATTTTAGCTGTTAGTGTTTTCACTTTCTGTTCATTATGGTGTGGATTTGCATCCGATTTAATTTCACTAGGCATTGCCCGATGCCTGCAAGGTGCTGGAGGTGGTTTGGCTATTCCGGTCGGGCGGCTGATCATTTTACGTTACTTCGGTCGCCAGCATTTAATTGCCACGATGAATTATATAGTTACAATTGCAGCAGTGGGAGCCATGCTTGGGCCTTTAATCGGAGGAATTATTACCGATTATTTTACTTGGCATTGGATTTTTTGGATCAACATACCTATTGGGCTGAGCACTATCATTCTAGCCTTCTATTGGCTCGAAAATAGTGAGATTCAAGAAGTTCACACTTTGGATAAACTCGGGTTTATTCTCTTTGTTGCAGCGTTCTCTGGAATTATCTTCGGCTTTTCAGCACTCAGTCAACAAACTATTAATTTAAATTTGGCTTTGATTATCATTTTAGTTGCCCTTCTTTTATTCATTTTCTACCTTAGACATTCACGCCACCAACCCTACCCGATAATCAAATCAGAGTTACTAAAATGCAGAACATTCAGGATTGCAGTTGAAGGTAATTTAATTTCTCGGCTTGGATTTGGCAGCATACCTTTTTTATTGCCCTTATTATTCCAAATCTGTCTTGGTAAAACTGCTGTGATCTCTGGTCTTTTACTAGTACCAACTGCCTTCGGAGTTTTAGTTGCCAGGCAGTTGTCCCTGATCTTATTACGTCTACTAGGCTATAAGCGCCTTTTGCTCATCAATACGGTTTGCTCCAGTTTTTCTATAGCCTTATTCGCTAGTATAGGAGCAGAAACCGCCCTAATTACTATTGCCTGTTATACCTTTATTTTTGGCTTTTTAAGCTCATTACAATACAGTTTCTTGCATTCTCTCGCCTATACCGATCTAAGCCATGACCAGTTGAGTGCTGGAACCAGCGTTATGAGCACCATGCAGCAATTCGCTAAAAGTTTATCTATTGGTGCAGGCACTCTTTTTGTTTATCTATTTTCTATAGGCTTATCCAATTCATTGAATTTACGAATCGAAACTTTTCATTACACTTTTCTCATACTTGCTTTAATAACCTTAGTTTCATCCTTGATTTTTAACCGTTTACAACATGGTGACGGTCATCAAATGATTTCAGGTTAACCACTATGACAATTACTAAAAACTTGTTTCTCGAATGAATCTGTTTTTTTAGTTTGAAAAGACGATAATGTTGAAAAAGAGATTTTGCTATCGTTAGCTTTAGTCGGCAGGAAAAGAGCCAAAACTTCAGGTCTTGGATATTAATTTCCCTGTTGATAATGGATAAGGAGTCTTTGTTAATGATCTGGATCTGTTAGTGTAAAGCCAAGATTACCATCCTTACTCCCTATCCATGAAAGATTACCTTGTTGATATTCTGCGGAATTTCTTAAAAACGCTCCAATTTGCTCTAAAGCTAATAGCAATGCTTGAATTTCATCAATGCCACCAGCCCAGGTTACCTTTCCATCTCCTATGCCAATAATTTGAAAAGGACAATAGTAATCTTGTCCGTCAGGAAAATTCTGTGGCTTACCTATTCTTATGGTTACAGAGTTTGTATTAATATCATTTAAATTCAAAACTCTACTTACAAACAACTCACCAATCGTCATTAATTGCATATAAACCTCATTATTTTATAAAAGGCAGTAATGTTTTATTGATACGTCGGATCATTAAAGCCCGTCAAGTTATGATCTGCATATAATATAATCATTTATTAGAATCGATTGTGACAACAGAGATTGCATCCACAGCCATCATTTTAAAATAATCATAAGTCATAAATTCTATGCCATAATTATAGGGTCGTCCTGTTCCCCAGGAATTACGCACATAGAACAAACCTTTCTGCAAACTTCCGTCATCTGAAATCTTAACCTGTTCTAAACTCACTTGGATAACGATACTATTTTTTTGGAATGGAATAGCCAATAATTGAGCTACGCATAGGAATACCGGATGTTATTAGAAGCATCAATAAGATATGCGTGTTTATCTTAATTAACTTTTTTTTATTAGGTACATAAATCTTGGATCAACCTTTTTTTGTAACCCTAACAGATGCTGTGTCGACCTGTTAATCAATCTAGATCACGACAACAATAACCTCAGGACTCAATTGGTCTAATAATTTGGGCTATTTTAACGGTGCGGACAACCTGGCCAACAGCAAGGCCGACGCTTCCCTTCTATAAGCCCATGGAGTGCCCTCTCGATCCGGAGATTCCTCGTCTCCTGTTTTTTTGCGGACTCAACCCAGCAAATCCATTCATTGCGCGCAAGCGTCGTAATATTCTCCCAGGCAGCCCGCGATTTCGGGTCAGAAATCAGTGCCTTTCGAAAATCAGTGGGTACTTTATGCACTATACCAGCAGAGATATCTTTTTTGGTCATCTTTAGGCCATCATCCACTTAGTTTCATTAAATCCTCTCAATTTATTCCATTATGCTATGTTGTGAAGGCATATTTTCCCAGCCTTTTTCTTGCCATGAATCGCAGCATAATTGGATCGAATTCATTTTAAAAGGGTATGTGTATGAATATCCTGATAGCGTTGGGTAATTAAGGATGATCTATTTTTTGCCGAACCGTAAGTTGTCATTTTATTAGACAGATTCTTATCTAAACAGGGTTAAACCATTGAGGTGGTTTTGAATATGAGCATGTCATTGGTAGAGTTTATCCAGCTAAACAATCCTAATAACTCGCAGAAAGGAACTGGTGTCAACATGACCAGCCAAGGGATGTAAAGTCTTATCGACCCAAACTATTTAACATTTTTAGGATTTTCACCCGCCAATAAATGATCATCTCATCCATCTCAAGGTTAGGGTAAAAAAGGTAAGTTCATATAGCAAATATGCTATATCTTAAATCGAAAAATTTTTGAGATATCAATAAATGATGATTTAAACGCACTAAAAATTAGATGGGTAATCTGTTTCCCCTGATCAATAAAGAGCCGTATAAGATCTCAGTTCAGTA
The DNA here is from genome assembly GCA_013697955.1 of Tatlockia sp. Taxonomy (GTDB): domain Bacteria; phylum Pseudomonadota; class Gammaproteobacteria; order Legionellales; family Legionellaceae; genus Tatlockia. Next base: position 14,021 of record JACCVV010000049.1, on the reverse strand, counting down.
TTTATAAGTCCCTGCTCATAAAATAAAGTTCGAATTTTTTCATCAGCACTCTCATAAACCAAGTCGATAGCTGTTTTTCCTTCCTTATTTTTTATCGTTATGTCTGGATTATATTTCAAAAATAGCGGAATAAGGTCATATTTTTCAGGCAAAACATTGTTTTTGATCGCGCCCATTAATGGGGTGTTTCCACTTGAGAATAATGGATCGACATAAGCTCCTTTTTGAAGTAAATTTTCAATTAAATGGAATTTGCGATTAATCATGAAATCAATCATCAACGGTTTGGAATTGATTACAGCTGTATTAATTATGTCCTTACTACAGAGAGTTAAAACCAATCTAAATAATTCGTCATTTCCTTCTCTTGCATACCTGCTTAATAATTCAGTTAAATGATGCTTATCGTCATTATCTAACTCAGAAAAATCCATATAATTGCGTAATAATATAACAGCCTCATGAAAGCCGCTATTAAGGGCTATGGTTAAAATAGTTCTTCCTAAGCTATCTTTAGCATAAAGATCACAGTAACCATCAGTCAGTAAGATTTTCAATGTAGGCAAACTTCGCGTTATTACAGCAATATGTAAAAATGTAAAATTATTGGATGAATTTTTTTGAAAAATATAGGCGTCTTCTTTGCAAGTTGGTAATTCGTCAGCTGAGAAGATCTCAAAGGTATTAAAATGTTGTAGAACCGCTTCACGGAAACAAAAGACTCGGATATAACAAGCCATTGCCGTTTTATAATGATTAAGAGGAATGTATTTAAAATCTATAATGCGTTGGATGTTTTGAGATAAATCATTAGTATTTTTAGTTGGCTTTATAAAATTTGAATCATAATAAACAAAGGTACTTTCCTTATTGATATACCCAGACGTCGCGTGTCCATCACCTGATAACTCAAAATAAATTTGATTAGACATTTTCTTTAAATAACTGAAGATTTCAGTAAATTGTTCCCAGGTGCGTTTAGTTATAGTATTGGGTTCTAGGTATAGCGCATGATAATTTAAATCCTGCTGTTTAAAACTCTTAAGAATTTTAAACTGTTTTACTCGGTCGTCGTATTTTACATCATCAATATCTTTTAAATTTGTATGCTGAAACCAAATAATATCATTAGTCCATTGTTCAAATAACTCATCTAAATTTTTGTAATAAAGAGACTGTGGACAAGAGTGAATTTCACTAGTTAAGGATTCCTCTGTACCATCCCAATTAGACATTAAGGCTAAAGTATCAAAAAAATAAGGTTCCAAACCTAGTTCAGCATAAATGGATTTGAGAAAAGAAAAGCCATTACAATTCCCGCCTTTATTGAAGGTACAGTTAAATAGACTCGTATCCCTGTATCTAAGTTGAAATCGATAAAGCATTTTATTATTTATAATACGTTGTTTAATTAAAGTGGGCTGAACGCCATAACTTTTCGATTTTTGAATTAAATTTAGATCGGATTCAGGATTTAAGAGACTTATGATTCCATCTAATTTTTTTTGGATAGCAAGATCCAGTGGGGTTTCACCGTATATGTTTTCTATTTTCTCAAGTTCCTTTATTCTAAGTACCGTTAGGAGCGTCCTAATTTGATTCGATTCGTTATTCACCGCTAAGTGAAGTAAGGTATTCCCATGAATATCCAGAGTATCAATACTGGCACCCATCTTTATTAATTTTAAAGTTAGCGATTCATTATTAGAGATTATGGCGTGGGCTAATGCAGTCAGTTTAAAATTATCTTTTTGTTCAAGATCTATATCAATTTGTAGAAGAAAATCAATTACCAGCCCTTGCTTTTCTTTTATAGCCTGAATTAATGCTGTATCCGTATATGGGTGGCTTCTATTAACTTTCGCATTATTTTCAAGTAAACATTTAATCATGTCTACATGCCCATGTTTTGCTGCAATCACCAACAATATCTCAAGTTCATCAGAGGTTATTTGTTCAGGATTTTCTTTATTATTGAGAGCTTGTTGAATGAAATTAATCTCATTAATCTCTACCGCTCTTTTTAAGGCTTCAATAGAGGGATCATAGATATTGTTAAAAATGCGATTTGATAATCGAGGGACACGAAAAGATTGTAAAGGATTTGGGAAGGATTCCTTTAAAGCCATCTTCACTTCCGAAATCCACCATACTTTTAAAGCTTTATTTTCAATGCAATAGGTTAAGTTAATGTCTTCACAGCTTGCACCTTCCATGTATAGGCACTCAGCTATTTCTTGCTCTTCATTTTTTAATGCAATAGCAAGAGGCGTATCATCATTTTCATTTTTTAAATTAATATTAAAATAAGGTTGTTGAAGGCAAAAGCTAACTTTCTCTCTATCACCCATCGCTGCTGCATAATGCAGTAAGGTATTTCCACTCATGTCTGTAAAGTCAAACGTTGTGCGCTGCCAAGCAACAAAGCTACGCTCTTTTTCTTGACGTTCTTTAATAAGAGAATAAAGTTTGCTATACAAACTATCAGAATTTGGAAGGGTTTTAGACATATTTCACCACCTTTGATTAAAATCATCACTCCATTATTTGCCCACAATGATTTTTTATAACTCAGATGGTGCAAATTTTAACATGATTTTTGATTCATTGTCATCTGGTTAAGTATTTACCTATTGGAATAGACTCAATATGGAATAAGACGACCTTTCAAAAAGTGTGCAACTCTCCGTTATTCGGATGGGCAAATAGCTTGCCTAAGCAAGTGTTTATAACTGTAGCGATTGATAACATCTTGGCGAACAACAATCGATTTATTTTGAAATTTATAATAAGCTCGGGAGAAGTACCGATGCAAATTGAACAATCAGAAATTTGAGGTTTACGCTTAGAATCCCTATTGGATTAATTCATCTATATTATGCTCTTAAGCAGAATTTGTGGGGGAATTGTTTTCGGATTGTATGATAGCTTCTGCTTCTACCTCCACTAAGCACTCGCCTGCTAATTTAGCCTGAATCAATGTGTTAACGGGTCGAATTTTTCGGAATTTTTCGCCGTGAATTTTTGCAACTATTTCCCAATCACTTATATTATTAACATAAATTCGAGTACGCACGACATCATTCAATGTTCCGCCTAGTTTCACAATAGCTTGTTCTATTCTTTCGAGAATAAAGTGCATTTGCTTAGCAGGATCACCTTTATCAATAATACCTTCTGCACTAGTAGCTGTCGTACCTGCAATAAAGATATGATTTCCAACACGTACAGCACGTGAAAAGCCTGCAATTTCTTCCCAGATAGTTCCGGTTGAAAATATCTGCTTACTAATATTGTTCATATGAAATATCTCTAAGCTGCATACGACCGCCTTATGCTAATAATTCCAGTAGGTATTTATTCCAATGCAGATTTGTCCAGAGCACTGGAAGAACTGACACAGGTGTATTTCAAATTACATCTTATTTTTATTAATCAGATAAAAGTCGGGCAGAGTCCTTAGGCTTGATAGTTTTTCCTTTTTTCAATAACAGTAATTTATTTATTTCAACGCCTATAAATAATATTTGTGAGGAAAAATAAAACCAAATTAAAATAATAATCAATGAACTGGCAGCACCAAATACTGAGGCTTGGCCGCTGTTGTTAATATAGTAATTAACAATAAATTTTCCTAAAGTAAATAAAATGGCTGTAATAAAAGCGCCTATACCTACGTCCTTCCAGTCGAGAATAACGTCCGGTAATACCTTAAAAAGCATGGCAAAAAGTAAGGTAATGATGAGAAAAGAAACTACATAGTCTAAGATCATAAAAATGTATACATTGCCACCGAACATCTGGGGGAGAAAACTAATTAGCGCAGCAAGGACGATACTCAACACTATTGAAACCAGGAGAAGAAAGGCTATCCCAAGAACCATGCTAAAAGACAGGAAACGGTCTTTAATTGTATTAAACCACCCTCTGCCAGGTTTAGGCACTACTCCCCAAATTCTGTTTAATCCATTTTGAAGTTCAGCAAAAACTCTGGTAATACCATAAATCAAGAAAGTAATCCCAATGATCTGAGGCATCGTGCTTTTACCGGTTTGTTGGCTATTTTCTATCATGGTTTGAACTTGCAAAGCGGCTTTTGACCCTACCAGACCAGAAATCTGATCTAAAATATGACCCTGTGTTGCATCTTCTCCCAGAAAAAGACCGATGAGAACAATACAGATAAGCAGAATTGGTGCAAGTGAAAAAAGAGTATAAAAGGACAATGCCGCAGACAAACTGGAAACCCTGTCTATATGCCAAAATTTAACTAACTTTTTGAGTGATTGCCAAACGCTTCCAGGGTACATAATATGCTTCCATAGTAAAAGTTGTCTCTGTTAGATCACTTTAACCCGCTATTGTACATATTTACAGACTTTAGTTGTTTATTGGATTTGCATATAAAAACAAGCCTTAGCCCAATTGCTTTAGGGCTCAGGCAATCTATTGCCTATTTGAGACAAAAGTATAATTTTTCATTTTTGAGTCGTTAAGTTAGGACAAAGAATCTTGAATAGAATAAATATCAATATGATCCCATTTTTCTGCCCCTATTTTTTTATAAAAGTTCTGCCCAATATTATTATCTTTGACGCACCAAACATTTAACCGACCTATATTATTAGGTTTAGCTATAATTGCTACTTTTATAAGTAATTCACGGCCGATTTTACTTCTTCTATAATTCTCTGAATTCGTTAGAGAAAAATTAATCGAGGACTGGAGTCCGGAGCAAATTAGTGGTTATGCCAAACGTTGGGAATTGTTTACACGAACGAATTTATCAGTTTGCTAATGACTATGCCACTTTAAAATTAATTACATCATCTAATGGATAATCAGGGTCGTTTTTACACTTAATAAATTACTAAAATCTAGATACCGTGCAAGTTGACGTGTAGCCAGGTTAATATTGATGCGCTGAGAATATTTTCAAGCAATAAGGCTTGTTCATCGAATTCTGCTCTCATAATAATTTTGGTTCAGTAAAAGACAGGTGACAGGAACGGAGTAAGCAAAACAGCCACTATAAATGCCACCAATGAATTTATAATAGCTGGGTCAACCGAAGTTGGCTTTGAAAAGGCTTGAGCGGAGTGCGGTGAAGCCCATGCTCTCGTTCTTATGGGATGGGCTATAGCAATGTAATCCCATTACCTAACGATGATGTAATAATTTTAAAACGGCTTTGTGATAAGTATATTAAGATTTTTTTGTGACATACAAAAAATTATCTAGTTATGCGATTAGATCATGATGAATGCTAAAGTGATTAAATCTTTATGGGGAAATAAAAATTTTATTTTTTTTAGCCTAAATCAGCGGAATTTATTGTTAGATAATCTTCGATTTAGTCTGAAATGGTTAAATTAATGACATAAACAAGTGGTATTGGTCGTATTTGCCCCGTTCTTGCAAAAACCCAACATTAGCCTTCCCTCTTTTACTGATACCTTCACCTGCTTTAGTGATATGGCAAAACATCGACACCAACGAGGCTATAGTCAAAATCTTTGCCTATGAAAATCGAAGCTTTCTACACATGCTTCCCTTTTTATTGAGGGTTGAAAATTCTTGCACAAAGTGACCAAAATCAAAAAGAAATTAGGGTTGAGTTGATCTTAAATTTGATCCAAAAGGAATCGGACTCTTAGTGGGGGCTGAGGAGTTGATTGTTCGCATAATATGCCACCGGCTGAAATGGTAATTTGCTTGCCTAAACCCTTATTGAGTCATGACAAATATAATCCAATTAACTCCTTACTATTTGAACAACCAGTGATTTCCATCACTGTGGCAAGATGACCTTCAACGGTACGATGAGAGAGATTCATTTCACGAGCGATTTCTTTTGCTGACTTTCCCTCAGAAAGTATTTTCACGCACACAGCTTGCTGAGGAGTTAAATTAATAGGCTTATGCGTTTTTTTATGAAATACAATGGTATTTAAATTATTAACTTCTGTATTCAGAGATTGATCTTTAAATTTAAAATTATTAGAAATAAATTTGACGATTAATTCAACGTGTTTTTCTAAAGCGCTATCATCAGAATTAATGGTAAAATCACTGATTTGTCTATATAAATTATCGCGTTGTTGATGGAGTGTTTCCAATAAATTTGTAAAAAATCCATCATTTACTAATGGTTTGGTAGTCCCTGACATTCGTTCTATCTGTATGGGTAGACTGACATCGATAAAAACAACTAATTCCGACTTCAATACCTTGCGATTAGCTAAGCTGTCAGCAATAGAAGCATCTGTATTTATGATCACGTTTTGTCTAGTAATAAGCGATTTCATAACTTCGTATTGACAGTTTAAAAAGGAGCCAGTACCTTCCGCACCTAAAATAGCTTTAATTTCCTTGCCAATTTTTCTTTCTAAACTAAAATCAATGTCTATCAAGGTGAAGCCGAGTTTGTCAGCCAGAGCTTTAGCAAGCATTCCTTTACCTGACCCTATTTGTCCAACGATAAACAGCCGATTAACATTTTTCATTATTTATACCTCATATTTTTGAGTCTAAAACACAATTATTAGCCTCTGTTTATTTATTGTACTAATTTTGACTGTTTATGATAATACGTAGAAATACGTCAATGTTTAGGAATCTTTATCAATAGTCTTTATGACCAATCTTTAAAACCTTACCTTCCTGATTGGAAAGTTCACACAACAATCTCAAAATTGTTGCCTCCTTTGTAAATTTATAATCAAAAAACCACTGATTTCAGAAAATGCATCTAGTTGTTTCGTTTTAAATACTCTGTAATCTTGGGTAGAAAATTAAGTGGACTTCCTTTGGTACTTTAGGTGTTAAAATTTTTTCTTATTATCTTTAATAAGTAAATAAAGGCTCTTATCTATCGTCAGTGATAATTACTTGTGATGCTTTTTTATTATTCCTGTGTTGGATTTTAATAAAATCATATAGAGCACGTTTTTGACCATTTAGGGTTTACCGGCATATACAGCTAAACTGGCCATTGGTTTATTATTTTAGGTGAGTTGTAAACTAAGTTAGGGGTAAGACGGGATACGTGCGCGGATGGGTCACTTCGTAACACTTTCTGTATATGGGTTATAGGCTTTTATTTTAGGAAATTAATTTTAATCCGAAAACACATTAATTAAGCGTTATTTTGCTCGCATTTATTAAGGCTAGTAACAGAATGCTTATATATTAAAACAACTGATAAATTTCCAATAATAAGACTTTATTGCCCGTGCTCAGCAAGGGTTATAGGTCTTTTGAAATTTGAAAAGTCCTATTTGCACATGTATCCCGTCTTACCCCATACTAAACTGTAAAATCTTATAATTGAAATCAGGAGGATACGATGAATTTACAAAAGTGTGGGGTAGGGTTTTTATTAGGAATCTTTTGCTGTTTATCTTATGCAAAATGCACCACACAAATAGCCCATAATATAATCGATAAATGGCAACAGGCTTACAATGCGGGCGATGTTACTGCTATCAGTGACTTCTACGCCAAAGATGCCATATTAATTGGTGTTTATAATCAGAGACCTTTAGTCACATCCAAACAACGCCTAAACTATTTTAAAAATATCTTTGGCAAAAAGTCCTACAAAGTACGCTTTGTTAAAAATACTTTTCACCATTATAAATTGGATAACAGTGTTGTAATCAACGGTGAAGACATTATTAGCTACCGCAAAGCTGGAAAAAAAATTCAAAGACCTGTTCGGTTTACAATGGTTTTTAAAGATACTCTTAAAGGTTGTAAGCTGGTTGTTCAACATGCTTCCCTGATTTCACCCATTAAATAAAAGTGCAAGTTGCTTATCTAAGATTTGGGCCTCTGTGTCGAGTTCAATCATTGTGATGGGTTACTTAATAGGGGTGCTGTGGAAGAACTGACAACAAGTCGTATTTCATAAAGTACCCCACCAATTTGTGCAATTTAACAAACAATTGAAAACTCGTACATTAATTGGGTGGCTTTCCAAAAATGCTGTTTAAATGTTTTTCCAGCCTGCCAACCAGATGCAAAAAGTTGCGTGAATGAGTTGAATCCACCAAATATTCAACTTTTCGACTTATATTCAAAATTATTTACAGGGTCGGGCTATTTATACCACCCTCTAATAAAGTCTCATTTTCAGTTTAGGAATACCCTCTTTCCTTAAAAGCTATAGCCTTGAGCGCTCTCGACTGTTCTGTATAACTGGTTGATTCTGTGGTTGCCTAATCGATTTTCTGAATATCAAGATTTTTTGAAAAAAAATATGCTTGTTACGTCATCTGCTTCCTACTTCCCGATTCAAAAGCTATAGCCTTGAGCGCTCTCGACTGTTCTGCATAACTGGTTGATTCTGTGGTCGCTAAGTCTATGGACTTCTATGACTTAGATCTTCTTAAGCAATTGGGTGGCCCTCCTGGATTAATGCGTGGCACACATCGGTGATGTCAATTACATTTTGCAACATTACACAATTAGCAATTAAATCATTAAGCTTAACGGCTTTTTCCATCTCATCTGGCTCATTAGAAGCAACCAAATATCTTTAGCCAAACCCTACCCCATAAAGCAGGTGCATTAATTTCATAATGTCCGCTGTCAAAGGGTTGAGCAGGAACAAAATGAGGAGCGGCGAAGGCCTTAAGGCTAATTAATAAAGCATAAAAGAGACTTGTTTTTTTCATGGTAAACTGCTTACCGTTATTGTTTCGCTACTATTGGTGATTCAGGTGAAAGTATCTATCCTTTTATAGACAAATGTTCTTGTACTTTATTAGTATTACAGAGCGGATCGATAATTTCTTCCTGTTCCTTTTTAATGCTGGCAAATTTTATACGAAATTTATCAAACATGCGTTCAGTTGCGGTTGCAAAATGAAACCAATGTTTTTCTCGGTGGGTGCTTATTAACTCTTTATTCTCTTTTTCCCAGCTTTCTATTGAGGAGATAACATCAAGAATTGTTTCAGGCATCTGGGTAGCAATTTCCTTATACAAGCCCTTCAACTTTTCAAATTTTCTTCTGCTTAGCTCATTTTCCTGGGCAATTAGCACCATTTCATCGAGACGTATGTAAAGCTCCGTCAGAATACTTAGTTTCTCAGGATTAACATGCGAATATGCATTTGGTGGCAAGGGGAGTACAAATAAATAGTTATCTTTTACATTTCCGCCTACCAAAACAGCCTTTAGAGGAAGACTTTTGAAAAATAAGGAAGAAATTCCGGCCCCTGTGCCCTCGGTTTTTCTAGCTTCTTCTGTTAAATGAATTGCACTGTGGCGGCAATTATTTCCAATAGACAAGGTTACAAATTCCTCATTGGCTAGAGGTTGAATTTCTTCCTCGTGGTCCACATTTTCCCATTCCAATTTAACGATGTCATCGTTTTCCATAACTGGAAAATAGGCTTTTAGGGGTTTAACATTAAATTTGATTTGTTGCTTACGTGAAATAGCAGCCATTTGATTCAAAAACTGCAAATAATGTTGATAAGTTATTGCATAAGCTTTGTAGCTAATGTCTGAAGTCTTCGGACTACGCCAGACCTCATCGTTTATTTCATAGGCAATGACGGGTTCATTTTGAATGTAGGCATTGGTATCAGTAAATACAGCTCCGCATATTTCTGAGAGCCTTAATTTAAACATATCAAGATTGTTTTCTTTTTTTGTTTGGGTAGCTCCCCGATAGTAAATTTTACCAAAAGAGGCTAAAAACTGAATTGTTCCATCATTATCTTTTACACCTAGGGAAACAGATGAATGATCATTCTTTTCACAAATAGCAATGAAAAATTCATTATTTTTATTAACTAGTAGCGATGACATGGTTTAATCTCTCTTTGTACAAAATAGGTGTTATATATTTTCTTTTTGATTGTAAGGCGCACTTAATAGTGAGTATTATATCTTTTACTTGATCAATTTCAAGGCATAAAGATAAAAAATAGCTAATATCCAAACCTAATTTATAAATCTAAATTTTTGGTTGAGAGACTATGAATTCTGAAATGCTATAGCCAATTACTATGCCAGCTAATATTAAGTATCCGTTCGGCCCAACTATACGCGCAATCTAATCGAATTTTAAACATAGCGGTAAAAGATTTATGTAATTCTTCGGAGTTGCAAGCGCGAATATTTTCAAATAGATGTTTTAAGATACATTAAAGGATTAGGTATGGGGTCAGGATACGTGCAAGTGGGTCACTTCAGTTTTTAACAGATCTGCAGACCTTGCAGCATATGGGCTCAGCCTTTTTTCATCGAAATAATTAGTGGTTTAAATATACAAAATAATCCAACGAATGGAAGCTATTTATTATGGTGAGCATCCTTTTTCTATAGGCTGAAGAAAACAAATATAGCTATCAGATGTTTACTTAATCCTAATAGCAAAAATACAGAGCTGTATTCGGCTTTTGCCTTTTCGGCATACGCTTTAGCGTCCACCATGATACCCCTTGTATAATAGATAACGCTGGAGATTAAATTGTCCCTGATTTGTTGATATCGGTAATATACGAAAAAAAAGGGCTTGTAACTGTTGTTGGGGTTCGATTGACCGTCTTAATATGGATGCCGAATATTATTCTGCTAAATCAGCGTAATAGGGGTCGAACAGAAGAACCCCCAAAAGTGTTTTTTAAATGTTAAACGAAGAACACGATCATTTTTCTCCTCCACGTTATTAGTTGGAATCTTTTTGTCCGTTTGACAACTAATAATTCTCGGACAATTGAAGATAGTCAATTATTACTGTTCTTTTTCTCTAGTGAAAGGCTTGTTAAAGTAAGGGAATTACGTGAGGTCATGTTAATTAGAAATTTGTTCAGCGAAAACCCAGTTTTTGTCAATTCTTCCTCACGACCCCTTAGTGGCTCTCTTAAAATAACCGAACAAGCCAAAAAGAGCGACTGTCAATTGGGTTCTTCCAACGGAGCCTTTTAGTTGGCCCAAAGATAGTTTTAGGAAGTAATGGGAAGCTTGTTACCTCCCATTACCCGCTTGGGAATTAAGGTGCGGTAGTTGTAGTCCCTGCATTTGGATTAGAAGCGGGCGCTTGGGTTGTAGGGTTTGAACTTGCCGGTGGATTTGTCTCTACACTGGATGGCCCTTTAAATAAAAAGTATAAAATAATTAATGCTAGGATGACTAGGGCTATAATTCCAATCCTTTTTGATCTATTTGGAGCATCTGGATTGCTTGAGGTGTTTGAGTTATTTCGATTTTTTAAATTATTTGGATTGTTCTCGTCCATGAGTCTTCCTTATTAATTTTGTCATTATTAAGCCTAGCTGATGTTTATTCATTCCGCCAGTAATTAATGCTCCAAAATAAACCTTCAGTTGCAAAATCTTATAAAACAGCCCATTTTAAATAGAGTAGTGTATACAGGTGAAGAAGTAGTTTAATTGTAAATTATTTTGGAGGTTTTTATGGCGGACAAAGATACTATAGAGCTGGAAAAAGCATATGGCTCATCAGCTGTTGCAAATAAATTACGAAGAATTGCAGACGCGATTGAGCAAAATAAAGGCTTTCAAATACAAGTAAACAAACATCGGATTAATGTACCAGTAGATGTTTATATTGAATTTGAATATGAAGAAGATGGAGATGAATATGAGCTTGAAATCGAAATAAAGTGGAAAAAATAAAAGCATCATTATAAACCAGCAAATTATGAGTTCTGAAAACCTTGTTAAAACGTTAGGAAATTTGAAGCAGTGTCAGAATTGTTTAGTGCCTGTTATAAGCCTGAATCTGCCTTTGTTTTTGAACTTGAACACGATGAGGAAGGAATTATTCCTACCCGAGAATACTTGCATAAATTATGTGTAGAGATTTATGGTGGAGAAGATGAAAGTTCGGGTGAAGATTACACGTCTTCTGATGATGAAGAGGAACCACTGACAACTCGCTTTAGAAGCCTCTCATGTTAGGTGGTTGGAAGGGGCGAAGGCTCCTTATAAAAATAACCTCAAAGATAAAAAACACACCTATTTCTTTTGCAAAAACCCCCCGCGTAGCCTAATGTTTACAGGAGGGGAAGACATTTGAAATGTGTCAACAATCATATTTTATATTTATAACAATCACGGGCATTAGTTCCAAACGTAGGTAAAATTAACTCTTTTTTTAAAAGCCCTTGATTTTTAAAGCCCAGTTTTTCTAGTATTTTTATTGAGGCGTGATTCTCTAAGTCGCATAAAGTCCATATTTCGTTAACCTCAGGTTGAGTTTTCAACCATTTAACTACTTCACGCCCTGCCTCAGTAATAAACCCTTGCTTTTCATAAGCTCGGCTAATGCCATAATGAATTTGAACGTTGCCCTCTTCACTCATCACAAGAAAAAGACCTATAGCTTCATTAGTACTTTTCAGTGCAACAACCCAAGCAAAATTAGGTAATTTATCTTCCCATGCAATTTGACACCATTTCGATAAAAAGTCGGATGTTTCTTCTAGTTTATAATGAGATTGACGAGTAAGAAACCGAGATCGCTCACTATCAGAGCAATAATTTTGATATAAAATCTCTGCATCCCTCTCTAAGGAGCGTCGTAAATGCAATCGTTTAGTAACAATCCTGGATGGATTCATAGTGCCCCTTTTTTCGCTTTATTAGGCCTAGCGCTGAACTTACGCCCTGACGCAAAAATACAAAAAATCATATCGGAAAATTCCCAATAACATCATTTTACTTAATTTACGCTGCACCTATATGCGCAAGTGCCGCCATGGATTTGAAGTAGATTAACCAGCCTTCCAATAACTTACTGGCCTCATTTACTGGAAATTTGGAGGAAGATCATAGGAATCGCAACTGGATAAGCACTTTATATCCATAACGGTATGGTTGAAAATCTTCATACAAATTTTTGACGTCAGGGCGTAAGTTCCGGAGCGCTAGGCTTATTAATAATTGTTTCTTAATATATCCCTAATGTAGGAATGTTAAAATAAAGGCCAATTAACTATTAACTTGGTTTGGGGAATTGGGCTTAACATGATACAAAAAATTGAAAACCAAGAATTAACAAGAGCGATAAGAACTGGTAATTTCTTTATAGTGCATGCTGCTATTAAGGCTGGCGCGAAAGCGTCCCCTGGTGATTTAACTAAAGCCATATCTACTTTTCATGCTGGTATAGTGAATGCTGTCGTTGCTGCCGGTGCTCAAGCAGCTCCTGGTGATTATGCTTATGCTAAAAGTACTGGTAATGCCAATATCGTTAATGCTGTAAAAAAACCCGTAAAAAAGCTAGATCACCATAACGAAATAAAAATAAATGCGCAGATTCTTGCTCAAGCTTATAGAACTGAAACTAGTTTTTTTGCCAAACTTCCCCCAGAGAACCTCATTAAAATTGCTTCATTAATGGGGAAGAATCGAAATGTGATTGAGGATGATAAAGAAGGTTACGAAATTGCATTCAAAAATTTTAGCTCTTCCTCCATATAGGGGTTTTAAGCGCAAAAAGGAGCCACTATCGAAAGATATCGAAAGTTTTTATCAAAGTATGTAAACACTAATTTATACAGATTCTACCGCTAACGTTATTGCTTCACTTCAAAAAATCTAAACAATTAAGTCATTGAATTGGGAGTTTAGATTCCTAATTTGCGATAAATCAGGAAAACCCTGAATTCTATTAACCAAAAGTGAAACTTAGGCAAGCTGTTAACGCATTATATGCATAAACAGTAGGCAATCGATCGGGTCCAGCACTGAAGAATCTGGAAGCACCAGTGACATTAGCATCCACTCCACCTATGTGTGTACATTAAATTCACATCAATTTTATCGAAGGTATAACCGAAGCCTACATCAAATTCTGGCTTGATACGCCAAATGGTATCAGAAGCTTCAAATCTTCCACTAGTATCGCTGACGAAGAATTGATTATACTGTTTTGTTCTGGAACGAACATAAGCAGCACCACCCTTACCAATTAAATTCAAACCTCTATAAATATAAAGTTTAGAAGTTAATAACGCATCCACTGCTTGTTGATTA